>JAFVFY010000004.1 GCA_017475265.1 Prevotella sp. | reverse complement strand
CACTTAGCTGAGCTAACTAGCGCACTTACCTCATCTAACCAGCGCACTTACCTCATCTAGCCCACGCACTTAGCTCAGCTAGCTCACGGTACTTTGCTGAGCAACAGACTCGTCTTAGTCACCTGATTGCGGATGATCATTATAAAAAAATAAAATCAAAAAATGATTATCCGCAAAGAAGTCCAACTGACGCTGAAAGCGTCATCACTCAATAGCCGTAGGTCGGAAAGGCGAGTAGGCGAACGCAGTTCGGGAATGGGCCTGCCCCTACATAATCGGAAAACTTACAAATTGTGGGAACATCATATTGAACGCCCTACTTCCGAAACTTGAGTAAATATCTCATATAAAATCTTTTGACCTTGGGTTAAGTGCCACCTAACTATGGGTTGGAGTGCCCCCATCCCCACTTGACATAAGGCAAGAAATTGGGCAAAAAACAATAAAAGTGAGGCAAACGACATGTCTCCATAGTTACTTTGTGCCTAACTTTGCACCGATTTTATTTGGCGGGCGCATACGCGCCTGTAATTCTCAATACGCCAGCAAGCGAGCTAGCGTGAATCTCTACCAGCCAACGGAACGCCGAAAAGACGCGAAGAAGGACTACCAAAAACAAAAAATAAATATTCAACTAATTAATAATTAATAGTTAAAAAAATGAGGAAGAAAACATTTTACTTAATGTCGAGGCTCTTTGTGTGCCTCTTTACAGTGCTTACAAGCACTACAGCGTTTGCTGAAGCTCAGTGGATTGGCAACAGCTACATTAATTTTAACGGTACTTGGTATCAGGCACACGGAACAGAATCATGGGCTGGAGGTGGTGTATTTGGTGGAGCAAATTTAGGTTCCTTTATTAGTACGGATGTGCTGACCATCGGAGGACAGATTCAAATTGGCGACAACAGTAATGACTGGAAAAGTGGTGCTGGAGATTGGATGCATTATCAAATTGACAATGGTGCTGAAAATGATATTAATATTGCCTATAAAGATTACGGTTTTGGTGAATACAACAATAATATGAGATTCCAATCGGGAGGTGGCGAATTCACTTCTACAGCTATTGATATCAGCAGTTTGTCTCTTGGTTCACATTCATTGAAAGTTTGGTTTGGCCCGATTGACGGTAAATATGAAGCTGGCGGAGAAAGTATAACCTACTACACTGCTAATTTCACCATAGGTACCGACATCAGCGGTGCCACCGTTACTGGCGTTGATGCTTCGTATGAATGGACGGGCAACGTTATCAACCCCGTCCCTGTGGTGGAACTCAACAATACTACGTTGAGCAGCACAACTGACTATGATGTAACCTATAGTGACGGCTGCCTTTATAGCGGCACCTACACCGTGACCATCACAGGTAAAGGTGATTATGCTGGCAAGATAGAGAAAACTTTCACTATCACTGATGTATACTACGTGGTTAATGATAATAATGATTGGGTATGCGATCAGAATTACAAACTTATTAGAAATCTGGAAGCAGAAGTAGAGGATTATATCATCACTAATGTAGCGTTGCTTGCAGGTGATTTAATTAAGGTTAAATCTCCTAGCAAGAGTGAATGGGGTTCGTGGTATCCCAATGGCATGGATAATGATTATCCAATTGAGACGACCGGTTTATATACCATCTATTTCCGTCCTAATCGCGATGGTGGTTATGAATGGTACGAAAATTATTTTTATGTTCATCAGCAAGATGCTACTACTACTACTGTAAATGTGACATTAGCACCTACAGGATATGGTACATACTATAATGGTGTATGTAAAGTTACCCTGCCCGAAAATACTGTTGCCTACATCATTACAGCAGTGAATAGCATCAATCCTACCTACCAACTGATTGCCGATGGTAGCGATGATTCAAATAACACCGTACCTGTAGGTACTGCCGTTATGCTTTACAACTCCGCAAAACCTGCATCTGTCACTTTGACGTTGACTCCTTCGTCAACTACAGGAAATTATAACGAAAACCTGCTTAAAGGTAGCGATGTAGAGAAAACCACTACTGGCGGTGCAACATACTATAAACTGACTTACGGCAACGACGATACCACCTTCGGCTGGTATTGGGGTGCAGACGATGGTGCTGCATTCACTTCGCCTGGCCACAAGGCTTGGCTGGCACTGCCTACTGGAGCACGCACATTCCTCGGCTTGCCCGGTGATGATAACACAGGCATTGCAACGATTAAGGACAATCAGCAGAACGCTGACAATGTGTGGTACGACCTGAACGGCCACCGCATCAACGCTCCCATGACCAAGGGCATCTACGTCAAGGACGGTCGCAAATTAGTCATTAAGTAACAAAACATAAAAAATAATACGATTATGGAAAAGAAAGTATATATTAGGCCTATAATGATGGAGGTCAAGATTAAAACTATTAAGATGCTGGCTGAGAGCCTCCCAAAAACTTACTCAGAGCAGAGCAGCAAAGCTTCTTATTCTCGTGAAAGCAGTTCTGGTTGGGACGACGAGGATTAATCCCCACTCAGGGCCTTTGCCCTACATCTTTAAAATAATGAAGCCCGGAAGGTCAGTCGACCTTCCGGGCTTTATTCATGTTCGTCCTCCTGTCGCCGTCCTCCTCCGGTGTAGGGGCAGGAAACCGCAGATTGAAAAAGCGTTTGCGCGGAACAGCAAAGCTGTCTTACAAAAACAAATGAAAGACCGCATTGCGGTTGAAACTACCACTCCCTCACCTCACTAATGAGCCACTTGATGTACTCATCCGAAACGTTACTGATTTCGTCCTTGTCGTAGATGGTGAGCAACGTTACGTCGGCATCATCGGTCACCAGCACGGTCAGCGTCAAGACGCGGGCGCCTCCGCTCTTTCCCTTGCCCTTCGACCCGATGGCCATTCGAATCTTGCGCACACCACCACCGAGGCAGTCGCCCTGGAAAGGATTTTTCTTCAGTTCCTTCTGAAATGTTTCCAAGTCATCTGTCAGCGAGCGATATTTCTTGCTCAATCGTCTAAACTGGCGCTTGAACTCATCATGAAGAGAAATTTCTACTTTCATTGAGCTTCCTCCGTTCTCAGTTCCTTGATGAATTCATCCAATGTCTGCAACTTGCGTCCTTCACGCTTGGCAGCCTCTACTTCTTTAAGTGCGCGTGTCAGCGTTTCCTTCACGTATGCCTTCTGCTTAGCAGTCTTGGCATCATCAGAAGTAGGTTCTATTAGCTTGCCAGCCAGCCAATTACGGTCTTTCTGCGAGAGCGACAAACCCTGCAGGTACGTCCAAAGATTGTTGAGTGCGAATGTCGTCATATATTATTCTATAACTTCAGGCTATCAGTTCTCGGAGAACTCGTCCTTTCCTACACCACAGATGGGGCATACCCAGTCCTCGGGGAGGTCTTCAAAAGCTGTTCCAGGGGCGATACCATTGTCGGGGTCACCAGCGGCGGGGTCGTAGACGTAGCCGCAAACATCACATACGTAAGTCTTCATAGTCGTTTTTAGTTTTAAGGGGTTAATAATATTTACGATTTACAAATTTTCGATTTTCGATTTTATTTGGGGATTCCGTTATCACGAATTGCGATTGATGACTGCTACTGCGCGCTCTGCTATGGTCTCGGGCTTGATGCCTGTCAGACAGCGGTAGTCACCGTAGCGGCAGGGCTTCTGCCCGTAGATGCTGCACGGGCGGCAGTCGAGGTCGAGGCTGACGGCGTTATCGCGGCTCTGATTCCAGCCCATGAATCCGGCGAGGGGGTCGGTGGCTCCCCAGACGGAGACGACGGGCGTGGCGGTGAGCGAGGCGAGGTGCATGTTGGCAGAGTCCATGGAAATCATCACGTTGAGATAGCTCATCAGGATAAGCTCCTGGTGGAGGGTCTCCACATGCTGTCCCACGTTGAGGCATTGAGGCATCTGCTTCTCCCATTGCATAAAGACCTCTTCCTCCTCCTTGCCACGTCCGAAGAGGAAGAATCGTGCCTTGGGGTAGCGGTCGGCGAGGAGGCGAATCACCTCCAGCATCTTGTCCTTAGGGTAGATTTTACCCTCATGGGCGGCGAAGGGCGCGATGCCTATCCATTGCTCCCAGGAACGCTTGGGGCCTACGGCCTTGGGCAGGAGGTTGAGGTTACCGCCCTCAGGGGGGAAGATGCTCTTGAAGTCGGACTGCTCCACTGGGAAGCCCAGACGGCGGAACACCTCGAAATAGTTCTCAAACGACGTGGGAAGCTGCCGGAGCACCTTGCCTTTCTGCGCCACCAGACGACGGCGGCACTTACGGTGTTTCTCCAAATGATTCACCTTGAAGCGCCCCAGGTTGAAGCGCAGACGGAGGTAGCCGGAGCGAAGCACGGAGTGGAGGTCGGCCACGTGGGTGAACTGCTTCGCAACGAGACGGCGGTAGAGGGCGTTGAGGCCGCGCAGACCGCGGTACTCGCCCTTGATGTCGGCCACCATGAAGTTCACGTTGGGCGCCAGGTCCTCGAACAGCGGGCGCGCATAGCTGCGACTGAGCACAGTGATGCGCACGTCGGGATAACGGCAGGCCACGGCATAGACCACGGGAACGGTCATGGCGACGTCGCCGAGCGACGAGAAGCGGATGACGAGGATATGCTGGTGCTTCAAGGGGAGTTAAAGGGAGTTAGGAGGAGTTAAAGGGGAGTTAAAGGACGATACTTTTGGGGGGAGTGAAGGAGAAGTGAAGGGGGAGTGAAAGGGGAGTGAAGGGGAAGTGAAAGGGACGTCACTTACGGTAAAGGACGGGGTTGGTAGAGGGGTCGTTGTACATCTTCATCTGGCGGTAGACCTTCATCACCTTACGGCCGGCCTGGTAGTCGTCGAGGAGCTGGTCGATGGCGGTGGAGAGGTCTTTCTGCTGCTCCAGGAGGACGTCGAGCTTCGCCTGACAGCGGGCCTTGTGCTCCTCGGTAGCATCGGCACGTGAAACCTGCTCACGCATGTGGTAGATCTTCAGGGCGAGGATGGACAGACGGTCTACGGCCCAGGCAGGACTCTCGGTGTTCAGCCGGGCATCGGGCAGGGGCGTCACTTCGCTATACTGCTGACGGAAATAGCTGTCTATATCCTCCACCAGGTCGGTGCGGTCCTGGTTAGAGCGGTCTATGCGGCGCTTCAGGGCCAGGGCCTCGGTAGGGTCGATGTGCGGGTCGCGGATGATGTCCTCGTAGTGCCACTGCACGGTGTCTATCCAGCACTTCATGTAGAGGCTGTACTCTATGCTGTCACGCTCGTAGGGATTGCGCATGGGCGTGTCCACATTGTCGGTGAGGTGATAGTCGCTGATAGCCTGATTGAAGATGTGGTTGGCAAGCTCTGTGAATGTAGTCATCTATATATTTTCGATTTACTAATTTTCGATTTACGATTTGTTGAGAGATATCGATATTACGATATTTCGGTATGACGATATTTCGAAATTACGATAATTCGATATTACGATTAACGATGAATTAATTGCAAAAGTATAGAATCTTTCTCAAACGACCAACGTTTTTCTGCTTTTTTAAGTATTTGCGTGCCGCTTTTCAATTATTTTGATGTACCTTTGCACGCGATATAAACTATACAAACTATGTATAAAGCAGCAGATGACCGCTATGACAGCGGAATGAAGTACAATAGGTGCGGGCGCAGCGGTGTGCTCCTGCCAAGTGTGAGCCTGGGGTTCTGGCATAACTTCGGCAGCGTGGACAGTTATGAGCGCAGCCGCGAGATTACCCATTATGCCTTCGACCACGGCATCACCCATTTTGACCTGGCCAATAACTACGGGCCGGTCTACGGGTCGGCGGAGGAGACCATGGGCCGGCTCATGGATGACTCGTTCCGTCCCTACCGCGACGAACTCTTCATCGCCACGAAGGCGGGCTACGACATGTGGCCCGGCCCCTACGGCAACTGGGGCAGCCGCAAGTATCTCATGGCAAGCCTCGACCAGAGCTTGAAGCGCATGCATCTGGACTACGTGGACCTGTTCTACAGCCATCGCTACGACCCAGAGACCCCACTGGAGGAGACGCTGCAGGCACTCGTAGACGTGGTGCGCCAGGGCAAGGCACTCTATGTGGGCATCTCGCGCTGGCCGCTGGAGGCCACCCGCACGGCCTACAAATATCTGAAGGAGCGCGACGTACCCCTGCTCATCTATCAGGGACGGCTGAATATGCTCGACCGCGAACCGCAGGAGGAGGGCATCATGGACTTCTGTGCCGACAATGGCGTGGGCTTCATCTCGTTCTCGCCCTTGGCACAGGGACTGCTCACCGACCGATACCTGAACGGCATCCCCGAAGACTCACGCATGGCGAAGGGCAAGTTCCTGAAGAAGGAGATGCTCACCGACGAGCTGCTCGGCCGTATTCGCCTTTACAACCAGCAGGCCCACGACCGGGGTGAAACGCTCGCCGAGCACGCCCTGCGCTGGATTTTGGAGCAACGTGGTGTGACCTCCGTGCTCGTAGGTGCCAGCAGCACTGCGCAGCTGGAGAAGAACCTGAAGTGCGTATGAAGCAAATCCTATTGATCAACGACATTGCCGGCTACGGCAAGGTGGGCATGGCGGCTATGCTGCCTATCCTGTCCTATCTGGGCATCCCGGCGTTCTGTCTGCCTACGGCGCTGGTGTCTAACACACTGAACTACGGGGAGTTCACCCAACTCGACACTACCGAGTACATGCGGCGCACACTGCCCATCTGGCAGCACCTGGGCTTCCACTTCGACGCCATCTGCACGGGACTGATGTTCAGCGAGGAACAGGCGAAGCTGGTGGCGCGTTTCTGCCGCGAACAGGCGCAGACGGGCTGCACCATCTTCGTAGACCCCGTGATGGGCGACAACGGCAGTCTCTACAACGGCATCGGCCAGCGACAGGTGGAGCTGATGCGCCAGATGGTCTCCGTGGCGCACCTCACCATCCCCAACTACACCGAGGCGTGCTATCTTGCCGGCGTGCAGTACAAGCCCAAGGGCATGAGCCATGAGGAAGCCTGCCAGTTGCTCGACCGCCTGACGGACATCGGAGCACGCTCGGCTGTCATCACCAGCTGTATCATTGAGGGGAAACATCAGGTGTGCGGAACCTCCCCCGGCCCCTCCGAAGGAGGGGGGAACTATCCCCTATCCCCCGACCCCTCCGAGGGAGGGGAGTATGGAGGACGTGGGGCTGACACTCATTTCTTCCTGGAATATCAGATGATTCCCGGTCTCTTCCACGGCACGGGCGACATCTTCTCCGCCGTGCTCATCGCCCACCTGATGAAAGGCGAACCGCTGAAGCAAAGCACGCGGAAGGCCATGGACGTGGTCAGCGCGATGATTATGCGCAACCGCGACGTGAAAGACCGCATGTGCGGCATCTTCATTGAGAGATGCCTAGACCTTATACAATAGCTAATAACAACGAAATAGCTAATGACAACAAAATAGCTAATAACAACGAATTACACGAATTGCACGAATTAATTACACGAATTGCACGAATTAATTACACGAATTGCACGCTTATAATTCGTACAATTCGTGTAATTCGTGTAATTCGTTGTTTTCTTTGTAATCCTTACGCGTCAATATTCGCGTAGGTGGCGTTCTTTTCGATGAACTCACGGCGCGGTTCCACGTCGTCGCCCATGAGCATGGAGAAGATCTCGTCGGCCTCGGCGGCGTTCTCAATCGTTACCTGCTTCAGCAGGCGGTTCTCGGGGTTCATCGTCGTCTCCCAGAGCTGCTCGGGGTTCATCTCTCCCAGACCTTTGTAGCGCTGCGTGTGCACGGTGCGCTCGTCGCCGGCGGCATACTTGTCGATGAACATCTGGCGCTGCTGGTCGGTGTAGCAGTACTCCGAAACCTTCTTATACGTACATTTATATAATGGGGGGGTGGCGATGTAGAGATGTCCCTCCTGAATCACCTTCGGCATGAATCGGTAGAAGAGCGTCATGATAAGCGTGTCGATGTGGGAGCCATCGACATCGGCATCGGTCATGATGATAATCTTGTCATAGCGTAGCTTGTCCACGTTGGCCTCGCGGTCGCCCTCTCCGTCTACGCCGAAGCGCACGCCGATGGACTGGATGATGTTCATTACCGACTCAGCCTCGAAGACGCGGTGCCACTGCACCTTCTCCACGTTCAGAATCTTTCCGCGAAGGGGCAGGATGGCCTGGAAGTGACGGTCGCGGCCCTGCTTGGCGCTTCCGCCTGCGGAGTCGCCCTCGACGAGGAATATCTCGCTGTTCTTCGGGTCTTTGTTCGAGCAGTCGGCCAGCTTGCCGGGAAGTCCGCCGCCGGTCATGGGGTTCTTGCGCTGCACGCTCTCGCGGGCCTTGCGGGCTGCGATACGTGCCGTGGCGGCGAGCACCACCTTGTCGCAGATGAGGCGGGCCTCCTTGGGGTGCTCCTCCAGGTAGTTGGAGAGAGCCTCGCCCACGGCCTGACTCACGGCTCCAGCCACTTCGCTATTGCCCAGCTTCGTCTTGGTCTGGCCCTCAAACTGCGGCTCGGCCACCTTGATAGAGATGACGGCGGTGAGACCCTCGCGGAAGTCCTCGCCGGCAATCTCAATCTTCGCCTTCTCTATCTGCTTCGAGATTTGCGGGTCGGCATCGGCGTAGGCCTTCAGCGTGCGCGTCAGCGCGGCGCGGAAGCCGGCCAGATGCGTACCGCCCTCGATGGTGTTGATGTTGTTCACGTAGGAGTGGATGTTCTCCGAGTAGTCCGTGTTGTACATCACGGCCACCTCGATGGGTGTGCCCTGCTTCTCGGTCTTGAGGTAGATGACGTCGTCGAAGAGGTGGGTGCGGTGACGGTCCACGTAGCGCACGAACTCCTTCAGGCCGTCCTTGGCGTGGAACACCTCGGGCTGGCGCAGGTTGCCTTCCTCATCGGGGCGCAGGTCGGTGAGCGTGATGGTGATGCCGGCGTTCAGATAGGCCAGCTCGCGCATACGCTTGGCAATGATGTCGTATTTGTATTCAGTGGTGGTGAAGATGGTGCCATCGGGCCAGAACTGCTGGCGCGTGCCTGTCTTGTCGGTGTCGCCCACAATCTTCACGTCGTAGAGCGGCTTACCCTTCTCGTATTCCTGCTGGTAGATATGTCCGTTGCGGAACACTTGCGACAGCATGTGGGTCGACAGGGCGTTCACACACGAAACACCCACGCCGTGCAGACCGCCGGAGACCTTGTACGAGCCCTTGTCGAACTTACCGCCGGCATGGAGCACGGTCATGACCACCTCCAGGGCACTCTTGTGCATCTTCTCGTGTTCGTCGACAGGAATACCACGACCGTTATCCTGCACGGTAATCGAGTTGTCCTCATTGATGGTCACCTCGATATGGGTACAGAAGCCGGCCATGGCCTCGTCGATAGAGTTATCCACCGTCTCGTTCACCAGGTGGTGAAGTCCTTTCTCACTAATGTCGCCAATATACATGGCTGGGCGCTTGCGCACGGCCTCCAGGCCCTCGAGCACCTGAATGTTACTCGCGGAGTAGTTCTGCTCCGCCTCTTGCTGTATCAATTCGTCTTCCACAATAATATTTGACTATTTGACTATTTACTATTTTACCATTACTATTTGGCTATTTTGCCATATCCAAAAAAAATGTGGGTGCAAAGGTACAAAAAAAAACGAAACTGGCAAAGTAATTTTGGGAAGATTAACGCATTGACAAGGCGTGTAGAAAAATAATGGCCCGAAAATTTGGTGGGTATCGCCATTTTCATTACTTTTGCATCGTCATTCCGAGTATATATATAATTATTGTGGAATTATGAAGATAAAATTCCTATGCCTGTGTCTTGCCGTGCTGTGTGCCCTACAGTTCGTCGGTTGTGGTGACGGAAAGGAAATCTGGGACCTGAAGGCAGCAAAGGCCGACAGCTTGGTATTCCAGGTAGGACTGCAGAAGAAATACCCCGAAATGCGCTTACTAGTGGACAGTCTGGAGATGACGGGCGACCTCTCGCCTCTCAACGCGAACCGCTGGCGAGGCGTGTCGTACTACCGTGAGGGCAACTACCGCATGGCTGAAGTGTGCTACCGCAAGGCTCTCAGTGCCCCCGTCAAGACCGACGAAGACCAGCTGAGCTATAACAAGTCGGCACGGCGCCTGTCCGAGCTGCTGCTCGTCAAGGGCGACTACGAGGGTTCGCTGCGCGTGGCCATGAAGGCCCTGGAGCAGATGAAGAAGCGCGGCATAGGCTCGGACATCGACTTTGCCATCCTGCTCAACAACATCGGCTGCTGCCAGCTGAACCTCGGACAGGACCATGAGGCCAACGAGAGTTTCCTTACAGCCCGAGGGCACTATATCAACCGGTGGACCACCGACAGCACGGGACGCGGGTTCCAGGAAGCAGTCGTCGGCACTGTCTACACCAGCGAGGCCTACATCAACACGCGGCGATACTCCGAGTCCATCTACTGGATAGACCGCACGGAAATGCTCCTTAACAAATACGCCCAAAAACCTGATGCACGAACGGAATACTTCGACGAGTACACGGGACGCATAGAAATCATGCGCGCCGTGGCACTGCAAGGACTGGGAAAGACAGAGGATGCCGCCAAGGCATACCAGAAGTTCCTCAAGACCAATTACTCGGATACCCCAGCCGGACGCATCACCGCCAACGACTACTTGCTGGAGGCCATGCGATACGACGAAGCAGCCGACAACTACCGTTTCCTCGACAAGACTTTGAGCGACTGGGGCATGGAAGCATCGCTCGACAATATCCAACAGCACATGCTGCCCAAATACGAGGCTAACAAACTGGCTGGGCGCAACGACTCGGCACGCGTGGCCGGTGAGCGCATACTGGCCATACTTGACTCGGCCATCACCGGGCAGAAGAAAAGTGAGACAGCAGAGATGGCCACACTCTTCCACACGAACCAGAAAGATGCGCAGATTGCTGAACAGAAGGCAGAGATGGACCGCATGAAGTGGATATACACCCTGATAGCCATGGGTCTGCTCACCGTCTTCTTCGTCATCTACACCATTAACCGTCGCAAGGCCCAGCAGCGACTGGCCGATGCCAACGACAAGCTGGAGGATGCCAACGACAAGCTGGAGGTGACCAATGCCAAGCTCGAAGAGAGCAACACAAAGCTCTCGGAAATGAACACCCAGCTGACCAGGGCCAACACCCAGCTGGTGCAGGCCAACGCAAGGGCAGAGGAGTCATCGATGATGAAGACCAACTTCATCCAGCAAATCTCACACGAGATTCGCACGCCGCTCAACATCCTCAGCGGTTTCACACAGGTCATCACCACGCCGGGCATGGAACTCGACGACGAGACACGCAACGACATCAACCGACAAATCAACGAGAACACACAGCGCATCACCAGCCTGGTGAACAAGATGCTTGAACTCTCAGACGCCAGCAGCCAGAGCCAGATAGAGCGAAAGGACGACCTGCTGGCCATACAGATTGCAGCTCAGGCCGCCGAGGAGTCGCACATCAACGATGCCAAGCACCTGACCTTCGACCTGGAGATAGTGCCCGAAGCCGAAATGGCCATGCTCAAGACCAACGAAGAACAGGCCACACGTGCACTGGTGCTGCTGCTCGACAATGCCATCAAGTTCACCAAGCCCGCTGAGGCAGCGGTGGGCAACGCCTCGGCATCTCCCCAACTACCCAACTCCTCATCTCCCCAGAAGGTGATGTTGAAGGTGGACATCCGCCATGGACTCGTTTGCTTCGTTGTGGAGGACACCGGCATTGGCGTGCCGGCCTCCGAGGCAGAGCATATCTTCGAGGAGTTCGTGCAGCTCGACGACTATTACGACGGTACGGGTATCGGCCTGACCGTAGCACGCAGCATTGCCCGCCGACTGGGCGGTGATGTTGCCCTCGACACAACCTACACGACAGGGGCACGCTTCGTATTCACATTACCACTGGCAAACTAAAAACGTATGGCACGAAACGGCACTTGGCACGATGACTACTGGCTGCTGCTCATGCAGCTCTACCTGCGCAAGCCAACAGGAGTGAAAGCCCTCTATGACCGCAAGCTGGTAGAACTGAGTCTGGAACTGCACATTCCCCCGCAGGCCCTCCAGGCACGTATGCAGCAACTGGCCCGGCTGGAGACGCCACGCATAGAACGGCTCTGGCACACGTACAGTAAAGACCCGCAACGACTGTCACGAGCCGTGCGTCTGCTGCGCAGCATGAGGGGCTTCGGCGATGCCGGACAGTTCTATGAAGGGGTGGAGGTGCAGGAAACCTTCGAGAAGGACTTCCGGCCCATTGTTCCCTCCTCCAAGGAGACTCCCGACAAAGACAAACCGCTGGAGCAACGGCTCACACCCGCCATGCTCGCCATGATTCTGAACCTTTACTTCCAACTCACTCCTTCGACCATGGTCAGCACCACACCCGAGGTGCGCGAACTGGCAAAGCTGCTGCACCTCAATGCCGACGAGGTGGTGAAAGTGATGGACATCTACCAGACCTGCGACCCCTACCTGGGGCACGACACCATGGTCATCTCGCCCCTGCTGCTGCCCTGCCAGCAGATGTGGCAACGTTTCGGCAATCTTGAGCCCACCGTGCTGCATACCTACGCCGAAGAACTAAAGGAATACTTTCTTTAATTGAGAATTGAGAGTTGAGAATTGAGAATTGAGAGTTGAGAGTTGAGAGTTGAGATGGCGCAGCCAAATCGTAAATCGAAAATCCGTAAATCGTAAATCGCAAATAACATTGTCACAGACCCAGATACAGGAACAGCGGCAGGAGCAACGGCTGCAACAGAGCATTTCCCAGCAACAGTTGTTGCGGGCACAGCTCGTGGAGCTGCCCATTCAACAGCTTGCAGAGCGCGTGGAGACGGAGATGCACGATAATCCCGCCCTGGAACCATCGTCCGACGAGGACGACTTCCCCCTCTACGACGGCGATCCGACCGCCCTCGACGGTTCACCCGTCGAGAACTCCGATGACGACTACGACAGCCAGCGCGAGCAGGAGGAACGACGCGATGCCCTCGACGCCGCCCTGGAAAGCATAGGCCGTGACGACGAGGAGCTGCCCGTCTACCAGGGGGGCATGAACGTGGCCGATCCTGACGAGCGGGAGATGCAGCTGGGCGACACACAGTCGTTCTATGACAGCCTCTTGGAACAGGTGGGCGAGATTCAACTGACGGAACAGGATCGCTACGTCATGGAGTACCTCATCCGCTCGCTTGATGACGACGGACTGCTGCGCACTCCCCTCGACACCATCTGCGAAGAGCTGGCCATCTACCACAATATCGACCTCACCACAGAACAGCTGGAAGCTCTGCTCCACAAACTGCAACAGCTAGACCCACCCGGCATCGGTGCCCGCTCGCTGCAGGAGTGTCTGCTGCTGCAAATTGACGCTCTCCCCTCCCGCCCCTCACCCCTCAACTCCCACATGCGCACCGTCATCGCCGACTACTTCGATGACTTCACCAAGAAGCACTGGGACAAAATTCAGCAGTCGATGGGCCTCGACGACGTGAGCATGGAGGCGGTGCTGCGCGAACTGCGCCGTCTGAACCCCAAGCCAGGGGCATCGATGGGCGAGGTCATGGGACGCTCCCTGCACCATATCACCCCCGACTTCATCGTAGACACTCAGGACGATGGCACCGTGACCTTCGCACTCAACAGCGGCGACGTGCCCCGTCTGCAGGTATCGCAGTCGTTTGCCGACCTGCTGCACGAATACCAGAACAACCGCGAGGGACTCTCGCGACAGATGAAGGAGGCGCTGCTCTACACGAAACAGAAGGTGGATGCCGCCCAAAACTTCATCGATGCCATACAGACACGCCGCCGCACGCTGGCACTCACCATGAAGGCCATCATCAACATCCAGCACCGCTTCTTCGAAGAGGGCGACGAGAGTCTGCTGCGCCCCATGATTCTAAAGGACGTGGCAGAGCGCACGGGACTGGACCTGAGCACCATATCACGCGTGAGCAACTCGAAGTATGTTCAAACCCGCTGGGGAACGTTCCCCCTGAAGTTCTTCTTCAGCGACGGCTACGTCACCGATAGTGGCGAGGAGCTGTCCACCCGCAAGATAAAAGCCGCCCTCAAAGAACTGATAGAGGGCGAGGACAAGCATAAACCCCTGAGCGACGAGGCACTGAGCGCCATGCTGGCCGCAAAAGGATTCCCCATAGCGCGCCGCACCGTGGCGAAATACCGCGAACAGCTGGGACTCCCCGTAGCAAGGCTCAGGAAATGAAATGACATGAAAATAGGAAGGAAAAGTATCATCTACACGGCGAGGCTCGTCAGCCTGGTGCTCACCTCGTTCTACTTGCCCTTGGTGTGCGTGCTGGTGCTCACCGCATTGTTCACCTTGAGCTATCTCAGCCTCCTGCCGCTGCCCTACAAGCTCACGGTGCTGGCTGTTGTGGCCATTTTCACCATCGTCTTGCCCCTGTTCTTCGTCATCACCCACCTGGCATTCCGTCTGGAGCGGTGGACGGCACGCGAGCTGGGACAGAAAAGTCTGCGCATGGTGCCCTACGTGTTCAGTCTGGCCGGCTATGGCTCCTGTGTGTGGGTGCTGCAGTCCATGAACGTGTTCCACTTCATCCTCTCTATCGTCATCGCCACGATGATTGTCCAGATAGCCTGCACCATTATTCATCTATGGTGGAACATCTCCACACACACCGCTGCCATCGGTGGCATCGCCGGTGCACTCGTGGCCTTCGCCGAGATACTGGGTTTCAACCCCGTGTGGTGGCTCTGCGTCACGCTGATGCTAGCCGGCATCCTCGGATCGGGGAGCATGATGGTAAGACAGCATACACTGCCACAGGTCGTGGCCGGCTTCGGCATCGGGTTCTTCGGTGCAGTAGCAGGAATCATTATCTTCTAGAATGAACAATAATCAGCACTACACCGGCTTGACAGACGCTCAAGTGCTAGAAAGCCGGGAGAAATACGGCCTGAACATCCTCACGCCGCCTGAGAAGGAAACCCTCTGGGACCGGCTGCGCAAGACCTGCACCCACTGGATTCCCCTTAGCCTGGCAATCCTCGTGGCGATAACGGTCGTAGCGGCAGCACTGCTCACGGGCAGGTTGGGACAGGTGATATGGGTCATGCCCGCCATCTTGCTCCTCGCCACATTATTTATTATAGTGGTGGGATTCTTCGGAGGCTTCAAGGACCCGCTGTTCAGGATTCTCATCACGGCCTTCGTCCTCTCCATAGGCATCAGCATCTACGAGTTTGAATGGGCTGGTGCCAGTTTCTCCACTTTCTTCGAGCCTATCGGCATCATCGTCGCCTTGCTGCTGGCCACGGGTGTGGCCTACTTCCTGGAACGCAGCAACGAGAAGACTTTCCAGAGCCTCAACAAGGTGAACGACGACACGCCCGTGAAGGTCATCCGCAACGACAACGTGAGCCAGGTGGCGCGGCGCGACATCGTCGTGGGCGACATCGTCATCGTGGAGACCGGCGAGGAGGTGCCCGCCGACTGCGAACTGCTGGAGTCGCTGAACCTGCTCGTCAATGAGTCGTCGCTCACCGGCGAGCCACAGGCCACGAAGACTACCATAGAGAAAGACTTCGACGGCGATGCCACCTACCCCAGCAACCACATTATGAAGGGTACCACCATCATTGAGGGCTACTGCACCGCCCGTGTCTTTGCCGTCGGCGACCGCACGGAGAGCGGGAAGGTGTTCCAGGCGGCCCAGGTGGAGGAGGGCGACCCCACGCCGTTGAGCCGGAAGCTCAACACCCTGGCACGATGGATTACAACGGCCAGCTATGTCATCGCAGCCCTCGTCATCGTAGGGCGTGTCATTTCCTACTTCCTCTTCAACGCCCAACAGCCAATAGCCAACGGCCAACAGCTAATAGCCTTCGACTGGCTCGACTTCATCACTTACGTGCTCAACACGTTCATGATTGCCGTCACGCTCATCGTCGTGGCCGTTCCCGAAGGTTTGCCCATGAGCGTCACCCTCAGCATGGCCTTCTCCATGCGCAAGCTGATGAAGCAGAACACCCTGCCGCGCACCATGCACTCCTGCGAGACGATGGGAGCTGCCACGGTTATCTGCACGGACAAGACCGGCACCCTCACCCAGAACCAGATGCAGGTGGCAGAGGCCAGGATTTCCCCGTTTGTGGCACCTCAGCCGCAACATACAGAACAGCTTCTGGCCGAGATGATAGCCGTGAACACCACCGCCAACCTCGACCTCTCCGACCCTGCCCACCCGAAGGCTATCGGCAACCCCACCGAGGGTGCCCTTCTGCTGTGGCTCCATGCCCAAGGCATCGACTATCAGAAGATTCGCGAGCGGGCAACCATCATCGACCGCCTTCCCTTCTCCACGGAGAACAAATACATGGCCACCGTAGTACAGTCGGACATCCTGGTCCACACGCTGGAGGGGATTTGCAATCCCCGACAGACACGCATGCTCTACGTCAAAGGTGCCCCTGAAATCCTAATGGGCTTCTCATCCATCGACGAAAAAGAGCGCAAGGCCCTTGAAGAAGCCCTCCTCTCCTATCAGCAAAAGGCCATGCGCACCCTCGCCTTAGCCTATCTGGAGCTTGACGACACCACACCTCTCCCCTCCCTAAACAGAGAGGGGTTGGGGGAGGGTCTGAAGGGTCTGGGCCTCCACTTCGTCGGTATCTTCGCCATCTCCGACCCCGTCCGCCAAGAAGTCCCCGCCGCTATCAACGACTGCATCGGCGCAGGCATACAAGTGAAAATCGTCACTGGCGACACCCCTGGCACAGCGAAAGAGATAGGCCGGCAAATTGGTCTCTGGACCGATACTGACACCGACAGCAACATCATGACTGGAGTGGAATTTGCCGCCATGACTGACGAGGAGCTGCAACAGCGCATTCCCGGAATGAAAATCCTCGCCCGAGCCCGTCCCAACGACAAGGAGCGCCTCGTGCGTATGCTCAAGGCACAGGGACAGGTGGTGGCCGTTACCGGCGACGTCACCAACGACGCCCCCGCCCTCAATGCCGCCGACGTGGGGCTCTCTATGGGCGACGGAACGGCAGTAGCCAAGGAGTCCAGCGACATGACCATACAGGACAACTCCTTCTCGACCATCGCCAATGCCGTGATGTGGGGACGCTCGCTCTACAAGAACATCCAGCGTTTCGTCATGTTCCAGATGACCATCAACGTCGTGGCCTGTCTCATCGTACTCATCGGGGCCTTCCTAGGCACGGAGTCACCACTCACGGTGACGCAGATGCTTTGGGTAAACCTTATCATGGACACCTTCGCAGCCATCGCCCTTGCATCGTTGCCTCCAACGCGGAAGGTGATGCTCGACGAGCCCCGACGTGACACCGACCCCATCATCACCCGCCCCATGGCCTGGAACATCGTCGGCGTGGGAGGATTCTTCACCCTCCTGCTGCTCGCCCTCCTGCTTTACATGCAGCACTACGACATATCCGGCACACTTCTCCCCTCCTTCGGAGGGGTCGGGGGAGGTTTAAGCCCCTACGAGCTGAGCCTCTTCTTCACCATCTTTGTCATGCTGCAGTTCTGGAACATGTTCAACGCCAAGGCCTTCATGACAGACCGCTCGGCCTTCTCCCATCTTACGGAGTGCCGGGGCTTTATGTGCATAGCCATTGTCATCTTCGTGGGACAAATCCTCATCGTGGAGCTGGGCGGACAGATGTTCAACGTCACACACCTCCACCCAGTCCACTGGCTCATCATCATCGCCTCCACCTCGCTGGTGCTCTGGGTGGGCGAAGTCATCCGAAAAATCCTTAGGAAACCTGCATCTGCCTGAGCAGCTCCTGCTGACGAGGGCTAAGCGAGGTGGGCAGCTTCACATTATAGGTGATAATCAGGTCGCTGCCCCCCTGACCTTTGCCACGCAGCCGCACCTTCGAGCCAGGCTGTGTGCCCGCCTTCACCTTCAGTCGCAGTTTCTGCGTGCCCGTGCTCACCAGAATGTCACCGCCAAGGAGGGCGGTATACATGTCGATGTCTACACTGGCCTGGGTATCCATCGACGAGCGACCGCCAAAGGGACTGCCACCACCGCCGAAGCCACCGCTGCCACCCGTGAAGGAAAAGCCGCCGCCACCACGACCGCCGCCAAAGAGGTTCTCGAAGAACGAGCTGAAACCACCACCCTTGAACGACGAGAAGTCGAAGCCCTCGAAGGGCGAGCCGCCGGAGGCACCACCGGCACTACCACCTCCGCCAAAGGCCGAGGCCTCCTTCCACTGCTCACCATACTGATCGTACTTCGCACGCTTCTCAGGATCGCCAATCACGTCGTAGGCCTCGTTCAGGGCCTGGAACTTCGCCTTCGCCTTCGGGTCGTCGGGGTGAAGGTCGGGGTGAAACTGCTTGGCACGCTTCAAGTATGCTTTCTTCACGTCTTTCTGGGCTATCGACTTGTCAACACCCAGAATCTTGTAATAATCTATAAATGCCATAACAAAATCTCCTTTCTTAACCCTTTAACAGCAAAAAACATGCCAATTATCCTATTTCCATAAAGAATATTTAACGGTCGTCCCTGTGCCCGTACAGAATAATAATTGTAACTTTGCAGCGTGCAATAGTCAAATAGTAAATTGTCCAATAGTCCAATACGCCTATGAGACAGGCAATGATTCTCGCAGCGGGCCTTGGCACTCGCTTGCGTCCTCTCACCGACACAATGCCCAAGGCGCTGGTACCCGTGGGCGGCAAACCTTTGCTGGCACACGTCATAGACCGTCTACAGGCGGCAGGCTACGAGCGCCTAGTCATCAACGTCCACCACTTTGCCGACCAGGTAGAGCAGTACCTCCGCGCCCACCAGAACTTCGGCCTCGACATTGCCATCAGCGATGAGCGCGAACAGCTCCTTGACACCGGCGGCGGGTTGAAGAAGGCCGCACCCCTCTTCGACCCTGACGAGCCCATCCTCATACACAACGTGGACATCCTCGATAATGTGGACTACGAATGGCTGCGCCGCCAGCATCTGCCAGAAGAGGATGCCGTGCTGCTGGTCAGCCGCCGCAAGACCAAGCGCTACCTGCTCTTCGACAACGCCATGCGCCTCATGGGCTGGACGAACATCGAGACGAGAGAGGTACGCTCACCCTTCCCCTGGCTCCGTGAAGCCGACATCACCATCGACGACGAGCTAAAGGTCCATGCGCAGCCCAATTCTCAATTCTTAATTCTCAATTCTCAATTATTGTTCGCCTTCGCCTTCAGCGGCATCCACTCCTTCTCTCCCAACCTGTTCAGGCTTATGAATCGCTTCCCCGACCGTTTCCCCATCATAGACTTCTACCTCTCCGTCTGCCACCGCTCCCGCATCGTGGGCTGTAGAAAAGACGACCTCCGCATCCTGGATGTCGGTAAGCCCGGTGCACTGGAGCAAGCCGATACCTTCATTCGAACCCCCTAAGTTAGGGGGCAGGGGGTCTGAACAAGCCAAAGTTCCCTTAGTAAGGGGATTTAGGGGTCTGAACAGACTCTCAGTAATATAATTATTAACAATTAATGGGAAAGACACGAAGGGCGTTCAGACCCCCAACTCTCTAACTTAGGGAGCTCGCGTTCAGACCCCCATCCCCCTAACTTAGGGGGCTTAAACATGCAGAAAATCATCATCCTCGACTTCGGTTCGCAGACCACCCAGCTCATCGGTCGCCGCGTGCGAGAGCTGGACACCTTCTGCGAAATCCTGCCCTACAACAAGTTTTCGACCGTTGAGCAGGATTTGCAATCCGGCGACATCATCGGCGTCATCCTCTCCGGTTCTCCCTATAGCGTCCACGACCCCGAAGCTTTCCAGGTAGACCTCTCACAGTTCGTGGGACGAGTGCCCGTGCTGGGCATCTGCTACGGTGCGCAGTTCATCAGCCACACCCTGGGCGGTCGTGTGGAAAAGGCCGACAGCCGCGAGTATGGCCGTGCACATCTGGAGACTATCGACCTCGACAACCCCCTCTTCCGTGGTTTCGAGAAAGGTTCTCAGGTGTGGATGAGCCACGGCGACACCATCACCGCCATCCCCAACGGCTTCAAGTGTATCGCCTCCACCAAGGACGTGAAGTACGCAGCCTTCAGTAGCGGAGAGGAAATCGTAAATTGTAAATTGTCAAATTGCAAATCTGTCTGGGCCGTCCAGTTCCACCCCGAGGTCTATCATACCGCTCAGGGCAAGCAGCTTCTGAAGAACTTCGTGGTCGACATCTGCGGCTCGCGCCAGGAGTGGAGTGCCGCCTCGTTCGTCGACACCACCGTGAAGGAGCTGAAGGAACAATTAGGCGACGACCGCGTCATCCTCGGCCTCTCTGGCGGCGTGGACTCCTCCGTGGCTGCCGTGCTCCTCAACCGCGCCATCGGCGACCGCCTCACCTGTATTTTCGTAGACCACGGCATGCTGCGCAAGAACGAGTTCCGTCAGGTCATGGACGACTACCGTGGTCTCGGCCTCAACGTCATCGGCGTGGATGCATCGGAAAAGTTCTTCGCCGACCTCGCTGGCATCACCGACCCTGAGCAGAAGCGAAAAATCATAGGCCGCGACTTCATCGAGGTGTTTAACGCCGAGGCACAAAAACTGGTAAACTGTGAATCGACTGGCGAAGAAACGCGTAGCCAAATCGGACTCGGCTCTGCCGCTTGCGAAGAAACGCGCAGCCAAACCGTAAATCGTAAATCGTCAAATAGTAAATATCGTTGGCTTGCCCAAGGCACCATTTACCCCGACCGCATCGAAAGCCTCAACATCACGGGAAAGGTCATCAAGAGTCACCACAACGTCGGCGGACTGCCCAAGGAGATGAACCTACAGCTCTGCGAACCCCTGAAGTGGCTCTTCAAGGACGAGGTGCGCCGTGTGGGCCGTCAGCTCGGCATGCCCGAACACCTCATCACCCGCCATCCCTTCCCCGGCCCCGGCCTTGCCGTCCGCATCCTCGGCGACATCACCCCCGAGAAGGTTCGCATCCTGCAGGATGCCGACGACATCTACATCCGTGGCCTCCGAGAGTATGTCGATACCGATGGTGAGACATTATATAATAAGGTGTGGCAGGCAGGTGCCATCCTCCTCTCCACTGTCCGCAGCGTCGGCGTCATGGGCGATGAGCGCACCTACGAGCATCCCGTAGCCCTCCGTGCCGTCACCAGCACCGATGCCATGACTGCCGACTGGGCACATCTTCCCTACGACTTCATGGCCCGCGTCTCCAACGAAATCATCAACAAGGTTCGCGGCGTCAACCGCGTCTGTTACGACATCTCCTCAAAGCCACCAGCAACTATCGAATGGGAATAATTTGAAATCCTTTTGAATACTGAGAAGAATATTATAAATTTATTATAAATCAGTTATTTAGACCACTATTTTGAGTAATCGTTTGATTTTCAAAGTAGTGGTTGTTTTGTACAAAACCGTCAAAAACGACCACCAAAAACGACCACCAAAAACGACCACCAGCGACCACCGAAATTTGGTGGTGTCAATTTTATTTCGTACCTTTGCACCAAAATTAGTGAGTTATGGCAAAGAAGGAGATAAACTACAATTACAATTTGAAGTCGAAGAAGGATGATAAATCCTTGGTGGTTGTCATTGGTTACTTCAATGGTAAGTGGACTATTTCGACCACACAGAAGGTTTACGTTAAGACGTGGAATGTTGAGAAGCAACGTTGCATTGTCTCGACTGAGTTCTCTGACCGTATCAATAGAGAGAGTCGTAAGGTAAACAAGTTCTTGGATGCTTTGGATGCTGCCATTAACAAGTATATGGCCGACATATACCTCAACCCCAAAGACAAGTCCTATTTCGGTACGCCCAAGTTTGTGAAAGACCGTGTGAAGTTAGCCATAGAAGATTTGGTTGAGGCTGAGAAGGAAGAAGAAGAAAAGAAAGCTATCACACCGCTAAAGTTCTTCCGTTCATACGTGGAGAACATGCACAAGAAGGTGGATGCTCATACTGGCCGTTATATTGCTGACCGTACCATCGTACACCATAAGACGGTGTTAAAAAGGTATGAGGATTTCTTTGCTGAGAAGCATCTGAAAGATGATTTCTCCGTGTTTGACCTCAAATTTCAAGAAATGTTCATGGACTGGGCATATACGAGTAAGAACTACCGATATAATACAATACCAGCCTCTTTCTCGCTGCTGAAAGTATGGCTCAACGAGGCGGCACGTCAAGGGCTGATAAAAGATGAAACCTACAAGTCGTATCGTAGCAAGTCGGTTGAGGTGGATAACATCTACTTGACTGAGGATGAAATATCACGTCTGTACGCCTTGGATATTCCCATGCTGAAAAGTAAGGGTGTTATTGACGCAAAGAGTACAATCGAGGAAACGAGAGACCTCTTTATAATAGGCTGTTGGACTGGGCTCAGACAGAGCGACCTCAACCACTTGGAGAAGGCTCTGTTTGACGTTGAGGCTACAGAGCCAACTATTACCGTTGTAACAGAAAAGACCTCCGAGAAGGTAAAGATACCCATGCACCGCTACATCAAGGAACTGTACGCCAAGTATGAAGGTAAGTTCCCCAAGATGCGTGACAAATCACATTTCAATCAGCATTTGAAGGAGTTAGGCCGCCTTGCCGAGATTAACGATGAAGTAATCATCAAGGAGAATCGAGGCGGCAAGGTGACGAGTATCAAGTATAAGAAGTATCAGTTAATTAAGTGTCATACGGCACGTAGGAGTTTCGCCACCAACCTCTATCTCAAAGGAGCACCCACCATTAGTATAATGAAGTTGACTGGCCACACAACCGAGGCAAACTTCATGAAGTATATCAAGGTGACGAGAGAGGAAAACGCCCAACTGATGCGACAGTTCTTCAAGTAGCCTCAACCCTCACTTGTGCAAGCAAAACACAGAACAAGTCCAAGTTTCTTCGGAAATTTGGGCTTTACTTGTTAATTTGTGCTCTGAAAATTTGGAACTTAAATATTTTTTCTATATTCTTGCACATGTAAACATGTTGTTTACAGTGTTTTTTGACATATTGATTACTTAAAAAACTTAAAATTATGAGTACAAAATTAACTCAGGATGACAAACTCCACATGATTAAGACCATGTGCAAGAGTCTTAGTAAAGAACAAGTTGAACACCTTGACCGTATCGAGAATGTAGATGGTCGATACAAGTGCTGTCAACGCTACATGAGAGAGATAAACGAGGGAAAAAAGGGTGAACGTCTTAAAGCCTTGGAGTATTACAAACAGTACCGAGAGATACTTGAAGGGTTGGAGTGTGTTGACAAGAAACTCTGGACTGACGAGAAGAAAATCAAGGCTTTCAGTAACTTGTTAGATGCCTACTGTGACAAGTGTGTTAAACTTGTCGAGGATAACAACCGTAGGCATCTTGAACGTCTCAAACTCCAACGCTCACAACGTCAGAAGGAGTACGAGGCAGAGCAGGCGAAGTACGATAAGGAGATAGCCGAACTCGAAAACAAACTGAGGTAGCCGATGTTGGCCACCTCAGTTTCATTTGATTATTTCCCATTCATTCCCTCGTGAAATCCTTTCATAAAAGACTCAGTAAGAGTTGGGTTTAATACTACAATTGCAATTATCACTATCAGTGCAATAATAATTCCAATAAGGATTTTTTTCTTGATACTCATATTACCTATTGCTGCGCTTTATGACCTTCTTCGTATGCCTCTAAGTATATAGATACAAATGCTTCATACAATTCTTTTTCTTCGCTGCTTGTTGGAGCACCATAACGACTTGTATAATACGATTTCGCATAAATCTTTGGGTCATCCGTTATGTAACTTGATGGACCTACAGTGAAACCCTTTTCGTATCCTGCTTTTTGGGCTTGTTCCAAAATTTCCTTTTTCTTGTTCTCTTTTTCGGCTTGTTCACGTGCTTGTCGTTCTGCTTCTTCTTTTTGCTCACGTGCTTGACGCTCGGCTTCTGTTTCTTGTTTCTGTTCAGTTTGTTCAGTTTGCTGCTGCTCGGTCTGTTGAGACTCGTTGTTTTCTTCATCTGATGCTGCAAAACCGATGGCAAAGAGTGCCACTGTTGCGACTGTCATAAAATACTTTTTCATAATCTTTTAATTTTTAATTTGTTTGACTTGAATGAATTATAAATGTAAATAAGATAAATCATTGGTGGTGTCGTATAGCAAATAAGGTCGTATATGTCGAATGTCCCCTTGACTAATCCAAAGTATTGTAACACCTCACTGCTGATGGTCACAAAAGGAACAAGTGAAATTACGATGTATTTGGTCACGCCATTGTCATAATGCCAAATGGCATCAATGATAAGAATATAGGCGGCACAGTACAAACCATCTGGGAGACTGAACTTAACGAACTCCGATATGTTCCAACCTTGAACACTGTTGCGGAGCGAGTCAATCTTGCTGGATAACCCCAATGCAGAACACCATTGATAGATGTTGAGGCTCTTGCTTCTGAATAGTAAGTAGATAGCACAACCACATACAAGGAAAACGACTCCCAAGATAACCTCAGAAGCGACCCACTTGTTTGTACGATGTCGGCATGACTGAGTCATCCAAACAACTTCAGCACCTTCGGCTCAGTGAGTGCGGTTAATTGTTATTGAATAGGGCATATAAAAAAGTGGAGCCTCCATCCCCTATCTTCCCTGTAGGGCTTGGACTCCCTTGTAATACAGATAAGGAGAATGAACAAACCCCACTTGGATGTATTGCGTACTATACGAATACAAACCAAGAAGAGCGTCCTTCCCACTATTCTGATATTACATTAGCCTTTCGGCCAACTTGTGAAGTGTCCAAGTTCACAGGGTCAGAATAAGCGAAATGCGCTTTCTTAATATGTCACAGCCCTTTTCAGAACTGCGCCACAAATTTACGCAATTTTTCTGGAAGAACGCTCTGTCTATTGAATTATTTACCAAAATTTTGCAATTTGTTTGCTATTAGTCATAGTTCAAACTCTGTTTTGAGCCGTTGAACGGTTGCAACGCTGACATTGCATAGCTTTGCAGTCACACGGATGGAGTAGTCTTTGCGTAGGTAGGTGAGCACTTCTTTGTACTGCTTTTCCTTTTGCTCCTTCGTTTTGGTGCTGCCCTTCTTACGTCCTAACTGACCGCCATTCTCCACGTACTGCTTGCGTCCGCTGTTGAGGCGAAAACTGATGCTGTCACGCTCCAACTGGGCACATGTTGAGAGAGTGGCAATCATAATCGGTGCAAAGAGTGTCGGCTCACCCTTCTCATCGAGTAGGGTCAACTGTTCCTTCTGCATGAACAAGTTAATCTTGTTATCCACCAACTCCTTCACCGTTGCAAGTACCTCGAAAGCGTTACGACCCACACGGCTCAACTCACTGACGAGTAATGTGTCAACATGTTCACGCTTGCAGTAGTCGATAGCCTCAACAAGTGTAGGCTTCTGTTTGCTTGCACCGCTGACATGTTCCTCGTACACCTTCACCACCTCCATCTGTGCATACTTGGCATACGCTTTGAGGTCTGCCACTTGTCTTGATGTGTCTTGGCGATTCTGCTGATAACCGCTTGAACTTGTGCGAGAGTAGATAACTGCTGTTTTCATATTAATCTTTGATAAATCTGTGAACACGTTTCGTATTACTTTTTGAACTTGTTGAGAGATATATTTGAGTTTTTTGAGTACACCCCATTTTTTGAGTACATTGGAGGTGGAGGGTGTTACCCCTCCTTGACCTCAAAACACCTTAACGATGCTCTCCCATCTGAGTGACCGCCACCCACCTTTTTCGATGTCGAAGTAGGCTGTTGTCTTATACACCTCTCTTGATACACCGTTGCCGTTGATGTGCTTGGCTGACAATGAAGGGTTGGTAGTTCCCCAAGCCTCACGAACTTCTCCGTTCTTCTTGATGAAGATGAAGTGAGCCACACCGTTGGCGAGTTTTTCTTTCAACTGTGCAATCATCATGGCCTTGATGATGCCGATTTCCTCACTGTTGGTACGCTGGGCGATAACGGTTGCCCTTACTACTGTGCTGCTGCTGATTGCTAATGCTTGTATCATTGTCGTATGAATTTTGAAGTTTGACATGTTGTTTACTAATCACGGTACAAAGGTACGACATTTATTCAATATATGCAACTTTTTAGCGTTAAACCCAGTTAAAAAGGTTGCATTTATTTGGTATTTGCAATATTTTGACTACCTTTGCACAAAATTCGAGTAAGATGGAGAAAGAAAGAACGGTCATTCACTTGGAGATAAACGGTGAACACCACTACTACGGCTCAGTTGCCAACATGTACGAGTTCTACACGAGCGAGGAACTTGGCATTACTTATGCGAGCCTACGTAACTACGGCTTAACGAGTGAACACCCCTACCAAAACAAGAAGTGTATCATCCGCAAGGGTGTACTTTTGTCTAAGAGTGGTGGCAGAGGCATCCGCAAATCTGAACAAGTTGAGTGAAGATAGAGACGGAAAACCGTTGTTTTTTGCACTGGTTAAGTGCTGAAACGCCCATAAATAAAGGACTTGTGCAACATTGAGGCTGCACAAGTGGCTTTACTTACCGTGTTTGTTTTAGAAGTGGTACTCACTTTCACGTATTTGACAGATGTTGCTCTGTAGGTACTCTTTTTCTTCTTCGGTGAGTGTATCTTGCTTTTGTCTGTACCAACTTGTGAAAGCCAATATCATCTTGATACGTGTTACGCTGCGTTTGGACTGTTCCTTAAACCGCCCCACCATGTCGATGTACTGTTGTCTTACTCCTTCCATATCATTTTGTCTATTTGCTCTCTGATTAGTGAACTGATGTACTCCCTCATGGGCTGACTACCGAGAAATTCATCCATCGTTATATGGGCTTGGCTGTCCTTCCACTGCTGGTACTGCTGATGTCTTTTCTTTGCCGCCTCGCTCTGCTTTCTACGAGCCTCATCACTGTGCTTTCTTCCCCACATTGGGTTGTTTGCTCCTTGCCTTGAAGGTCGCTGTTTGATACTTTTGTTATCTTCCATATATTTATATGAAGTAGAAATGAGTTTACTTCTATTCAATAAATATCATAATAATGGTGAAAAGATTTGCTTTTTACAACTTTTTTTGATATATTTGCTCAAAGGGATAACATTATGAAGAAGAATACACCGAAAATCACCATTGCTTATTTGAAGGACATACCGCTTGAAACCATTTGTGAGCGACATATCTTGTCCTTCAGTGACGGTAAGAGGAAACCGTCTAAGACAATTCTCATGCACAAGTATCAATACTTGCTGCACGTTATCATCACACGTTGCAAGCAGAGTGACGAGGGGCATTGTCACCTCAACGCTCAGTTTTACCGTGACCACATCTTTCACGACCATTGGAACGATATGCTGCTGAACTTGTCATATCTGGGCATCATCAACATTGGCACTTATTCAGTCGGTAAACATTCCACGACCATCACACTGATGAAATGGAACGTTGGCTATATGACCAGTCACAATGTGAAGTTTATCAAATGGGCGAGGGGTGAGGCTGATAGGAGAAAGATGTTTGAACAAGTAGAGGTCACACCGTTCACACGTAAATACATGGAGTCATTGACTTGTTTACGACTGACGAGGAAAGACGATGCACTTGTTTACATTGACGAGACCATTGCCGACAAACAAACTCACAGTTATCAATACCATCGAAGTTGTATTGATGATTTCAAAGAGAGTGATATAAGGATATACAAGATAGACGAGCAAGGCCGCATCTACCATCATCTAACCTCGTTGCCTCGCTCACTGCGTGAGTTCTTCAATATCAAATATGAACTTGACATATCCAATTCTCATCCTTTATTATTAAATCATTATCTTGTTAAATATTATTCTATTCCTTCTAATATAATCAGAGAGGCTAAAGCCCAATATCATTATGATGTGGAAGTTGTCAGCAACATACTGAAACATAACGAGATAGATGTGCCGTTAGACGTGCTGGAGTACATCATCAAGACCCAACGAGGAACGTTCTACGATGATTTCGTGTCCGAGTTTGGTGACATGGAACGTAGCGAGGTAAAGAAGCGAGTGTTCGCCCAAGTGTTCTACAGTCACATCACCGATAGTTACGTTAGTAAGTTCTGCAAGTCGTTCATACGAAAGTACCCTAATGTATGGAAGGTGATACGAGCCATGAAGGTGAGCACAGACGATAAGCTGCCCCATACGATGATGAAAGCCGAAAGTCTGCTGTTCCGTCTGATACTCAAAGAGTGTTGGAGTCGAGGCTACAGAGTGGTTAATCTCCATGATGCGCTTGTAGTCTTTGATGTTGAGGCTAACGAGTGTGTGACTGTTGCCGAGTTGACCACCATCATTGAACAAGTGTACCACCGTTTCGGACTGTTCCCTTCGGTGAAGGTAGAGTTAGGAGCGTGACAAATGGAGGGGTGGCCTCAGCATTTTCCCAAATAGGTCCTCAGGAATTTTCGCCACTGAGACTGTTGATGTGGTGAGTTGCAATTCACAGAGAGCGACATGAGGTTACTCACCTTATTATAATATATGTAGGGGTGGCCGTCTGTTAAATGATGTTGTTTTGCTGGCCGATTTCTTTTTAATTTAAAATAAAATGCCTATTTTTGCATAAGTAATTGATAATGAGTATGAACAAGATGAGAGAATACGACCCCCAAAAACGACCACTGAGAACGGCAAAATCTCTGGAAATGCCGATGTGCGCTGCATTTCGCATAATCGAATGGGAATAGACCATGAGACTACCTTTTCATATCATAGAAATGCTAAAGCGCAAGTCGGGTGCCGACTTGCGCTTGCCTTCTGACTGCGAACTGCTGTCGCTCGACATTGAGGGCAAGACAGGAGTGCGTATTGGTGCTACTACGCTTAAACGCTTAACAGGCTTTGCCGACGATGAGCGCAACCCTCACGTCACCACGCTTGACGTCATCGCCCGCTATCTGGGCTATGCCCACTGGGACGAACTCAAGGAGATTGAGGACAAGGGGAACTCCGACTTTGACGCCTCCGACGGAGAAGTACGCTCGGCGGATCTTACGCCCGAAGCGGAGGTCGAGATAGAATATCTGCCCGACCGCAGGGTTCTGTTCCGTTATCTGGGTAACAACCGCTACCGCGTGACGGAAAGCGTGAACAGTAAGCTGAAGGTTGGCGACATGGTGGAAATCCTCAGCTTCGTGCTCCACCACCCCCTACTGGTACTCCAAGTATGGCGTAATGGCGAACAGTTAGGACAGTTTACCGCTGGCCGGGTGTCGGGTCTCTCGTCCATCAGGAAACAGTAGCAATCTTCAATCTTCAATCAACAAAGTGGAAACGTCACAGTTCACAAACAGCCAGTCAATCTACGAATCGGTTGAACAGTTAGTTTCATCTGGTGCCACCTGTGATGCTTTCCGTGTAAAACTCTACGGCAAGCTGCACTTCCTAAAGCGGCTGAAGCCAGAGTTTTCCGGCGACATACGCTACCGCGAGGCACTGCGCAAAGAGTTCGAGACGGGCTACAGGTTGGAGCATCCCAATCTGGTACGCTACATCTCGTTTGAGAATGACTGCAGTACCATACTCATGGAGTATATCGACGGCGAGACACTCACCCAACGCCTCTCCACCAATCCCAACTATTTCAAGAACCGCAGCCACACAGATAGATTCATCCGCCAACTCCTCGATGTCATGAGCTATCTACACAGCCATCAGGTGCTCCACCTCGACCTGAAGCCCGACAACATCATGCTCACCCGCATCGGCGACCAGGTGAAGCTCATCGACCTCGGCTTCTGCTACACCGACACCTTCCCCGACACCACAGGCCACACCGCTACCTTTGCCGCCCCCGAACAAATCTCAAACCTCAAATCTCAATTATCAATTCAAGCCGACATCTACACCATCGGCAAGATTCTTGAACTGTTGCCCAATCACCATATATATAATAAGGTGATAGCCCGATGCACTGCCGCCAATCCCGAAGACCGTTTTTCGTCGGTGGAAGAGATAAGAAAAAGCATCTTTGTCCGTCGACACACCTACGCCATTCTCATCATGGCAGCATCACTTGTCATTGCTGCCTGTGTCGCTTTCTTCTTCTACCAGCAGTCACACGTCACGCCCACCCCATCAGCCCCCGAACAGCCGACAAGCCTTAAATCTCAATCCTCCGCTCGGCCGAAGGACGCTTGCGCAGCAAGAAATCTCAATTCTCAATCCCCAAATCTCAACTCTCAATCCCCAAAGGCTCTGCCGCCACAACCGAAAGACAGTCGGGCAACGATGAAGAAAGAACTGGAAAAACAGATGGACACAGCCTACAAGGCCACCATCTTCACTTTCTGCGACTCCATATTTCCTTCGCCTATCACTGGCAAGCTCTGGGCAAAACAGTCCACGGAGTTCCACAACCGTTCAGTGACAATCGGCGACCAACTGGTAAATGATTTCCCCGACATCCCAGAAACTGTCATCCGTAATGAAACCGAAGCCATCTTCCAACAACTGACAAGCTATGTGTTCAACAAGATGCGGAAGAACGGCGAGAGGCAACAGCAACAAACCGACATCGAAGAATGAAATAATGTGAAATGGAAGAAATGGTCACCCCGTTCCTTCCATTTTTCGTCTTTGTTTAGTACCTTTGCCTTCAATTATGGTATTAACCTCAAAACATAAGAATTTATGAAGCGAAAACTTTTATTATTGGCTTTTTGCGGTATGATGTGTACTGCAATGGCAGATTGGACTTATGGCACAGCCAGCTTTAAAGGTAGTCAACCCTCCTCCTGTCTTTCACATGGAGGAGTGTTGATTTGGTATAACGGCTCACTCACCCAGAAGGGACTCGAAGGGGGAGTGGAGATATGGGAAGGTACTGGAGACATCTGTGTGGTCTATCCCAAGGATTACAATGGTCCAAAGCTGAAATTCATCTCAACAGGCGGCTCTGTCCAAACAGAAACATTAAAATAAAAAATGTGAAAAAGCAGCCCACGATGAACGCTGTTTGCTAAACTTTTCCTATATTTGCAACGTCGTAGGAAAACTGCGGCGAACATAGTAGGAAGCGTATAGCTTTCATCTGTACCGAAAAGTCTGGTAAACTTCAAAGTACAACAGATGATTGTGAACACGTTCCCTCCTTGGCAGGAATAATCCTGGTTGTGGCCATCTTTGGCTCACATCTTGTATATTCTCCAAGGGTGTGGGCTGTTTCAATATCTTTGTACAGGTTTTACCAGAGCCTTCGGTAGGATAACGAGAGGCTCACACTTCTGTTACTGATACTAATAACCGTATAGTCTATGGAAAGAGATGACAAGAAAACAATCCTGAAGAGCAGCACAGTAAAGACTTGCCTGGGCTTCCTTTTCCTTGCTATAGGCTGTTTGATTTATCTTCTTTTCAGAAGCAAGACACTATACATCTATGTGTGGTGCAAGGCATTGGGGCTTGCTGCTTTTATCGACACGCTTCGCCTTGCCGTTCTTGACTGGCAACTTCCCAGTTTCATTAAGTTCAGTTTGCCCGACGGTCTTTATTGTGCAGCTTACCTTTTCATTATAGATGCCATCTGGCATGAGGACCAAGGATGGAAGAAATATGTTTTCCTTGCAATTGTGCCAGTGGTAACCATTAGCAGCGAGGTGTTGCAAGGATTGGGCTTGGTAAGAGGAACATTCGACATTCTCGACCTGTTGTATTATTCAATACCGCCAATAATCTATTATCTAAACTATTTATATTCACTTAATTCCAACAAATCCATTTAGTCTATGGAAAAAAGTATCTTGACAATTGCAGTGTTAGCATTGTTCGCCATTGGTTTTGTTTCGTCTGATGAGGATGAAAACACGAGTAACCAAAACACAGAGACCTCTATACAAACAGAAGAGGAAAAAGAATCTATGTCAGAATCTGAGGTCAAGGAATCATCAATGACACCAAAAGAACAAGAAATGGCAAATGCGGGCTACAAAAAAGGCACGATGTTTGGCATGGCAGGGGCGAGCAACGAAGAATTCTCAAATATGCTTGACTTAGCCGATTTAGTTGATGGTATGGATGATAAAGTAAAAGAAATGTTTGAACAAATGGCTGAAGATGAGTACGACAAAGAATACCATGCACCCACCAATGCCGAAGAGGAAAAACTAAAGATTATCTACATAGAGAACTTCATAAAGGGCATGAACGAAACGATGGATGCTATGGACAATCTTGAAAAAATTGGTGGAAACCGCAGATGAATCAACTAAATACGTACTATCGCCCAGTCTGGACGTGTGGGAGATATAATGAAAAAGCACAGGCTGCAATCTATTACAATTTGATTGCGGGCATGAGCTATTTCTTTGAGAGCTATTCAGCAATGGTGATTGGAGAAATACTTTCAGTACCTCGTAATGGTATGATTAAACTTGATGCCATTGCCTCTAAGCTGAACATCGCGATGGAAAGTATAGCTCCGTTCTTTGAACAGTTGGAGCAGATGGGCATTGTTTCTTCTGTGCTGCCAACAGACGAAATAATTGCCGACTATCGCAGACGCGTAAGTGAATACAACTGTCAGCAACAGCAAACAGTAGAACGTACTACACAAGAAAAGCTGCCATACGCCATATCCAATGCCGAACAACTTTATACAGAAAAGGTGGGTGGTATAACAAGCGTGATGTTTGAACTGACTTATCGCTGTAGTGAGAAATGCATTCATTGCTATAACGTGGGCGCAACACGAAACGATGAAGAAATCAGCACACGTGGAGATAGAAAAGAATTGACACTTGATGACTACAAACGTATTATCGATGAACTTTATGACCAAGGCTTAATAAAAGTCTGCCTGACTGGTGGTGACCCATTCTCAAAATCTTTTGTCTGGGAGTTGATAGACTACTTATATATTAACCCAACTTTGCCCCTACCTCTCAGTTCTTCTTGCTTTCACCGTCGCTTCGGCTGACCTGTTTCCCTCATTGGGTACTACAAACTTTTACTTTTCTCCAGAAGGGCATCTTCTTATATCCAAGCATCTCGTAGATTT
>JAFVFY010000038.1 GCA_017475265.1 Prevotella sp. | reverse complement strand
TACGGATTACACGGATTATACAGATTATAATGGATTTCACGGATTTCTTTCATATTCGATGAGGAGAAATAAATAATCCGTGAAAATCCGTGAAATCAGTTTTAATCCGTTGTTTTTCCATATTGCCGTGAATAATGTAGGTTAATGAGGGAAGAATAACAGCCTTGTTTTGTTGGCCATGATGTCGATGACGGATGCGATGTCGGCCACGTCGACGGTTCCGTCATGGTTCACGTCGGCATCCTCCTCATTTGTGTCACTGCCAGCCATAACGCTAATGATGGCGGAGATGTCGGCCACGTCGACGGCACCGTCGCCGTTTACGTCGCCTTCTGTTTTTACGGTCTCCCGCGTGTAGTCGTCGTTGTTCGTGAGGTACATGTCGTCCACCACGATGGTCTTGCTGCCTGTTCCCCAGAAGGAAACGATGCGTATGTTCTTCGTGTCGAGCGCCTTGCCTTTCTTGTCACCGTCACTGGTGTACTTGGCCGTCGAGAGGTTTAGGACGATTTGCTTCTTTGAGCCGAAGTCGGGTGTGCTGCAGCATGGACTCCAGATGCTGTTTTCGGTGAAGATGTTCAGGTGGCTGTCGCTGCTCGTGCTCTTGAGGTTGATGACCAGGTATTTGTAGGCCGACATGTCGGCCCCGTCGTTGTACTGCCAGCCCATCTGCCCCCACTGTCCGGGCTTGAAGGTGTGGGTGCTCTCGGTGTAGGTGCCGTTGCCGAAGAGGTCGGTCTTGATGTATTGTGCGGAGAAGGGGAAGAAGGTCGAGCGCACGGTGAACTTGTCGGTGAGCTCGTTGCCCTTCGGATCGGTATAGTAGACACGCACGTTGGCGATTCCGTCGCCGAGGCCGTAGATGCGGCCGTTGCGGATTTCGATGGCGTTGCCGTCGGTCTGATAGCGTGCCTGCGAGGCGACGTTCTCCGTGCGACCGTCGCGGAAGGTGGCGGTGACGTCGAGCTGCGTGCTGTTACCCACCATCACCTCGATGTCGTCCTCGGCCACGTTGAGCGTCTCGGCGGTGAGCATGTCCTCCGGATAGCCCTCGAACGCTTCGGGATAGAACATCGACTCCTCGAAGGTGTCCTCGGTGGTGAACCAGTCGAAGTCGGCGTAGCCTGTCTCTGTGTTCTCTGTACCCTCTGTGCCCTCTGTGCCCAATGAATTATAACAGAACAGGCCGAAGCGGGCACCCACGAAGACGCTGAGGTTGAAGCCGAGTGTCGTGTTCTGGCCGATGGACTTCCAGGTCTCGTTGTCCGTCGAATAGTAGAAGGCCGTCTGGCTGTTGCTGTAGTTCACGGTGGCGCGCAGGTATATCACGTCGCCCACTTCCTTCCTCACCGCCTTCTCTGTCGGCTGGGTGTTGGTATCGGCAGACACGATGTCCTGGCGCCAAAGGAGCCTTTTCTTGCCATTCTTCACCTCGACGCACACGAAGGCGTAGGGGTCTTGGAAGATGCAGATGCCGGCGCGGTCACCCTCCTGCAGGTGGCTCACGTCAATCTTCACCGTGCCCTTGATGGGGGTGTTCTGCTTGCTGTGGATGACGGGTATGCGTTGGGTGAGCATGTTGCGCGCCTGCTTCAGCGGGGCGGGCGACGTGCTGACACCGTCGGCGGGAAGGGCCTTCAAGCGCAGCCATCCCGGACGCTCGAAGAGGGTCCAGCCGCTGTCATCGGGGTTATGGTTCCACTCCCACTGCATCTCCAGGGGATACGTGCGGAAGGGGTCGTTCGTGGGCAGGGCTTTCCGCTCGTAGGTCGCGCCTACGTTGGGCTTCGTGCAGGTGGTGACGGGCACACCGTCGTTGCCCACGATGGGCCAGTCGTCCACCCACGTCACGGGCTGCAGGTTGGGCATTCGGCCCAGCGCTCCTTTGTCTTCCTGAAGGATAGACCACCACTCGCCCTCCGTCGTGTCGAAGAGCGCGCCCTGGTGCACGGTGTTCACCTGACCGTTGATGGTCTTCTCTAGGAGCATCTTCTCCTCGTAGGGACCGAAGATGTTCTTCGAGCGGAACACGGCCTGGCCTGAGGGCCAGCCGCCGTAGGTGGCATAGATGTAGTAGTAGTCGCCAATCTTATAGAGGTGGCAGCCCTCCAGACCGCTCTTGTCGCTGATGACGCGCTTCTCCTGTTTGAAGTTGAAATTCTCGTCGAGCTCGCACATCTGGATGTTGCCTATGCCGCAGGCCACATACACTTTCCCGTTGTCGAACAACATGCCTGGGTCGTAGTAGATGCGCGACAGCTTCTTCATCTCCCACTCTCCCTCGGGATCGCTGGCGGTGAGCAGGAATCCGCCCGCGTCGTTGCCATTAATGAGGATATGGAACTTCCCGTTGTGATATTTCATCGAGCAGGCCCACATGCCCGAGGCGTAGGCACTCTGCCCGTTGAGGAGCGAGTAGCGGTCGGAAGCTGAGAGCTGTTTCAAGGGGTGGGCGCAGTACTCCCAGTTCACCAGGTCCTTTGACTTGATGATGGTAGCGCCGGGGAAGTGCACCATCGTCGTGGACACTAGGTAGAACGTGTCGCCGACGCGGATGACGTCAGGGTCGGGGAAGTCGGAGAAGACCACGGGGTTCTGGAACTTGCCGTTACCCAGGTCGCTGATGGACTGGTTCTTAAACGCGGGTGTCTCGGTATCCTCGGCGACCATGCCGGGGCCTGGCAACAGCATGAGGGCGGCGAAAAGTGCCGTCAGTTTCTTGCAATTCTGTGATGTGTGATTTGTCATAGCCATTAAAATTGGCGCAAAATTACGGATTATTTCCGACAGTTGGTTTTCTTTTCGTCTCATTGTGTTGATTTTTCATCGCTAACTGTGTGCCGTTTCGGAAAAACTGTGTACCTTTGCACCCTAAATTATGGAACTGAACCTTCCTCCCTTCGACATTCGTCTACGCGACAGTGGTGGCCATCGGCAGGTGCTCGACGTGCTGCGCCGCCGCTATGTGGCCCTCACTCCCGAGGAGTGGGTGCGCCAGCATTTCGTGCATTTCCTCATCGAGCATAAGGGCTATCCCAAGGGACTGCTGGCCAACGAGGTGGAGCTGCGTGTTGGAGAGAAACGGCTGCGCTGTGACACATTATTATATAATAAGGTCATGCAGCCGCAGATGATTGTGGAGTACAAGGCTCCCGACATCAGCATCACCCAGCGGGTCTTCGACCAGATCTCGGTCTACAACCTCCTGCTCCACGTCGACTACCTCGTGGTTTCCAATGGTCGCCAGCACTATTGCTGCCGAATGGACTACGAGCGACAAGCCTACACCTTCCTGCACGATATCCCCGACTACGACCAATTGTAGGTCATAAGGGCGTATCAAATATGCTACGCGTTCGAATAATTCGTTACTTTTAACGCCCGAAGTGTACGCTGTTTAAAAATAAATGCTTACCTTTGCAGCCGATTTTTTAATTCCCAATAGGATGGTTAGAATGAAGAAAAGAATTCTTATAGTAAAAGCGGCGATGACGCTGATCTTCGCTGCGGTTTGCATGAGCACCTGGGCCGATGAAGTGACAGAGGAACAGGCACTTGAACATGCACAGCAGTTTGTGTCGAGCCACAACACTAGGAAATCGGCCCCGACCGTGAAGTCGGCGGGCCAGGTGAGCGGCCTCTATGTGTTCAACGTGAGCAACGGCGGCTTCGTCATCGTCTCTAACGACGACCAGACCGTGCCCATCCTCGGCTTTGGCGAAAGCGGCAACATCGACCCCGACGACCTGCCCGACAATATGCGGGCATGGTTGCAGGGCTATGCCGACCAGATAGCCTGGCTGCAGAGCAATGGGAGCGAAGGCGATGACGGGAGCAGCAAGTCGCGGACCCCGCAGCGCGCCGCCAAGATGGCCGTCGGGCCGCTCGTACAGACGAACTGGAACCAGGGCAGGCCCTACAACGACCTGTGCCCGGAGATTGACGGGGAACATACGGTGACAGGCTGCGTGGCCACCACCGTGGCACAGCTCATGTACTATCACTATGCCCAAAACCATTTCACGGCCAGCAGTACGGCCCTGCCCGGCTACACCGCCAAGACGAAGGACAAGGACAAGGCCACCTACAACCTGACCGTCAGCGGCCTCGAAGCCACCACCTTCGACTGGGATAAGATGATAGCCAACTATACGCCTATTAACACGGAAACCGGCAAACGCTATCTCGCCGGTACGACGGAGCAGCAACAGGCCGTGGCCAAGCTGATGCTCTACTGCGGCACGGCGCTACACATGACGTATGGCCTTAGTGCCAACGGCGGCTCCTCGGCCTACGGCGAGTCCATCCCCTACGTGCTGAAGACCTGCTTCGGCTACGACGGCGGCGTTCGCCACTGTTACCGCAATAGCTACAGCTATGAGGCATGGATGGACCTCATCTACAGCGAGCTGGCGGACCGCAGGCCCGTGGCCCTCGGCGGACAGAGCGCCGGCGGCGGCCATTCATTCATCTGCGACGGCTACAAGTACGACAACAATGCCGACTACTTCCACATCAACTGGGGATGGGCCGGCAGCAGCGACGGGTACTTCCAACTCTCGGTGCTACAGCCGTGGGCTCAGGGCATAGGCGGCTCGTCGACGCTCGACGGCTTCAGCTTCGGGCAGGACGCCGTCATTGGCATACAGCCGCCCGTCGGCGGCAATGCCGACTACTGCCTCTCGCTGGAAGGGTTGCGATTTGGCGGCTCTGACGCATACAGCAGCAGCAAGACGTTCACCCGAGACAGCGAGACGGGCGCATTCACCGGCATCAGCATCTACTACGACGTGTGGAACTATAACTACGGCAAAAATGCCTATGACGTTTCCGTGCAATTAGTAGACGGCAGCGGCAATGTGGTGCATACATTTGGTGACCAGGCGAACCAGACGAAGGGATGGGGTAAAAACATTAGTGCCACCCTCACCGACCTCAACATCCCCAGCACGGTGGGCGAGGGCACCTATTATATCAAGGTGATGAGCCGGCCTTACAGCGAGACGCCCGTGGCCTGGCAGGAGTGCTTCGACGGCGACGCCTACAAGCTGACGGCCACCATCAGCGGCAACGAGCTCACCATCAGCGTGCCCATCCCCGCCAACGTCATCCCCGCAAGCGTCACATTCGAAGCCAACGACGCCACCTATACAGGCACTGAGCAAACGGTGACCGCCACCGTCACCGGCGGTACGGGCGACTATTCGGGCGACCTCGTGCTGCGCGTCAACGGCGAAGCCGTCATGGGGCAGGCAACCCATATCCCAGCGGGCCAGAGCGTAGTCCTGAACTTCTCCTACATCCCCTCGCTTGTCGGCGTCAATGAGCTCACCCTCTGGACACAACTGAGCGATGGCTTACAAATAACAGGCTACAAGACCGTGAGCATCAGCACCCTCGTCATTGACAACGACGCTTCAAACAACACCAGCCTTATAGAGAAGAACGACGGGCGTACCGGGAATGTCAAACTGGCCGGGCGCACGCTCTACAAGGACGACAAATGGAACACGCTGTGCCTGCCGTTCTCTCTGACCGCCGAACAGATTACTGCCAGCCCCTTGGCAGGAGCCACAATCATGACACTCGACGTAACGAGTAAGGAAGAGAACAGCACGATATATAAGACCCGCTTTGACAGCGACGGCACGCTCTACCTGAACTTCACTACCGTCACCGCCATCACCGCCGGTACGCCATATATCATCAAGTGGGGTAATGGAGACAACATCACCGAGCCCGTGTTCAACGGCGTCACCCTCAGTAAAGATCTCAACGACTTAAAAAGCGGCGACGGCAAGGTTCAGTTCCTAGGGCGCTACTCTGCCAGAAAGTATACAAAAAAGGAAGAGAGCACCCTCCTACTGGGCGGTAACAACACCCTTTACTATCCGCAGCCCGACCTCACTGACCCTAAGGACCCGAAATATCCCACTGTCGGTGCCTGCCGCGCATTCTTTGAAATCAGCAATGCTGCAACCGTCCGCGCCTTCAGCCTTAACTTTGGCGACGGCTCTTCGGAAAACGGCATTGAGTCCCTCTCTGCTGACTCTTCCGTCAGTGATGCCTGGTACTCCTTGGACGGCGTTCGCCTGAGCGGCAAGCCCACGCAGCGCGGCATCTACATCAACAATGGCCGCAAGGTGATTTATTAATATCTGGAGATGTTATTAACCTTTTGATGCTTACTGATTTGCAGATTGGTTTTGGGGAAATACTCGGCCAGGAGGTTATAGAGTTCGGGGTCAAAGTCCTGTAGCTCCTCACGGGTGTTACACCAGTTATGCTTGCCGTCGGTATGGTCCATTTCGGCATTCACGTTGAACCAGTCCTGGACGGCCTCAGCGAAATACTCCATCACCTCCGTTTCGCGGTAGGTGTTGGCTAGTATGCCCTTGGCCTTGGCGTTCTCAAAGCACTGCTCCAGTCGCTTGTTGAAGTCGGGCACGGCCAGCGTCAGGCCGATGAGATGGATGGAGTGGGCAAACTCATGGATGAGGATGTCCTCAGCATGGTACTTGTCAATCTGGTAGGCCAGCACGTTTTCTTCGGCACATGAGGTCAACGGTATCTCCAGGGTGCCTTCCAAACCGCGGGCACGCACGTCCCAGTTCAGTGCCGTGTCGTTAATCAGGTAGTGGTGCTCGGGAATATCCGTCGTACCTTCATAGCGGGCCATGATGGCCACACGGGTACCACGGTTCACCATCGAGTCGAGCACGGCCTCGGGCAGCATCTTTGTCATAGCATAAAGCGTGCGGTGGGCAGCCACGAAAGCCGAGTCGGGCACGCGCCACGAGGAAATGAGGGGAATGCCATTGACATCCACATATTTTTTGTAGAATGGGTCAAGGTGCAAGGAGTCTGGCGGCGTGGTTACGATGCACTCGGGGATGTCCAGTGTTTCAGTTTCCACAACGTCTTGTTGTTGTGTCTGTTTGCAGCTTGTCAGGCCCATCAGGACCAATGACAGCGAAAGAATGGTCTTTGTTCTCATATTTGGTAACTGTTGAAGGTTTGTATTGGTACTTATGACGGTGCAAAGGTACGAATTATTAAGAAAATATGAAGGAAAGGAAAGTTAAGTAAGGTGAAAACTTTTCTGCTTTCAGATTATTTTACTACCTTTGCACCCTGTTCTAACCAAAACACTAATTCTATATTATGAAATCCTTCAACGACAAGAACTTCGTCCTGGAGACCGAGGTGGCTCAGGACTTGTACCACAACCATGCGGCCAAGATGCCCATCATCGACTACCACTGCCATCTGATTCCTGAGATGGTGGCCTGTGACCACCGCTTCAAGAGCATCACCGAGCTGTGGCTCGGCGGCGACCACTACAAGTGGCGTGCCATGAGGACCAACGGTGTCGATGAGCGTTACTGCACCGGCAAGGACACCACCGACTGGGAGAAGTTCGAGAAGTGGGCAGAGACCGTCCCCTATACCCTGCGCAACCCCCTCTACCACTGGACACACTTGGAACTGAAGACCGCCTTCGGCATCGAGAAGCTGCTGTCGCCCAAGACCGCCCGCGAAATCTTCGACGAGTGCAACGAGAAGCTCGCCAAGCCCGAGTTCTCGGCCCGTGGACTGATGAAGCACTACCATGTGGAGTGTGTCTGCACCACCGACGACCCCGTCGACGACCTGCACAACCACATCGAGTATGCCAAGGCAAAGGCCAAGGAAGACCCGATGATGATTCCCGCCTGGCGCCCCGACAAGGCTATGAACATTGAGAAGCCCGAGTTCCCGAAGTACGTGGAGCAGTTGGCTCAGGTGAGCGGCGTCAGCATCACGAAGTTCGCCGACATGGTGGATGCTCTGCAGAAGCGTCATGACTTCTTCCAGAGTCAGGGCTGCAAGCTCTCCGACCACGGCATCGAGGAGTTCTACGACGAGGAGTACACCGACTCGCAGATAGAGACCATCTTCGAAAAGGCCATGCGCGGTCAGCAGCTCTCGCAGAACGAGATCCGCCAGTACAAGAACTGCTTCCTCAGCGTCATGGCCGAGATGGATGCCGACAGCGACTGGACACAGCAGTTCCACTACGGAGCCATCCGCGACAACAACACCGCCATGTACAACCAGCTCGGCCCCGACACGGGCTTCGACAGCATCGGCGAGTTCAACACCGCCCGCGCCATGAGTACCTTCCTCAACAAGCTGAACATGAAGGGCAAGCTCACACGTACCATATTATATACTTTGAACCCCTGCGCCAACGAGGTCATCGCCACCATGCTCGGCAACTTCCAGGGCGGCGAGCCGGGTAAGATACAGTTCGGCTCCGGCTGGTGGTTCAACGACCAGATGGACGGCATGATCAAGCAGATGAACGCCCTCTCCGTGCTCGGCCTGCTCTCGCGCTTCGTGGGTATGCTTACCGACAGCCGCTCGTTCCTTAGCTATCCGCGCCACGAGTACTTCCGCCGCATCCTCTGCAACCTCCTGGGCAACGATGTTGAGAAGGGCCTCCTGCCCGATGATCGCGAACTGCTGGGACGCATGGTGGAGGACATCTCCTACAATAACGCCCGCCGCTACTTCAAGTTTTACTAAGCAAGCACTGGAAATGCGGACGGAGACGTCCGCGCTCCCTAATAAAGACTAGTCTTCGGCTAAATCTCACAGAAACAAGAGATTTAGCCGAATTTCTTGATATGCCTACTGCCATTATGGAAGGTTTTTTGGAATTTCCCTTGCCGAATCAAAAAAAATGATTACCTTTGCAGCCGTTATTGATTCTAGAATGAAGAAACTTCTTGTCCTGGCGGCTGGACCGCTACAGGCACCCGTCATAAAAAGGGCCCGTGAGATGGGCATATATGTTGTTGCAGCCGATGCCAATCCTAAGGCGGTGGGGCTTAAGTTTGCTAATAAGGCCGTGGTGACCGACATCTGCTCGGAGGAGGGTATGTTGGCCATCGCTCGCCAGGAGCAGATAAATGGCATGTTACACCCCTGCACTGAGGTTGCGATGAATGTGCTGGGGCGTATTAACGACGAGCTGGGGCTGAACGGCATCAGCCGTGACACTGCCCTCCGAGCCACGAACAAATATCTCATGCGCGAGGCCTTTGCTCAGGGAGGTGCACCGAACCCTCGCTCCATGCTGACGATGGATGTCGACCACGCGTGGAGCCTGTTCCAAGAAGTGATAGGGGGCGATGCCATCCTGAAACCTACGCGCAACAGCGGTTCACGTGGCATATCGAAGGTGGAGCAAGGTGTCGATAGGCGGCAGTTTGAGCGGCAATACAACTGGGCAATGCGCGAGAGTCGCGACAAAGGAGTACTCATTGAACAGTTCATCGACGGTCCGGAGTTCAGCGTAGAGGTCATCGTCTGGCACGGCGAACCCCATATCCTCGCCATCACCGACAAGAAAACCACAGGGGCACCCTTTTTTGTGGAACTTGGGCACAACCAGCCATCCATCTATCCCGAGGACGTACAGATGAAACTGCGTCAAGCCACCATTGCCGGCATCAAGGCCTTGGGACTGCAGAACTGTGCCGTACACAGCGAGCTGAAAGTGCAGGACGGGAAAGCATACCTCATGGAGATTGGCGCACGTATGGGCGGCGACTTCATCGCCACCGAACTGGTGCGCCTGAGCACCGGCATAGACATGGTACAGGCAGCCATACGGGTGGCACTGGGAGAGGAACCCGTAGCACTCACCTCACGCCCCTCACCCCTCGCCTCACACCCCCTGAGAGGTGTCTGCATCCGCTATTTCACCCCCACTCCTGGCATACTTACAGCCATAGAAAACAAAGAACTGCTCAATGGCCCCAACATCTATGATGCCAGCATCTACTGCCAAGTGGGCGATGTGGTGCCCGAGGTGCGCTCCAGCCTAGACCGCAGCGGTCACGTCATCGTCACCGCAACAACGGCACAGGAAGCCATTGCGCAAGCCGATGACATGGTAAGTAAACTAAAGTTTAGGACAAAATAAGGGCTTTTTTCAAATTTGTTTCTCATACTTTTGGCCATTTCTCTGAAAATAAGTACCTTTGCACCCCGAAACTGATACTTACAGAGAAATGAGGCTTTTTTTCAGGATTGCTTTTCTTGCTATTGTCATCATCTTTGGCAGCCATGGAACAGATGGCGCTAAGGTTGCTTCACAGACTATTGACAGCAATACTGACGAGGTGTTGAAGAAAGCCAATCTTAAAATACTCCACATAGGAAACAGCTTTACCTTCGATGCGGTGTCCTATCTGCCGCTCATCGTTGGAAGCACAGGTGCCGACGTCAGCGACCTGTGCATCTACCGTACCATGAGAAGCGGCGGCTCGTTCAAGTCGTGGTATGACTGTTATTACGACAATGACCACGAGCTTGGCTATACGATAGAGAAGGTCATCGGCGGTATCGATGCCAGCATCAACACTGGGAGCGGAATTGCCGGCAACGGCTCACTCTTCCGTCAGGCGCTCGATGACGAGCAATGGGACATTGTCGTCATACAGCCCGCCAGCGCCTATTCGCCCTATTATGAGCAGTGGACGGGAACAGGCGCCGGCGGCTACCTGAACGAACTGCTGCAACTCATCAAGGAGAGACAGCCGCAAGCCCTCGTAGGCATGATGCTCGTGCACAGCTATGCCAGCAACTATGCAGGCAACACCGAGAAGTCGTCGTACGACAGATGGAAACTCATCGCAGAGTCAGTGGAGAGTTGTTGCAAAGACTATAATATCAGCTTCGTCATCCCCTACGGAACGGCCGTGCAGAACCTGCGTGCCACTTCTCTGAACAACGACATGGATTTGACAGCTGACGGCGTGCACTGTGAGTACGTGCTCACTCGTTATACCGCCTCGTGCTGTTACTACCAGTCGGTGCTGGCACCCCGGACGGGCATCAGCGTAACGAATGACAAGACCCGGATAAACAAAGACTTCATAACTTCAGCTTCGCCAATGATATCCATTGACGATGATACAGCCCCCATAGCTCAGGACGCCGCCATCAAAGCCGTGGAAAACTGGTACTCAGCAGACACTAGTCATGACGATACAGTGCCTGGCGACGTGAACGAAGACGGAGTGGTCGACGTGGCTGACATCGCCTCTGTTATCAGTTTCATGTCTGGGGAATTGTCAGTGTCAAAGGTCAAGGCCGACGTGAATGGCGACGGAACCGTCGACGTGGCCGACATTGCCACCGTCATTTTCTTCATGTCAGGGGGCAGCATAGTTATCAACTAAAACAGTTAATAGTGCACAATAGTTTTATGAGATTTGCCAGCGTGATGTACAAACACGTATTCAAGCCACTGATTGACTTCCTTGGTTCGCTAATCCTTCTACCTTTCGTACTGTTGGCCATCGCCTTCTTCGGCCCCATCATCTGGTTCACCGACCGCGGCCCCATCTTCTACAATGCGCCGCGTACAGGTCTGTATTGTCGGCAGTTCAAGATGTTCAAGCTGCGTTCCATGTACAAGAACGCACCTGACCTGCGCAATGCCGACGGGTCGGCTTACAATGCTGACGACGACCCCAGGGTGACACCCATCGGGCACTTCCTGCGGAGGACGTCCATCGACGAGCTGCCTCAGTTGTTCAATGTGCTGCTGGGGCACATGAGTTTCGTCGGGCCACGACCCACGCTTGGAAACAACAGCATCCGCTTCGACCGTCTGGAGGGTGATCTTCAGCACCGGTTCATGGTGAAACCCGGCATAACGGGCTACGCTCAGGCATATTTTCGCAATAGCATACCACAAGAACAGAAATTCCACTGGGACGCATACTATGCTGACCATGTGGGGATGTTGCTCGACGCTAAGATATTGTTTCGCACGGCCTTTGCAGTGTTAAGAGAGAAAAACATCAACTGCGCTTAGAGTTGAGAATTGAGAGTTCTTGCTTGGGCAAGCGTCCCGTTGGGCCGAGCGGAGAGTTGAGAATTGAGAGTTGAGAGTTGAGAATTGAGAATTGAGAATTGAAATGACAGATATATTACGAGGAAAACGACTTTTGCTATTAGGTGGCAGCAGCTGGAAGGATGCCATCAAGGACTTCGCTGATGCACACGGAATAGTGCTCGTGGCTACGGGCAACGACAGCCGTGCCGACATGTTCCGTATTGCCAGCGAGAAATACAATGTGGACTCTACCGACCATGAAGCCATGAAACGGCTGATACGTGACAAAAACATTGATGGGGTCTATCTGGGAGGCACTGAGAAAGTCATCTCACAAGCATGCCATTATGTCAATGAACTGGGGTTGCCCTGCTACTGCACGCCAGAACAGTGGGAGACCTTGCATAACAAGGCGAAATTCAAGGACCTGTGCTCACAGTTCGGACTGCCCTGTGCCAAGGAATATCAGCTAGACGATCCTGATATCACCTATCCCGTTGTCGTCAAGCCAACCGATGGACACAGTGGCATAGGCATCACCATCTGTAACAACGCCGAGGAGCTGCAGGCAGGTTATGCCATAGCAAAGAAGGCATCACGGTCGGGAACGGCCATGATAGAGCAGTTCGTCAACAACGACAGTATCTATGCCTATTACACATTTAGCAATGGCGAGGTCTATTTCTCAGCCCTCGATGCCAAGTACTCTGTAAAATATTCCAATCCCGATGCCTACATTGCCTGCCTTCATTTGTTTGAGAGCAGTAAGAGGGACGATTTCAGGAACCGTTTCGAGGATAAGCTCATCAAGATGTTTAAGCATCTAGGCATCAAAGAGGGTTCCATGTGGATTGAGGTGTTCTACGACAAAGGTCAGTATTACTTCAACGAGCCGGGATACCGCTATGCTGGTGAAGTGTCCATATACCCCGTAGAGTACGCATCGGGAATCAACCAGCTGGCTTCCGACATCACCTTTGCCCTGACAGGCAGGAGCTGTATCAATGGCAGCGACTCGCTCTTCCCCGTCGGCGTGCCTCGCAAAACATACTATTGCATGTACTACATGCAGCTGGCATACGGTCAGATAGCTGACATTGAGGGCACTGAGGCCCTGCGCCAGTTGCCTCAGTGCGTAAGGCTTACCATCTCGAAGAAAGTGGGCGACGTGGTGGAAGGCCCGCGCAGCCTGACTCAGATACTGGGTTCTGCCCATCTGGTGTTCGACAGCTTGGAAGAGCTGCGGCAGATAGTACAGACTATTCATCAGACCATTCATGTTACCGACAGCGATGGCCACGAAATGCTCCTTGACATGATAGACTGGGAGAAGATTGAGAATTTTGGAGATGCTGTGTGATGAGACTGCTGATGCTTACCTCTTACTGTGAGCCGGAAATGATTTCCGATACATACCTCGCTAAAAACCGTAACGAGGCATTTGCCCGTGCCGGCATAGAGACCATTGTCTACTGTCCTACGCCAACACGCGGTATCACTCCAGAGGTAAGAAAGCAGTATAAGCATCGCAAGAAGGAAATAACGCTGGGAGGCATGAGGACCATCCACCGTTTCCCGCTCTTCAGCGAGGGACAGAGCACCGTGATGCGTGCCTTGCGCTACACACTACTCTGCACAATCGAGTTTTTCCTGGCCTTGTTTGCCCGCGACGCCCGTCGTTGCGATGTCATGATTGCGTTCAGCACGCCACCCATCCAAGGAGCTATGGCAGCACTGGTGAAGAAGGTACGGCACATACCCTTTGTCTACGGTCTGCAGGACATCTTTCCCGACTCGCTGGTCAGCACTGGCATTGCCCGCCGCAACGGCTTGGCATGGAAGATAGGGCGCATGATAGAGAACTTCACTTACCGTAACGCAGACAAAATCATCGTCATCAGTGAGGAGTTCAAGCGCAACATCATGGCAAAAGGTGTGCCCGAAGAGAAGATAGAGGTCGTCTACAACTGGGTGGACGGAGATGCCGTGGCCGACATCCCCCGTAGCCGTAATGTGCTTATCAGCCGCTACGGCCTCGACCCCAGTAAGTTCTACATCACTTACTGCGGTAACATCGGCCTGACACAGAACCTCGACATGCTCCTCGACGTGGCCAAGATGCTGGAGACGGAAGATGACATTCGCTTTGTGCTCATTGGCAATGGCTCCTATCGCCAGCAATTGGAGCAGAAGGTCAATGGCCAGCGGTCAATGGTCAATGCTCAAAGCTCCATAAAGAACGTTACTCTCCTGCCCTTCCAACCCTACGAGGACATCGCTCATGTATTCTCACTGGGTGATGCCAGTTTGGTCATCTCCAAGCCTGGGACAGGTGCCAGCTCTGTACCCTCAAAGACGTGGAACATCATGGCCGCGGCCAGACCGGTGCTCGCCAGTTTCGATGACGGAGAGCTGCACACCATCATTGAACGCAAAAACTGCGGTTTATTCGTCCCTGCAGGTGACAAGGACAGACTACGTACAGCCATCCTCCACCTTTACAACAACCGCCAGCTGTGCCAGGAAATGGGCACCAACGGTCACAACTTCGTCATGCAGCATCTTACGAAGGAGGTGGGAACGCAGCGATATGTCGATATTGTAAAGTCAACTCATATATGAATGTAGAAGAATTCATCCCCATTTTAGCCGGCATGATGGAGGCCGATGCATCCGACATACAGCCTGACACGGAGTATCAGGAACTCGAGGAGTGGTCGTCGGTCACCGCCATGACCCTCATCGCCTTTGCCAAGACGCAGTTTGGCAAAACCATTACCGGTCAAGCTATCCGGCGTGCCAAAACCGTAGAGGAACTCCTAACTCTCATCACTGCGCAATGAAGACTTTGGCCGTTATCGGGGCAGGAGAAGGCGCTATGCCCATTTTGGAGAGGGCACGTGCGCTGGACTATGTGCGGACGCTTGTATTCGGCTTGGCTGACTCTATAGGCCGGACACTGGCCGACGAGTTTGTCGAACTTGACATCCACGAGATAGACAAAATCGTAGAGGCTTGTCGCGAGCGCAACGTTGAAGGCATCATTGCCTCCAGTGAGACCACCACAGAGATTACTGCCATCGTAGCCAACAGACTGGGACTGCCAGGAAACGACATCACCGGAGGCTTTGCCGCAAGAAACAAATACATCATGCGCTCTCGTGTTGCCAAACTGAAAACCGTGAAGCAGCCACGCTTCTCACTCTACGAGGAGGGTGCCGTCTACGACTATCCCGTAGTGGTGAAGGCACTGGATAACTGCGCCAAGAGGGGCATCAGTATAGCCTACGGTAATGAGGATATAGCCGATGCCGTAGCCTACGCAAGGAAGTATTCCTCCAACGGGCAGGCACTTGTAGAGGAATACATCGAAGGCGGCACGGAGTACTCCGTGGAATGTCTGGCCGGATGCGGTCTGCACGAAGTGATACAGATAACGGAGTATGAGAGCTACGGACCGCCACACTTCTCGGAAACAGCCCATCACCAGCCGGCAGCACTCACACCGGCCATGAGAGCCAAGGTGGTGGAAGCCGTATGCGACGTACTGAAAGTGCTCGGCATCAACTACGGCATGGCCCACATGGAGATAAAGATTGTAGACGGCGATGTCTATTTCATAGAGGTAGGGGCAAGGGCCGCCGGCGGACACATTGCCGACACACTGGTGCTTAACAGTACTGACTTCGACTATTTCAAGGCTGCCATAGACTGCTGTCTGGGACAATACGAGCACAAGGACGTTCACGACGTGGCCTGTTCTGGCATCTATTTCCGTTGTAGCAAGAACGCATACCTCAAGCCGCTTTTCGAACAGGCCAAGACCGCCAGCTGGTGCGTATCATATCTGGCCAACACAGAGGGATTCCCAGTGACGAACAACGGCTACGACACGGTGAACACTGGTCATATAGCCTACCGCTCGGATCACAAGATTACCATTGACGACTGCCAATCATGAACGACGAGCTGAGAGGAAAACGCCTGTTGCTACTGGGTAGCAGTGTGTGGAAAAACGAACTGCGACGCTTTGCCGACGAGCACGGCATCACCCTCGCCGTTGTTGGCAATAAGCCAGCACCACTTGACGAGGTTGCCGATGAGCTGTACCGCGTGGATTCCACTGACCATGAGGCCATGAAGCAGTTCATCAAGACCCATGACTTTGACGGAATCTTCATGGGTGGCAGTGAGCTGATTATCTCCCATGCCTGTGAGTATATCAATGAACTGGGTTACCCCTGTTACTGCACAAAGGAGCAATGGGACTCGCTGGCCGACAAAAGCCGCTTCAAGGCTCTTTGCCAGCAATTCGGACTTCCTGTGGCAAGGTTATACACGCTTGACGACCCCATCACCTTTCCCGTTGTAACCAAGCCCGTTGATGGATGTGGTGGCACGGGAATCTCGATATGCCACGACGACAAGGAGTTGCAGGAAGGATACTCCAGGGCAAAGGCGGCCTCAAGGTCGGGCAAGGCAATCATAGAGCAGTTCGTGGACAATGACAGCATCAAGGTGTTCTACACCTTCAGCCAGGGCGTGCCACATTATACGACCATGGCCACGAAATACCCCGTCAGGCACGATAACCCTGAGTCGTATGTCTCAACGCTTTATCTCTACGAGAGTAGTTACGCCACCGACTTCCGTCAACGCTTTGAGGAAAGGCTTTTCCAGATGTTTGCCCACCTGGGTATTCGTGAGGGTTCGTTGTGGATAGAGGTGTTCAAGAACGGTGACGAGTACTGTTTTAACGAGGCCGCTTTCCGCTACATGGGGCAGGTGTCATTATACCCTGTGGATTATCTCACCGGCATCAACCAACTGGCAGCCGACATCACATACGCCTTGACCGGGAAGAGCCAGCTCATGGGCCATCGTTCACTCATCGGCGATGATGTACCCCGCAAGAAGCACTACTGTATGTATTGTCCGCAGCTTGCCGACGGGCGCATAGAAAGCATTGAGGGCATCGAAAACCTCCAATTGTCAACTCTCAACTCTCAACTCTCAACTCTCAAACCTCAAATCTCAACTCTCAAACCTCAACTCTCAACTCTCAACTCTCAACTCTCAAATCTCAAATTACCAGAGTGTGTCTATGCCTATATCATGAAGTCGGAGGGCGACGAGATATCTGGCCCCCACACGCTCTTCCATGTGCTGGGGTGCATCCATCTGGTCTTCGACACCATCGACGAGCTACGCCAGCTGATAAACAAGGTTCACCAGCTCATCCATGTCACCGACGACCAAGGTCATGAGATGCTCATGGACATGATAGACTGGGAAGGACGACAAATAATTGTATAGAACATGTTCATAACTGCTATATCCTACTACCTGCCTGAGCGGGTGCTGACCAACGAGGAGCTGGTCAGCGAGTTCCCTGAGTGGAGCGTGGAGAAGGTGGCGAAGAAGGTTGGTGTTAACTCCCGCCACCTCGCTGCCCCTGACGAGACTGCCGGCGACATGGCCGAGAAAGCTGCCCGCCGTCTCTTCGACGAGTATGGAGTCAGCCCGCAGGACATCGACTTCGTCCTGCTCTGCACCCAGAGTCCCGACTACCGTCTGCCCTCCACTGCCTGTATCCTACAGCATCGTCTGGGCATACCCATCACCGCCGGAGCCCTTGATTACAACCTCGCCTGTTCCGGCTGCATCTACGGCCTGGCCATGGCCAAGGGTCTCATCGCCGCTGGCATCGCCCACAACGTGCTCCTGCTCACCGCCGAGACCTACAACAAGTACATCCATCCATCGGACAAGAGCAACCGCGCCATCTTCGGCGACGGTGCCGCCGCCTGCCTCATCTCAGACAAACAAATCGTAAATGGGCAATTCGTAAATCGTAAATTGTCAGGGTCTATCGGCCACTTCGCCCTCGGCACCGACGGCAGCGGCTACGACAACCTCATCGTGAAGACCGGCGGCTCCCGCACCCCTGCCCCCACAGGCCTTATCACCGAGGACGAGGAAGGCCACCAGTGGCGCGACGACAACCTCTACATGAACGGCAGCGCCATCTTCAACTTCACCCTCGATGCCGTACCCGCCATGATGGAGCGTGTGCTCCAGAGCAACGGCCTCACGAAAGAGCAGATAGACCTCTACGTCTTCCATCAGGCCAACAAGTTCATGCTCGACACCCTGCGCCAGGTCTGCCTCCTGCCCAAGGACAAGTTCTACATCGACCTCGCGACAACGGGCAACACCGTCTCCTCCAGCGTCCTCATCGCTCTGCGCGAATGCCTCGACCGCCAGCTCATCGGCTCCGGCAGCACCGTCATGATTGCCGGCTTCGGCACCGGACTTTCCCTCGGCGGCACAATACTGCGTTTTTAATTAAGTTTACAAATATGATTTTCTTTAAACAACGAATTTCACGAATTGACACGAATTGAGATAATTTGTGAAATCAGAAATAATTCGTGAAATTCGTGTAATTCGTTGTTTATAAAAATGATGGCAATTGTAAAGTTTATTTAGTGTTAGTTCCTAAACTCTGATTAATGTCCAATAGTTTGTTGTCAGAAAAGGCATGTTGTTCAATAGTTTCGCGTTCCTCATATTCTTTCCCATAGTGTGCGTGCTTTACTACGCACTCCCCACGTTGCGTCTCCGCAACCTGTTCCTGCTTGCTGCCAGCTACTATTTCTACATGAACTGGGAGCCCACCTACGCCCTCCTGCTGCTTACCAGCACCGTCATCACCTACGCCGCCGCGAGAATAACGGATCAACAAATCGTAAATCGAAAATCCGTAAATCCGAAATTTGTAAATCGTAAATTCGTAAATCGTAAATCCATTCTCGTCTCGGCCCTTGTCCTCAACCTCCTCATCCTCTTCTTCTTCAAGTACTTCAACTTCGCTGCCGAGAACGTCGTGACGGTCATGTCCTGGCTGGGTATCCGCATGCACGTGCCCGAACTGAAAGTACTCCTGCCCGTGGGTATCTCGTTCTATATTTTCCAGGCCCTGGGCTATCTCATAGATGTCTACCGTGGCGACACGAAGGCCGAGAAGGACTTCTTCACCTATGCCCTCTTCGTATCCTTCTTCCCCCAGCTTGTCGCAGGCCCCATAGAGCGTAGCACGCACCTGCTGCCGCAGTTCCGTGAGCGTCACGCCTTCGACTCCTCGAAAGCCATCAGCGGCCTCAACCTCATGCTCTGGGGATTCTTCCTCAAGCTCGTGCTGGCCGACCGCTGCGCCGTCTACGTAGACACCATCTACAACAACATGGCCCACCACAACGGTGCCAGCATCCTCCTTGCCTCGTGCCTCTACTGTTTTCAGGTCTATGGCGACTTCGCCGGCTACAGCTACATCGCCATCGGCAGCGCCCGCGTCATGGGCTTCAGCCTCATGGATAACTTCCGCCATCCCTATTTCTACTCCACCTCCGTGCAGGACTTCTGGAAGCGCAACCATATCTCGCTCACCACCTGGTTCATGGATTACCTCTACTACCCCATGGTGGGTAGCTCTACACGCATGTCGTGGTGGTGTTTCTCCATCTTCTTCACCTTCTTCGTCTCTGGCTTCTGGCACGGTGCCGCCTGGACCTACGTCGTCTCGTTCTCCATTTTCGGCATCTACCTCGTCATCTGCATGCTGAAAGACAAGTCCCAGCGACGTTTCGAGAAGCGCCACGGCCTGAAGAAGAAGACGTGGTGGCTCATCGCCAACCGCATCGTCACCTATTTCCTCGTGATGTATGCCCTGACCTTCTTCCGTGCCACCAGCATCGCCGACGGCTGGACGGCCACCGTGCAGATGTTCACCAATCTCTTCAACGTTCCCTTCCTCGAAGGTGTCACCCACCTCGTCTATGCCGCCTTCGCCCTCCTCGTCGTCTTTGTCGTGGAGTACTGTTCGGAGAACAAGAAATTTCCTTCAATGGTCGAAGGTCCGCTCGGCTCGCAGGGACGCTTGCGTAGCTCTGCGGAGCAAGAATGTTCGATGGCCACTGTCCGATGGTATACGGTCAGCAGCATTGCCCTGCTCACCGCCATCATCACCCTTGGTGTCTTCACAGGTGGACAGTTCATCTACTTCCAGTTCTGAACGGCAATATAGAAAAACACACTAACCTAAATTATTCATGAGAATAACGAGAACTAATCGAATGGCTTTGATTCTTAACACTAATTCCCACAAATTAAACACAAATTATTCAAAAATTGACCCAAATATATCATTAGGAACTGACACTAAATAAACTTTACAATTGACTTTTTATGAACAACGAATTACACGAATTACACGAATTTTACGAATTATTATTGATTTCACGAATTTCCTCTGGCGCAGCAATTCGAATAATTTAAAATCAATTCGTGT
>JAFVFY010000037.1 GCA_017475265.1 Prevotella sp. | reverse complement strand
CCCACCGCTATCGGCTTGCCACGAAGCTCAGGATTGTCGCGCTGCTCTACAGCCGCGAAAAACTGGTCCATATCCACGTGAATGACTTTCATACCAATTCGCGTCCAAAGATACGAAGAAAATATGTAAAACGCGATATTTCTTTGGGATTTTTCTCTCTTTTTGCCCGACCCTCGTATCTTTGCTGAGAAATTCGAGTCAGATGGGCTTATCGGCGGGACTCCGGCTTCTTCTTTCTGCGCTCCAAGTACGCCGCCAGTTCATTGATACCCCAGATGGCTGACAAGACAAAGATCGGCATAAAGGCCATCGCCCAAAGGAACTTTCTGAGTAAGGGAGAGCAGAGTCAAGCTCGCTTGAACTCTGCCGAGCGTGAAGAAAGTCAACGAAGTTAACGTCATGGTGTCGTTCAGGTGATACTGCTGCCATTTCTCGCGGTCTTTCTTCGTCAGTTCATCGACGTAGCGGCTCATAAGTTTCGAGTCGTGCATGTTCTCAGCCACTTGCCGCAGGATGCGTTCCGCATATAGGTTCATCTCTTCCAGCGGCACGACGTCCATGTCCTGATTGGCGGCTTCTCCTGCTTGTGGGGGCTGTCGTGCCGTCCCCCAGTCTCACGGTTGCCTCCCCGCATCTGACTATCGCCAGAGGGAAGCATGCTGTCGTATTTACTTCTCATAAAAAACACTATCTCTTTCGTCCTCTATTATACTGCTGTCTGATGAATCCGTTCTGGGACCCGGCACGAGACACTCGGTAGTCTCGGCCACCCTTCCACCAATACCATTCCTCGTCCTGGGGCCCGGCACGAGACACTCGGTAGTCTCGGCCACCCTTCTTCGGCAGGTCATTATTGCTCTGACCACCTCCAAGGGACGGCTGCGTTTCCGGCAAGGCAAGGTTAGCAACGACATCAAGCATCACTTCGGCTGCATCACCTGCACGCTCGGCACTGCATTCAAACTGATCAAGCAATTCCATTGCAGCACTCTTCAGGTTTTCCTCGCTGAACGAAGAGCCTTCGTGCTCACCCATATCAATAACTTTTGCAACGATGCCTTCTGGCAGGATGTCCTCCCTATCAAGCGGGCTACGCTCGACCTTTGGTCGCTTTGCTCTGCAAAGAACTCCGTCCTGAACGGACTCTTCACAAAGCGTTTGATGGCATTCAGCGCAAGCCAGATAGCTGTCCGACGGTCACTCTCGGCCTTCATCCACCCGTATTTCTCCGCGATGATGTCAGCCGCCATCTTCGCCCGCTCCTTGCATTTGTGCGTGTCCTGCATCTCGCCGTCCATCGTCAGGCGGTTGGCCACCGCTCGACCTCAGAACGCAAGTCACAAATCATAAAAAATATAGAAAAAACAGATGATTCTACGATAATGTGCAAAATTATTCGTAACTTTGCGCCATCATTTCAAATACAAAACAATTATGGAAGAACAGAAACACCAGAAATACGTGAATCCCTATACCGATTTCGGATTCAAGAAGCTTTTCGGCACGGAGCTGAACAAGGACTTGCTTATCAGCCTGCTTAACGCCCTGTTCGACCACTCTGCCCAGCAGTCGCCCGGCGAACCGAAGCAAGTAGTGAAAAACCTGAGATACCTGCCCACGGAGAAATTGGAATCCTACGGCGAGCGCCGCGCCATTTTCGATGTCTATTGCGAGGGGGCGAACGGCGAGCGCTTCATAGTCGAGATGCAAAAGGCCAGCCAGGACTTCTTCAAAGACCGTTCCGTGTTCTATTCTGCCTTCCCAATTATTGAGCAGGGCAAGGTCGGCGATGACTGGGACTTCCGTTTGAACAATGTCTATACCATAGGCATCTTGAACTTCGTCTTCCCCGGCAACGAATACGACGACGACTGCTTCCACCACGAGGTGAAGCTGATGGACACGAAGGACAAGCACGTGTTCTACGACAAGCTGACCTACGTCTATCTGGAAATGCCGAAGTTCAACAAGACTGAGGACGAACTCGTTTCCATGTACGACAAGTGGCTTTTCGTTCTGAAGAACCTCTCGCGCCTGTTCGAGCGCCCCGCAGCCTTGCAGGAGCGAATCTTCCAGCGCGTGTTCGACCTGGCCGAGATAGCCCGCTTCGATCCTGACGAGGCAAGAATCTACGAAGAAAGTTTAAAACATTATAGGGATATGAACAACACATTAGCATCAGCCAAGCGCGAAGGAAAGGAAGAAGGCCGGGAGGAAAAAAAGCGTGAAATTGCCCTCAACATGAAGGCTGACGGCATGACGGTGGAAATGATTGCGAAGTACACCGGCCTCACTGCCGAGGAAATCGAAAAACTATAGCCCATCATGACAGAGGAAATCAAGCAGACCGAGAAGGGAGCCTTGGAGTTTGCCCAAAAAGTCTATGGCGAAGATTTGGCCGATGCGATGTACTTGGGCACTTACGGCGGCACCAGTTATTTCGGCTTGGTGTTCTATGAAAAGGATGCTACAAGACCCTCGTTGGTCATCACTGACAGCAAAGGAGAGTATCACTTCCTGCCATCGGAGGAGTTTGCGCTTGATTCAGACGAAGACCTGAAAGACTTTGAGAAGAGGCAGCACACTTGGTGGGATTACAACGCCGTCATTCAAAGTGCATACAGGAGAGGAAAGCGCAAGGGAATGGCCTCCCGCATGAAGGCCAATGGTATTGCTATCGAAGTCATCGCGGAGATTACTGGCCTAAACTCCTGGGAAATCGAAGCACTATAATATATAATGTAGGGAACACGAACGGGAATACGGAAAACTTCTTGCTCTGGCAAGCGTCCCTTTGGGCCAAGCGGCCTGGCCTCGATGGGAGGGAACAGGCAAGTTCGTGGCTGAGGAATATAAAGACGAAAAAAATATTCGGGAGGCCGACACTGGCGATTCAGCGTCGGCCTCCCGAATCTCTTTGGATTCATTGTAAGTCCAATAAATCGCTATAATAGATTTTAAGCTCTGTTGTCTCTCCAGATTTTCTACATATATATCTGTAGTAAATTCCGCGATGTGTTTCTGTCAGCAAATCAATCATTGGTTTTATTTCCTTATAAACCATTCTCAAATTGCCCAGTTGAATTTCACGAGACTGTGCATGATTTTTGAACTCTGCGAAGAAATCATCATCTACATTATAAACATATACAAGTGCATCACTTTCAATCAAAACTTCTTGGGTTGTAATATTCTCATCCATATCTTGTGGAAGCATTGCATTCTTTTCCGCAGCAAAATGCCTCAGTTTAGAATCGGCACTTTCCGTAGAAACATAGGATCTTTGGCTTTCATAAGACTCTCTCACTCGGGCTCTCGAACAATTCTTAACGTAAGCAAACGTAACCAAACAAAGATAGATGAGGAATCCCTTACCAAGACAGCCCAGCACTTTCATGCCCCAGCTATCTGACAGACAAATCAAGTATTACAACGTAAGGGTTAAGAAGGTTTTCCTTCCTTTGGCGTAGTACTGACAGAGCAGGAACAGCGGTGAGCGCTCGTCGGTCTGCCCTGCCTTCCGCCATTGCTGAATCTCTTGTCGGTCTTTGTCGAAGTCCTTACGCCATCGACGGAAGGCACGACGGGCACGGTAGACGGCCAGGAAGTCACCGAGGTTGTGCTGTAGCAACAGCATCTGCCAAGCTGCCACATAGTCGAGTAGCCAGCGAACGAGCATCACGCGGCGAAGGTCACGCTGGGGCAGGCATTTGTAGAGCATCGTCAGGTTGTTGCGGAAATTGAGGAAGGTCTTCATGGGGTTGCCCTTGGGCAGGGTGCCGCCTCCAAGATGGTAGACGTGGGAGTCGGGTAGGCACCACACCTCATAGCCCTTGATACGCATGCGCCAGCAAAGGTCTATTTCCTCGTTGTGGGCAAAGAAACGGGCATCGAGACCTCCCACCTCTTTATATATACGCGCGCGCACGAGAAGGGCAGCTCCCGTGGCCCATAGGGTAGGGGAGGCTTCGTCGTATTGTCCATTGTCGTTCTCTACAGTCTCGAACAACCTTCCTCGGCAGAAGGGATAGCCATAGCGGTCAAGGAATCCTCCACAGGCTCCGGCATACTCAAAGCGGTCATGGTCGGCCATAGAGAGTAGCTTAGGCTGACAGGCTGCAACGTTTGGGTGGGTGTCCATGAACTCCAGGAGCGGGGTGAGCCAATGGTGGGTGGCCTCAATGTCGCTGTTAAGGAGCAGGTAGTATTCGGCGTCTATCTGAGCCAAGGCGCGATTATAGCCTTCCGCGAATCCCCAGTTCTGTCCCAGCTCTATGATGTGGCAGTCAGGGAAATGATGTCGCAGCAGGTCGAGGCTATTGTCGGTGGAACCATTGTCGGCAACGTAAATGGTAGCCTCATCACGGGAATACTGTAGGACGCTGGGAAGATATTGGCGCAGCATGGCCTCGCCGTTCCAGTTGAGGATTACTATGGCAAGCCTTTTCATTTGATTTACGATTTACCAATTTACGATTTACGATTTGTTACTTTTATGTCGTAGGAAGTTGGGTATTTTCTGTTGCCAGAAGATGGGCGGCGAGTGCTTCGTGGAGGGGATTGAACTCTCCCAGATGGACTCGCATGATCTGGTTGTCGTATTCTGGGCGGGCATCACGTGCCGGAAGTTCTACCCGCAGGTAGTTACGGGTGAAGCCATGCATGGCCCTGCCACGGGGAGCTTTCTCAAAAAGCACCTCTGCTTCGGTATCTGTATAGTGCTTGTAGAAGTCGTGGGTCTTCTTCTCAGAGAGTTCCAGCAGTCGGTTACTGCGCTCGTCCTGCTCCTTGCGCTCCACCACATAGGGGATCTTTAGTGCCTGAGTGCCGGGCCGCTCGGAGTAGGGGAAGACATGGAGCTGGCTCACAGGCAGGGTTTCAAGAAGTGAGTAGGTTTCCTCGAAACACTTCGGAGTCTCGCCTCGGCAGCCAACCATTACGTCTACACCAATGAAGGCATCGGGCATCAGTTCCTTGATGCGAAGAATCTTATCACGGAAGAGACGGCTGTCGTAGTGACGATGCATGAGCTTCAACACCTCGTCGCTACCGCTTTGCAAGGGGATGTGGAAGTGGGGCATGAAGGCACGGCTCTCTTGTGCACAATAGACAATCAACTCGTCGGAGAGGAGGTCGGGCTCCAGGCTGCTGATGCGGTAGCGGCTGATGCCCTCCACCTTGTCGAGAGCACGCACAAGGTCGATGAACTTTTCACCGGTAGTCTTGCCGAAGTCTCCGATATTCACTCCCGTGAGTACTATCTCACGACCTCCTTCTTGGGCTGCTTCCTCGGCCTGGGCCACAAGAGAGGCAATCGAAGGATTGCGGCTGAAACCTCGGGCATAGGGGATGGTGCAGTATGTGCAGAAATAATCGCAGCCGTCCTGAACCTTCAGGAAATAACGGGTGCGGTTGCCCCGGGAACAACTTGGGGCGAAGGAGGTAATGTCCTTTGTCTTTTCCTGACGGATGACCGATGGGGGAGTTGAGAGTTGAGAGTTGAGAGTTGAGAGTTGAGAATTGAGAGTTGAGATTTGAGAGTTGAGAGTTCTTGCTGCGCAAGCGTCCTTCGGCCGAGCGGAGATTTGAGATTTGAGAGTTGAGGTTAGTTTTTCGGCCAGCAGCTGCACCAGTCTGTCTTTCTCATTATTGCCCAGCACGAGGTCGACACCCTCGATGGCGGCTATAGAAGGAGCTTCGAGCTGTGCATAGCAACCTGTGACGACAACGAAGGCATCGGGATTCTCTCGTATGATGCGGTGTATGGCCTGACGGCACTTGCGGTCTGCCACGCTAGTCACCGAACAGGTGTTGATGAGGCAGATGTCTGCCCGTTCTCCTTTCTCTGCAGCACGTACGCCCAGCTCCTGCAGCTTCTTCGCGAAGGTGGAGGTCTCAGAGAAATTCAGTTTGCAGCCCAGTGTGAAGTAGCTTGCTGTCTTGCCTTGAAAAGCCGATGTATCTATCATATATTAATAATGTGCGGGACGATGTGCTCCTGCTATGTTTTGTGACTGCAAAGGTACACAAAATAATTATCGTAGTAAAGGCTTTTTATGCAAAAAAAGTTTAAGACTAAAAAACTATACTATTTTTAACTTTCTGTATAATATTGTGTTTCAGTGGTTTGCCAAAAAGTTACAAAATATATAGTAAAAAAATCTAAAAAAAAGTATCATCGTATTGAAAAAATGTCTACCTTTGCAGCGATTTAATAAACTAATGATTGTTTTACAGATTTTAAAAAGCAAAGAAATGAAAAAGATTACATTTATGTTCGCAGCCGCTGCTATGTTCGTAGCTTGCGGTAACACCCAGACCAAACCCGCTGCTGAGGAAGTTGAAGTTCCCGTTGAGGAGGTTGTAGAGGTTGTCGAGGACTATGTTCCGACCGCTGAGGATTCTATCGCCGCTAAAGCTGCTGTAGCTGAACTCGGTATTGCTGAAGAGGCTGAGAACTATGCCGCCGCTGTTGACAGTGTTCTGAACGACATCAAGGCTAAGGCTCAGAGCTTGAAGGACGCTGCTGGTGACGCTATCGACGCTGCTGGCGACGCCATCGACGCTGCTAAGGAAGCTGTCCAGCAATAGTACTCAAGCGTTCAAACGCCAAACGAAATTTTTAAATACCACTGGGCAAATGTCCAGTGGTATTTATTTTATTCCCTTACTTCTGCTCTATGAAAAGGATGACAGCCTTGTTCCAGTTCTTGTCGGCATAGTAGCGAACCTTGGAACCAGCGGGGACGTAGAAGCGGCACAAACCACCGGTGACACCTTTGAAAGTATTCGACGAGATGCTGGGCGGTACTGGCGACTTCAGGTAGAAGTCCTGAAGCGAGACGCACTTGTTAAAAGCATTGCTGCCAATCTTCTTCAGTCCTACAGGAATCTCCACGGTCTTTAATCCGCTACACTCGCGATAGGCATCGCTGCCAATGGTGGTACATGCCGATGGGATGATGGCCTCGGAAATCGACAAGCAACGCTCGAAAGCATTGTCTCCAATAGTGTTCACAGAGACGGGCAGTCTGGTGCTCTGCAGGGAGATGCAATCCTGAAAAGCCTTGTCGCCAATGTTGCGGAGTGAAATGGGAAGAATCACCGAACGTAGTGACTGGCATCTCTGGAACACTTCGCTCTCCAGTTTTTCTATCTGTCCCTGAATTGTCACGCTGTCCAGAAGGGCGCACTCCTTGAAGGTACTGCTGCCCATCTGCTTCACCAGCATGGGGATGGTGATATTCTTAATGCTGGAGCAACCCTCAAAGGCACGGTCGTTGATGCGCGTAAGAGACTGAGGTAACTCAATACTTGTCAATGATTTACAGCCTCGGAAAGCCGATTTTCCGATAGTAGCCAGCCGTACTGGCATTTTTATCGACATGAGGTTCTGACATCCAAGGAAGGCTTCATTTTCTATCTCCTTGAGACCTTCACCCAGCTCAACCGTTTCCAGACTAGTGCAGCCATTGAAGGCATCGTTGTCCAGATGAGTAATCTTTGGCATGACAGCACTGGTCAGGCTAATGCAATCCTTGAACGCCGATATTCCCAGGTCGATAATCTCGCTAAAGTCTATCTCAGTGAGCATCTTGCAACCATCGAAGGCTTCCTTACCAATCTTCCTGATTCCTTTTCCTTCTTCAGTTTCCACCTTCTCCAGGGCGGTGCAGTCCTGGAAAGTGTCGTTGCCAATCTCCTTTACAGACGGTGGCAGGACTATGGTCGAAAGCTTCTCGCAGCCGGCAAAGGTGCCATCGGGAATGATGCCCAGCTTGCACTCGATGTTCACCTGCTCCAGTTCTATACAGCCACCGAAGATGTCATCCTCCATTTCCGTCAAGTTCTCAGGAATAGTGATGGACTTCAGCATCTTGCAGCCCTTGAAGGCTCCCTTGCCAATCTTGGTCAGCTCTGCTGGCAGCTCCACTTTCTCCAGGGCGGTACACTTGGTGAAGGCGTTGTCGTCGATGACTTTTACTGTGGCGGGTATACTTACGTCTGTCAATGACGTGCAGCCCGATAAACTGTTACGGCCGATGGTCACAAGCGAATCGGGCAAGACCAGCTGCTCCAATTTCTCGCAGCCAGACAGGAAGCTGGTGGGTAGTTCATTGGTAACGGTATTCAGCTTGTCGTCCACGATACGAGCCTTGCTCATGTCGAGGGTGGTAAGTAGGCGGTCTCCTTTCTTCTTGGCTTTCGAGCGGTCGGCTATCTGCTGGATAAGCTTGAGGTCGGCATTGTTAAGTGAACCGCCCACACTCAGTTCTTCCAATGTGAAGCGCACGTCCTCAGTGAGCTGTTGCCCTAGACGGCCAGGGCCTTCGTTAGTGACGGTAAGCGACTGCGCCCCTATAGGGCTAAATGATAATTGACAAATAATAAAGGATAATGCTAGTTTCTTAATCATAGTATAAGGTTTGAGATTTGAGGTTTGAGATTTGAGATTTGAGATTTGAGGGTTGAGGGTTGAGCATTTCAAATCTGTGATTTATTTTGCTGTTTCCCTTGGGGTACGCTTCGAGCGGTGATAGGAACGATAGTCATCGAGAGGTATTTCCACGTCGGGCTCTAGGAGTTCGCCTTCACGAGGCAGGAGAAACTTCAGGTACTTGATGGCCAGACCACGGTCGAGCCACATTTGCTCGTAGTAGGTCTGTATGGCAGCGGCCTCGGCAAGGGCGGAGGGTGCGGTGGAGCCACCACTACTTTTGGAACCGTAGAGGTCGGCCGTTTGAAGCTCGACGGGAAGGGCGTTCTTCTCGACAAGGAGGCTGGTGTAGGTGTAGAGGAAGTTGGAATCGGTCTTGAGGTGGACGATGCCGCCATCGGTGAGGAAGTGACGGTAGCGATTCAGGAACCAGGTGGAGGTGAGACGCTTGCGCGGGTTCTTCATCTGGGGGTCGCTGAAAGTGAGCCACAGCTCCTGAACCTCGTCCTCGGAGAAGAAACGGTCGATGATTTCAATGTTCGTACGGAGGAAGGCGACGTTCGGCAACTCCTCTTTGAGAGCCATCGTCGCTCCTGTCCACATGCGGGCTCCCTTGATGTCCACGCCGATGAAGTTCATCTCTTGGTGGCGGCGTGCCAGACCCACGGTGTACTCGCCTTTGCCACAGCCAAGCTCCAGCACGATGGGATTCTCGTTCTTGAAATACTCCTCTCGCCAATGGCCACGCATGGAGAAAGGCACGTCGCTCACCACCGAGTAAGGGTACTGAAAGACGTTGCCGTAGGTCTCCATGTCGGCAAACTTGGCCAGCTTTCCTTTGCCCATAGTCTAAGTTTTATTATACGAGAACCTTCAGGAACACATCTCCGGCCTCACGCAAAAGCTGCGGCAGGAAACAGGAGGCAATAAGGATGACGAGGCCGATGATGAGCACCGTGATGACGTTCTGCTTACAGCCTTTCCACTCCTTGAGGATGATGCCCCAGACATTGCTGAACGTCACGTTGAGGGCCATGAGGATACACCAGGAGAAGGCGAGCAGCGTAGTGCTCTCTTGCAGGAATCCCTTGCCTACGCTCAGTCCGAAGAACTGGCTGTACCACAAAAGGCCGGCCAGGGCACAAAAGAAGATGTTGTTGGCGTAGAGCGAGGTCTTGCCATAGTCGCCCCAGGTCTTGTTTTTCTGGTTCTGGAAGAGACAGTAGGCAGCGTTCACCAGGAATCCGCCGAAGGTGACTACCAAGGTGGTGGGCAATGTGGCAAAAAGCGGGTCGCTGTTCTCGAAGCAGATAACGTCGCCCATGGACAGGCCAATGGCAAAACAACCGCTCATGAAACCTGCCAGCAGGGCGATGGCAATTCCCTTGGGGAAGTTGAAGTCCTTGACGGCCTCACGCTTCTCCTCCTCGCTGAGCGATGCCGACTTCATGGCACCAGCCACTCCAATGATGGCAATACCGATGAGGGTCACAATCACACCCACGAGTACGGCAACGGTGATGTGGTCTGACTCGCTGAGTGTCTTTCCGAAGAGCGGCTTGATAAAAGGCGGCAGGATGACACCCAGTCCGGCACAGGTGCCAAGAGCCAATGACTGGCCAAGGGCCACACCAAGGTAGCGCATGGAGAGGCCGAAGGTAAGTCCGCCCACACCCCAAAGCATACCGAAGAAGAGTGTCAGCCAAGCTTCCTGCGGGTGACTGCCGATGAGGGCAAAGAGCGATTCACCTTCGGGCACGGCTAGGAAAGCACCGATGAGCGGGAACAGCACGTAGGCAAAGATGCCCTGAGTGAGCCAGAAACTCTCCCACGACCAGTCCTTGATTTTGTTGATGGGCACGTAACAGCTGCTCTGGCAGAACGCACCAATGGCAATGATTAGTAGTCCTATTACAATTTCCATATTGTTACTGTTTTATTTCTTGGTTATTGCTTCTTGTATCTGAGTGGCTATCTGCTCCATACCTTTCACGGAGGGATGGCCCGACTTCTTGTCAATATCCTTCAGCGTAATGACTGGAACACCGTAATGCTCACAGATGATGTTTACCGACTCGTTGATTTCCTGCTTCAGCTCGTTGTTCAGGATGAAGTAAAGCTCCGTATTTATGTAACGGTCTTTCATCCAGGCAAGCAAGTGTGCCAGCGCAGGACGGAACTGCCACAGCTGGTCAGGACGGATGCCGTCATACTGGTAATCACCTATCGGCGCTCCACACCAACTGTCGTTAGTAGCACCGAAGATGAAGATGATGTCGGGGCAGCCCAGGTTGTCCATACGGGTAGTGAACGAACGGCCGCTATAATCGTTGCCGTCGTAACCTGTGTTACAGATGGTGGAGCCGCTGTAAGAGTTGTTGACACACAACCTCCAGCCATTCTTGCGAATCAACTGATGCCACCATGTCTGCGTAACACTCTCTACGTCAGTCTTGTTAGCTGCATGCTTTAAGTAATACCACACCTCGTTGGTACTTGGTGTAAGGTAGCCCTCGAAGGTAGAATAGGAGTCGCCAAGCACCGAAACGGTCTTGGTCTGGGCACCTGCCGACAAAGAGGTCAGCAGGAGCACGAAAAGCAACAATTTGTTTTCCATCGTATTCTCTTATAATTAATATGTCAATACTTCCACGCCATGCTCTGTCATGAGCAGCGTGTGCTCCCACTGAGCACTAGGCAGCTCGTCCTCGGTGATGACCTCCCATTGGTAGGGGTCGTCCTCATCAATGAAGACCTTCCATGTTCCCATGTTAATCATCGGCTCGATGGTGAACACCATGCCTGGTACGAGCAACATACCCGTTCCACGGTATGCATCATGGTCTACGTCGGGTTCCTCGTGGAACTTCAGGCCTACGCCGTGTCCGGCCAAGTCTTTCACAATACCGTAGCCGTACTTCTTGCAATGCTTTTTGATAGCGTGGCCGATGTCGCCTACGAAGCCCCAGGGCTTGGCAGCCTCCATGCCTATCTCGAGGCACTCTTTAGCTACACGCACCAGTTGTTCCTTTTCGGGTGTTGTCTTACCTATAATGAACATGCGCGAGGCATCTGCATAGTAGCCATCGAGGATGGTGGTGAAGTCCACATTAATGATGTCGCCCTCTTTTAGCACGTCCTCCTCCTTGGGTATGCCATGAGCCACAACCTCGTTGATGCTCGTGCACACACTGGCGGGGAAGGGCAGTGTCTCCTCGTCTCCACCATAACCCAGACAGGCGGGTATGGCGTTGTGGTCGGCACAGTACTGTCGGCAGATGCGGTCTATCTCCAGCGTGTTCATGCCTTCGTGTATGGCAGCGGCCACGGCATCGAGCACACCGGTGTTTACTACTCCAGCCCGGCGTATGCCCTCTATCTGTTCAGGGGTCTTGATAAGGTCACGCGTGGGAACAAGTTTACCTTTCTGTTCCCACGCCATGATTTGCTTGTCCAGTTCCGTTGGTGGCTGCCCGGGAAGGCAGTGCCAGCGGCGTTTCTTTTGGTTAGCCATTCATTCGTAAAATTCGTGTAATTCGTTGTAGAAAAAAGAATTACAATTCATCGTAGTTTGCTACATTGAAGGTCGAGGTACGCATGTCGCCAGTGTCAAAACCTCTCTTCAGCCAACGCTTACGCTGGGCGCTGGTGCCATGAGTGAACGACTCAGGCTGGGCATAACCACGGGCATTCTTCTGCAGCCAGTCGTCGCCGATGGCCTTTGCCAGCTCCAGTCCACGCTCCATGTCGCCATACTCCAGCGAGTGATTCATCTCGTCCTCATAATGAGCCCATACACCGGCATAGTAGTCAGCCAGCAGCTCCAGGCGCACGCTTACCTTGTTGGCTTCCGTCTGATCCAGGCGGGCCATCTGAGAGTGGGCCTTGTCAAGGATACCTAGTGAGTACTCCACGTGGTGACCGATTTCATGGGCAATAACGTAGGCGTAGGCGAACGTGTTACCTTCCACGCCGAGCTGCTTCTTCATCTCGGTGAAGAACGAGAGGTCAATGTAGAGCTTCTGGTCGCCGGAGCAGTAGAACGGTCCTACAGATGCCGTGGCAGAGCCACAGGCCGACTGCACGCTTCCGGTGAAGAGCACCAGCGTCGGGGCCTTGTACTCGCCGAAGCCATTCTCACGGAACACCTTTGCCCACACGTCCTCGGTGCTGGCAAGGATAATCTTACATTCCTGTGCCAGTTGCTGTTCTTCTTCTGTAAACTCGCGCTGTCCCTCTGCTGTCTCAGTCTGCATGCCCGAGAGACCACCGTTCTGCACCACGTTGCTCACAACGTCACCCAGGTTACCACCGCTCATGAAGGTCATGAGGGCGATGATGATGATACCACCGATGCCGCCGATACCGGCTTTGGCTCCTGTAGACAGACCACGACGGTCTTCTACGTTTGTGCTTTCGCGTCTTCCTGCAATTTTCATAGTTCTTTGATTTTTTAAAAGTTATAGCTAAATTATCTTACTGTTATGTGGAAACATTTCTGTTTTTTCTCGTACTTGATGTAGCATCGCCCTTGCTGCCGGGCATCATGGAGCACCTCACTGAGGATATATTTCAGGGTGTCGTCACGCACTTCCCAACGTTTCCTTTCACCAGGTACTTTGAGAGCACCGTAGCGGGTGTAGCTGATGTCGAACGTCGTACCAAAGAGGTGGCACGAGTTTTCCGTGGCATTACCGTTGAACTGTCTCAGTCGCGAGATGTCAGCCTTGGTACGCAGCACACTTGTGACGATGAATTGCTGCAATGGCAGTCCTTTCACGTGAAGGCTGTCGTAGAACGCCTGACCGATATCCTGCAGCAGGATGGCGGCACGTGGCACGAGATAGGGTATGCTCTGGTAGAGCGGGTCTACATGATAGAATGGTGAACTACCCACATACACCAGGTCACTTTTCCTGGCCTCGGCCTCTTGGCGGTCACGTACGGGAGCCACGCCCCAGCGTTGGGCAGCCGTAAGCTGCACATGATTACTGTCGGGGAAACACTCATCGTAGCTTGGAACACTCAGAATGGGGTGGGGGAGGGTAGTGCCATTACTGTATTGACTGGCGTATGCCAGGTTTTCCTCAGATGCCGCCGGAACAATAGTCATCACCGGCTCGTTATTAGCCAAGCTAGGAAAAACCACCCGTGTGAGTGCAAGCACGGTGACTATTATAGTATATATATTAATAAAAGGGCGTTTCCTTCTTTTAGGTTTCATGTTTCTGATTTTTGCCGTAATGCTTACGGCCTCTCTTCAATTTGTTGCAAAGGTAGTGTAAAATTGTGAAACTACCAAAAAAGCAGACGTTTTTTTGTCATCTGCGTTGAATTTTCTTTGAGCGCATAACCCAGTTAATGAAAATGATGAAGGTAGCGAAGGTTGAAATAGCAACTGTTGCGTATTTTCCTTCACTACCTTCACCGTAAGTAGAAAAACTTGATATTCAAGAAGATAGCTAGAGCAGGTTCATCGTGTCGGTGGCAATCATCAGCTCCTCGTCGGTGGGGATGACAACAACTTTCACACGACTGTCATCGGCAGAGATGATGGCCTCCTCGCCGCGCACCTTGTTCTTCTCTTCGTCGAACTTCACACCAAGGAACTCCATGTCCTTGCAAACCTCAGAGCGCATACCGATTTGGTTCTCGCCCACACCAGCTGTGAAGACGATAACATCCAGGCCACCCATGGCAGCTGCGTAAGCACCGATGTACTTCTTGATACGGTAGAAATACATATCCTGGGCAAGCTTTGCACGCTCGTCGCCACTCTTGGCTGCGTTCTCCACGTCGCGCATGTCGCTCAAACCGCCCGTCAGACCAGCCACGCCGCTCTTCTTGTTCAGCAGGTTGCTCATGCCGTCGGCATCAAGACCGAGCTTCTTTTCGATAAACGTCACGGCACCACCGTCGATGTCGCCGGCACGGGTACCCATCATCAGGCCCTCTAACGGGGTGAGACCCATCGAGGTGTCAATGCACTTGCCATCCTTCACAGCAGCGATAGAACCGCCGTTGCCCACGTGGCAGGTCACCATCTTCGTGCCCTCGGCCTTGATGCCCAGGAACTCACAGGCACGAGCACTTACATAGCGGTGGCTAGTGCCGTGGAAACCATAACGACGGATGCCGTACTTCTCGTACAGCTCATAGGGAATAGCATACATAAAGGCCTTTGGCGGCATGGTCTGATGGAAGGCGGTGTCGAATACACCCACCTGAGGCAGACCGGGCATCAGCTCCTTCACGGCGTTCACACCCTTCAGGTTTGCGGGGTTGTGTAGCGGAGCCAGGTCGGAACATTTCTCGAATTCCTTCAGCACCTCGTCGGTAAGCACAACGCTCTTGTTGAACTTTTCACCGCCATGCACCATACGGTGGCCCACGGCATCAATTTCCTTCAGGTCCTTGATGACACCAATCTCAGGGTCGGTCAACAAGGAGAAGATAAACTTCACACCCTCAGTATGCTCGGGGATATCGTGCATGATCTGCTTCTTCTCGCCATTCGCCAGCTTCACCTTTACAAAGCTGCCCTCTAAGCCCACACGCTCAGCACCGCCGCTGGTCATCACACTCTTGTCGTCCATGTTGTAAAGGGCATACTTGATGGACGAACTGCCACAATTTAATACAAGAATTTTCATTGTTTTTCTTTTGGTTTTATATGAACCAAATTACCGTAATGTTCAGTAATTTGTTTCTTTAAAAAATACTTCTATTTCTTCGCATCCATTGCCTGGCACGCTGTAATTGCTACTAAATAATAGATGTCATCGACGGAGCAGCCGCGTGAAAGGTCGTTCACGGGACGGGCGATGCCTTGCAGGATGGGGCCGATGGCGGTGGCACCTGCCAGACGCTGGACGAGTTTATAGGCGATGTTGCCAACCTCGAGGCACGGCATGACGAGGACGTTGGCGCTGCCGGCAATGTCGCTACCTGGAGCCTTCTTCTTTCCAACACTAGGAACAAGGGCGGCATCGGCCTGCAGTTCGCCGTCAATCTTCAGACTGGGGTCGAGTTCCTTGGCCAGCTTGGTGGCCTCTATCACCTTGTCGACCACCTCATGAGAGGCGCTTCCTTTCGTCGAGAACGACAGCATGGCCACGCGAGGCTCAGCAAAGCCAGCCACTGAACGGGCGGTTTGTGCCGTGCATACTGCAATCTGACTGAGCTGGTTGGCATCGGGCATGGGCGTTACGGCCACATCGCCAAAGACGAGAACGCCATTCTCGCCATACTCAGGCTTGTCAGTAATCATCAACATGGCTCCGCTCACGCAGCTTATGCCTGGAGCACACTTGATAATCTGCAGGGCTGGGCGCAGCGTCTCACCAGTAGTGCTCAGGGCACCAGAAATCTGGCCGTCAGCACCTTCAGTCTTGATAATCATGCAACCCAGGAAGAGCGGATCCTTTACCAGCTCACGAGCCTTCTCGATAGTCATGCCTTTCTTCTCGCGCAGCTTCGTCAGCAGCTGGGCATACTCCTCGCTCTTTTCGCAGTTCAGCGGGTCGATGAGCGTGGCCTTGTCGATGTTCTTCAGTCCTTTCTCAGCAGCCAGTGCATGTACCTTATCAGGATTGCCAATAAGGATTAGATCAGCAATGTCGTCCTGCAGCACCCGGTCGGCTGCACAAAGTGTACGTTCCTCCTCAGCTTCGGGGAGCACGATGCGCTGCTTATTGCTCTTAGCACGCGCAATGATTTGTTCAATTAATCCCATAGATAATAGATTAGTCAATTATTAGTTAAAAGGTAAAGTGTATAGAATATATTTTATTTATCATAATCGCGATTCTAGTAAAAAGCCGTTTTCCGTTTTATATAACCCCAAACTGATGTAGGAAGATGAGCAAGATGCAGGTTGGACAAACGTAGCGCACACTGAAAAGATAAGCACGCAGTACCCAGGGCTTCACATGGAGCGTTCCACGGTTGGTGAACTCATCGGTGACTATATGACGCGGAACCACCCAGCCAAGGAAGAGACATGTTAGGAATCCTCCTATGGGCAGGAACAGCTGACCCGTGACAAAATCGAAAAGGTCGAATAGCGACATACCGAAAAGCGAAAGTTCGGCATGTGAGAACGACAAGGAACAAAAACAGCCGATTACAGCGCACGAAACGGTAACAATAAGTGCTCCCCAGTGCCGGCGTATGTGAAGTTCCTCGTGGAAAAAGGCCGTGCTCACTTCGTGGAGTGAAATGAGCGATGTAAGTGCTGCCAAGGCTAACAGCGCGTAGAAAGCCAATGCAATGACGTAGCCCACCAAAGGCATGGCGGCAAAGGCTTGCTGGAACACGTTGGGCAAGGTGATGAACACCAGCGAGGCACCGCTGTCAGGGCTGACACCCACGGAGAAAGCAGCTGGGAATATCATAAGACCTGCCAGAATGGCCACGAAACTGTCTACAAGGCTTATCTGTATGGCCGACTGGATGAGGTTCGTGTGGCGGCTGAAATAGCTGGCGTAAGTGCAGATGCAGCCCATGGCCAGAGACAACGAGAAGAACGACTGCCCAAGAGCACCTAGGAACACGTCACTGTTCATCTTCGAGAAGTCGGGCATGAAGAGGAACTTGATGCCCTCGCCAGCTCCTGGCAACAGACAGGAGGCAACGACAATAATAAGTAATAATATAAATAATGTGGGCATAAGCAGCTTGGAGGCTCGTTCGATACCCTTCTGCACGCCGCAGACAATGACCACATGGGTAATAGCAAAGAAGGCAACCATCCAAAGAATAGGTTTCCACGGGTGGCTAACGAACTCGCCGAAATATTCGGTGATATAGGCAACATCGCCATCCAGATGACCCATTAGCGAGGCGTAGATATACTGTAGGCACCAGCCGGAAACCACTGCATAATAACCAGTTATGAGGAAGCCTGTTAGCACTCCCAAGTACCCTACCCCGCTCCAAATGCCACCTTTGGCCAGCTTGGAGTAAGCACGCGCCGTGTTGGTCTGTGCACGTCGGCCAATAATGAATTCGTTAATCATGCACGGTATGCCGAGCAGCACTACACAACCTATATAGACAATGAGGAACGCCGCACCGCCATTCTGCCCGGTCATGAAGGGAAATCGCCACACATTGCCAAGTCCCACGGCAGAACCCGCCGTCGCAAGGACAATGCCCAGACGGCTGCTAAAATTGGCCCTCGTACTGCTGTTATTCATTCCAGAAGCCTTTTGGTGTTGTAATAGGCTGCAAAATTACTCATTTTATTTTTATTAAGACACTTTTGCAACATATTTTTGCATATATCAGTCAATTTCGTTACTTTTGCGCCCCGATATGAATAAATTGTTTTCTTTTGCCAAGCGCTATCCGCTGTCTCTATTGTGTATAGCCCTTATCTGGTATCTTTCTGTCTGGTTCGTGCCCTTCGAGTCACCGCTTAATGACGTGAAATTCATAGACAAGTGGACACACTTTGTGATGTATGGTGGCACATGCTCGGTCATCTGGTTTGAATATCTGCGTAGTCATCATCACATTAACGGCTGGCGGTTGTTTTTATTTGCATGGCTAGCTCCTGTACTGATGAGCGGTTTATTGGAACTGATACAGGCCTACTGTACAACAAACCGCGCCGGAGAATGGCTCGACTTTGCAGCAAACACCACAGGTTGTACGCTTGGAGCCCTTGTTGGAATATGCATACTGCAAAGGTGGAAGAAGAAGTAGTACGTTCTTTTCTTGACAGAGGTACGTTTAAAAGGAGGTAGAAGACTAACATGTCTCTCTGAAAGGTACGTTGCAAAGTTAAAATACCGACGGTATTCATTAAAATCACGTCGGTATTCACAAAAATACCGTCGGTATTTGTTAAAATCCCGTCGGTATTTGATAGTTTTCAGCCCCCTATCGTAGCAGTAATACCGTATGAGGCAAACTGCTCCACACAACGCTGCTGAACAGCCTCAGAGGGTGAAGACATGGGGATATTATCAGGATTATAGACCGACCATAGACGACGATGCTTGTCTCGACCAACATCATGGTAGGGTAACAGATTCACACCCAGCAGTATTTCTTTGCTTTGCTTCAGAGAAGCTAGAAACTTTGCCGTAGCTTCAATATTGGTTTCATCGGCGTTGATTCCCTCAATAAGTGGTATGCGGATATAGTAAGGTGTATGAAGCGTGTTTATAAGTTGTATATTGTTTATTATCAGTTCATTGTAAACACATGTATAAAGTTGATGTTTACGTGAGTCCATCATCTTCAGGTCTACGAGAAGCAGCTCGCAGTTCTCTGCCACCTCGCGTACCAGATCCGGGGTTGCATAGAGCGTCGTGTCCACAGTACGATGCACTCCCCTACCCTTCAGTTCATGCAACAACTCCAGCGCGGCCTCTCCTTGCATCAATGGCTCACCACCACAGAGGGTCACGCCACCACCGCTGTCCTCCATTACGTCGCGCTCCTTCTCCACCTCGGCCAATAGTTCTTCTATCGTCCATTCACGCCCACAAATCTCCAAGGCGGTAGTGGGACAGGCATCAATACAGTAGCTCTCCCCTACCCCACACTCTTCATTTTTCACGATTCCATCGGACGTAAGGCGCAGCAATCCCTGTGGACAGGCTGTTACGCAGCTTTGGCAACCTATACAGCGGTTGTGTTTGTAGGTGAGGTGTGGCTTCATTTTCCACGACTCAGGATTGTGGCACCACACGCAACGAAGGGGGCAACCAGAGAAGAAAATTGTGGTTCGAATGCCCGGTCCATCGTTGATGGCATAGCGTTTTATGTCAAATATTATGAGTTTCATGCTGCAAAAGTACATTTTTTTTGCAAAAAGTTTCGTTTGTTTTTATTTTTTTTGTAATTTTGCACCGCCTTAAAGAGCATTATATTTGTTATAACAATAATTATTTTATGAATTTCACAATGTTAATTACCGTCCTCGTGACGGCTATTACACTGGTGGCAGCGGCTTACATCCTTGCGAAGCTGCTGGGTCCGCGTTCCTATAACGCCGTGAAGGGAGAGCCCTTCGAGTGCGGTATTCCAACGCGCGGCTCCAGCTGGATTCCCATCAATGTGGGCTATTATTTGTTTGCCATCTTGTTCCTCATGTTCGATGTGGAAACGGTTTTCCTCTATCCATGGGCTGTAGTAGTGAAGCAGTTCGGTGCGGCAGCATTGCTTAGCATCGGCTTCTTCTTGTTAGTATTAGTATTTGGCTTGGCCTACGCCTGGCGGAAAGGAGCACTGGAATGGAAGTAAGGAAACCGAAAATCAAAGCTCTGCCCTACGACGAGTGGAAAGACAATGAGTCGCTGGAGCAGATTGTTGACGAACTCCATGAGGGGGGCGTCAATGTGGTGACGGGCAATCTGGATGCGTTGATTAACTGGGGACGTGCAAACTCCCTGTGGTCGCTGACGTTTGCCACGTCGTGTTGTGGTATCGAGTTCATGGCCTGTGGTTGTGCCCGTTACGACTTTGCGCGGTTCGGCTTCGAGGTGACACGTAACTCTCCCCGCCAGGCCGACTTGATCATGTGTGCCGGAACGATTACACACAAGATGGCTCCGGCCCTGAAACGTCTCTACGACGAGATGGCCGAGCCGAAGTATGTTATCGCCGTGGGTGGCTGTGCCATCAGCGGAGGCCCGTTCAAGTCTTCGTACCACGTGGTGAAGGGCATTGAGGAAATCGTTCCTGTTGATGTCTTTATCCCTGGCTGTCCCCCTCGCCCGGAGGCTATCCTCTACGGCATGATGCAGTTGCAGCGTAAGGTGAAGGCCGAAAAGTTCTTTGGTGGCGCTAACCACAAGCAGAGTGCTGCCGAGAAGGAGCTGGGTGTATCTAACGAGGAATTGACATTCCGCGAGAAGCATGGTGACCATCGCCGTGAGCCTATCGTGGTAACCGATGTTCCCATTGACCATTCAACATTGACCATTGACCATTCTGAGGCCAATGGCGCAGCAAATAATGGTCAATGTTCAATGGTCAATGTTCAATCAAAGAAAGAGGAGGCTGCCGTATGAAATTAGAGTTCCTGTCTTTTGACTTTGACAAGTTCGCTCAGGAGATGCAGGACTTGAAGGAGAAGAAGCACTTCGACTATCTCGTCACTATCGTTGGTGAGGACTTTGGCGAGGAGGGCCTCGGCTGCATCTACATCCTTGAGAACACCGAAAACCACGAGCGTTGCGCTGTGAAGATGATGACCAAATGTCAGGTATGCGGCGATAGCTCCGCCGCCAACGGCACAGGCGACACCGACGGCCAGACGCTGGCTTATATCCCCTCTGTCATCAATATCTGGAAGGATGCTGACCTCCTAGAGCGTGAGGTCTTTGACTTCTACGGCATCGTGTTCCTCGGTCATCCCGACATGCGCCGCCTCTTCCTGCGCTCGGACTTCGAGGGCTATCCCTTCCGCAAGGACTGGAAGTATAACGACAAATACACGCTTATAGATGACGAGGAGCCTAACTACGGTCTGGAATACTTCATTGACAAGGACGGCTACCTGCAGTCAAAGCAGAACCGCCTCTTCACCGATGATGACTACGTGGTGAACATCGGCCCGCAGCACCCGTCAACCCACGGCGTGCTCCGTCTGCAGACTGTTCTTGACGGCGAAACCGTCAAGCGCGTCTATCCGCATCTGGGGTATATCCACCGTGGTATAGAAAAGATGTGGGAGTCGATGACATACCCGCAGACGCTCGCTCTTACCGACCGACTGAACTACCTCTGCGCTATGATGCAGCGCCATGCACTCGTAGGTGTCATTGAGGAGGGCCTCGGCGTGGAGCTCACCGACCGTATTAAATATGTACGCACGATAATGGACGAGTTGCAGCGTCTGGACAGCCACCTGTTGTTTACTTCTTGCTGCGCTCAGGACCTCGGTGCCCTTACCGCCTTCCTCTACGGCATGCGCGACCGCGAACATGTGCTCAACGTCATGGAGGAGACCACCGGCGGACGCCTGATTCAGAACTATTACCGCATCGGCGGCTTGCAGGATGACATCGACCCGAACTTCGTGAAGAACTGTAAAGACCTCGTGAAGTACCTGCGTCCGATGATTCAGGAGTACATGGATGTGTTTGGTGATAACATCATCACCCACAACCGTTTAGAGAACGTCGGTCCAATGTCGCTTGAAGACTGTATCAGCTATGGTGTGACCGGTCCTGCCGGACGTGCCAGCGGTTGGAAGAACGATGTTCGCAAGAATCATCCCTACGACATGTACGACAAGGTGGAGTTTGAGCAATGTGTCGAAACCTCGTGCGACAGCATGGGCCGCTACCTGGTACACATCAATGAGATGTACCAGAGCCTGAACATCATCGAGCAACTCATCGACAACATCCCCGAGGGCGACTTCTACGTGAAGCAGAAGCCTATCATCAAGGTGCCCGAGGGACAGTGGTTCTTCTCCGTGGAGGGTGCCGCCGGCGAGTTCGGTGTCTACCTCGACTCTCGAGGCGACAAGAGTCCCTACCGCATGAAGATGCGCCCAATGGGCCTTACCCTCGTAGGCGCCCTCGACCCGATGCTGCGCGGACAGAAGATTGCCGACCTCGTTACCACAGGTGCTGCAGTTGACATCGTAATACCCGATATTGACAGGTAAAACCCACCCCCCACCCCTCCCGAGGGGAGGGGAGTCAAGAATGACAAGTGGAACAATCTGTATTAATAATTTAAATGTATAACAACTAATAAAAGGAGACCCCCAAAAGTAACTAAACGCCCCTCCCATTGGGAGGGGATGGGGGTGGGTTCTTATGTTTGATTTTAGTATTGTAACTACATGGATAGACCAACTACTTCGGGTAACGTTAGGCTGCCCCGACTGGTTGGCGATATTGATTGAGTGCGTGCTGGTTGGGGCTGTCGTCTTGGGAGCCTATGCCGTCATCGCAATGATACTGATATTCATGGAGCGCAAGGTCTGTGCCTACTTCCAGTGCCGTATAGGCCCCGTGCGTGTGGGTCCGTGGGGACTGCTGCAGGTGGTGGCCGACGTGCTAAAGATGCTCATCAAGGAGATCTTCTTCGTCGACAAGGCCGACAAGCTGCTCTATGCCGTCGCCCCGTTCCTCGTCATCTTCGGCTCGGTAGGTGCTTTCTGCTTCCTACCGTGGAACAAGGGCGCACACATCCTCGATTTCAACGTGGGCATCTTCCTGCTGACGGCCATCTCGTCAATCGGCGTGGTGGGTATCTTCATGGCAGGATGGGCCTCTAACAACAAGTATTCAGTTGTTTCGGCCATGCGTGCCGCCGTGCAGATGATTTCCTACGAGATGTCGCTTTGCCTCTGCCTCATTACCGCTGTCATCCTGACAGGCACGATGCAGGTATCTGGCATTGTCGAGTCGCAGAGTGGCCCCTGGGGGTGGCTCATCGTGCAGGGTCATGTGCCCGCTATCATCGCCTTTATCGTGTTCCTCATCGCTGGTAATGCCGAGGCCAACCGTGGTCCCTTCGACATGGCCGAGGCTGAGAGTGAGCTGACAGCCGGTCACCACACGGAGTACTCAGGCATGGGCTTCGGCTTCTTCTATCTGGCCGAGTTCCTCAACCTCTTTATTATTGCCGGAATCGCCGCCACGGTATTCCTCGGAGGTTGGGCACCCATTCAGATTGGCGTGGAGGGCTTCGACCAGGTGATGCAGTACATCCCCGGCATCGTATGGTTCATGGGCAAGGCCTTCCTGCTCGTCTGGCTACTGATGTGGATTAAGTGGACGTTCCCCCGCCTGCGTATCGACCAGATTCTGAAGTTAGAGTGGAAATACCTGATGCCCCTCGCCCTCATCAACCTAGTGCTGATGACCGTCATCGTGGCCTTCGGCTTACATCTATAGTATCTATAGCATCTATAGGAACTATAGCTTCTATAGCAACTATAAAAAAGAAAAAGAAATATGGAAAAAGAACAAGGATATTTCAGCGAACTCGGGCACGGCATCAAGACACTTGCTGTTGGCATGAAGACCACCTTGAAGGAATACTGCAAGGACTACTGGACCAACAAGTGTACGGAGCAATACCCCGAGAACCGTAAGACCACCCTCCACGTGGCTAAGCGTCATCGTGGCCGTCTGGTCTTCAAGCGCAATGACGACGGTACATACAAGTGCACCGCCTGTACGCTCTGCGAGAAGGCTTGCCCCAACGGAACCATCAAGATTACGGCCCACATGGCCGAGGATCCCGAGACGGGCAAGAAGAAGAAGGTGCTCGACGACTATCAGTACGACCTGGGCGACTGCATGTTCTGCCAGCTCTGTACCAACGCCTGCAACTTCGATGCCATTGAGTTTACCAACGATTTCGAGAATGCCACGTTCAAGCGTGACAGTCTGGTGCTCCACCTCGACAAGGAGGTCTACCAGGGTGGCTCCCTGCCCAACCTCCTCGACGGCGGTGCCGAGTGGCAGGTCGGAAAGTTCAACACTAAGAAGAAGTAAAGATTATGGGAAATATAATCATGTTTTGTATTCTTGCGGTGGTCATCATCGGCTCTGCCATTATGTGCGTGATGACTAAGCGCATCATGCGGGCCGCAACATTCATGTTGTTCGTGCTCTTTGGCGTGGCAGGTCTTTACTTCCTGCTCGACTACACCTACTTAGGCGCCGCCCAGATAGCTGTCTATGCTGGCGGTGTGACGATGATCTACGTGTTTGCCATCCAACTGGTGAGCAAGCGCACCCTGCAGGGACTCATCGAGCGCGTAAGCTGCTCGCGGATGATCTGGGGCGCTTTGGCCACCCTTGCCGGACTGGCCACCGTGGTTCTCGTTTTCCTGAAGAACAATTTCGTCTATCGCGCCTGTGAAGTGGCCGACACCGAGGAGTCAATGCACGCCATCGGCCAGGCCCTCGTCGGTGCCGACAAGTATCAGTATGTGTTGCCGTTTGAGTTCATCTCAGTGTTCCTGCTGGCATGTATCATCGGCGGTTTGGTTGTCTCACGTAAAAACGAGGATTAAGCTATGGTACCTGTAGAATGTTATTTCGTGCTCTCAGCACTCCTGTTCTTCATCGGCGTATTCGGCTTCATCACCCGCCGCAACCTGATTGCCATGCTCATCAGCATTGAGCTGGTGCTCAACGCCGTCGACATCAATTTCGCCGCGTTCAACCGGCTGCTCTTCCCCGACGGACACTTTGAGGGCTTCTTCATGACCCTCTTCTCCATCGGTGTCAGTGCTGCCGAGAGTGCCGTGGCCATCGCAATCATCATCAATGTCTATCGTCTTTTCAAGAGCGATAGCGTGGAAAGTATTACTAACTTGAAAGGATAAACGACACTATGGTTTACGAATTATCATATTTGATTCTGCTTCTGCCGCTTCTGTCCTTCATTGTGTTAGGACTGGCTGGCATGAAGATGCAGCACAAGACTGCCGGACTCATCGGCACGTGCTCGCTGGCACTCGTCACGATACTCTCCTATTGGACGGCTTACACTTATTTCACGGCCGACCGTACTGCTGAGGGTATCTTCCAGACGATTGTTCCCTACAACTTCACGTGGCTGCCCCTTGGCAACCTCCACTTCGACATGGGTATCCTGCTTGATCCCATCTCGGTGATGATGCTCATCGTCATCTCCACGGTGTCGCTCATGGTGCACATCTATTCGTTTGGCTATATGCACGGCGAGAAGGGCTTCCAGCGCTACTATGCCTTCCTGAGCCTCTTCACCATGTCGATGCTGGGTCTGGTGCTCGCCACTAACATCTTCCAGATGTACATGTTCTGGGAGCTGGTGGGTGTCAGCTCGTACCTGCTCATCGGATTCTACTATCCGCTGAAGCCCGCCATTGCCGCCTCTAAGAAGGCTTTCATCGTGACGCGCTTCGCCGATATGTTCTTCCTCATCGGCATCCTGACCTTTGGCTACTTCACCGATTCGTTCAGCTTCTCGTTTGCCGGCGACATCGTGATGGGACAGGGCACCACGCCGTTCATCGAGGGCAACATGGCCAAGGCCGTCACGGCCGGAGCATGCATCATCCCCACCGCCCTGACGCTGATGTTCATCGGTGGTGCCGGTAAGAGTGCCATGTTCCCGTTGCACATCTGGCTGCCCGACGCCATGGAAGGCCCGACGCCTGTGTCGGCCCTCATCCATGCCGCCACGATGGTGGTCGCCGGTGTGTTCCAAATTGCACGTATGTTCCCCCTGTGGATCGAGTATGCTCCCCAGGCCATGAGCATCGTCGTGTGGGTGGGTGTCATCACCGCTTTCTATGCTGCCGCCGTGGCTTGCGCCCAGACTGACATTAAGCGTGTGCTCGCCTTCTCCACCATCTCTCAGATTGCCTTTATGATGGTGGCTCTCGGCGTCAGCCTGCCCGGACATGAGGCTGTGCTCGACAACCACACGCAGTTAGGCTACATGGCTGGTATGTTCCACCTCTTCACCCACGCCATGTTCAAGGCTTGTCTGTTCCTCGGTGCCGGATGTATCATCCACGCCGTTCACAGCAACGAGATGGCCCTGATGGGAGGTCTGCGCAAGTACATGCCTGTGACGCACATCACGTTCCTTATCTCTTGCCTCGCCATTGCCGGTATACCCTTCTTCTCGGGTTTCAGCTCGAAGGACGAGATTATCACCGCCTGCATGGAGTACAGTCCTGTGGTGGGCTGGATTATGACGGGTATCGCCGCCATGACCGCCTTCTACATGTTCCGCCTGTACTACGGCATCTTCTGGGGTACTGAGAACAAGGAGGCTCACGAGCACCACACGCCGCACGAGGCTCCGCTGACGATGACCATTCCCCTCATCGTGCTTTGCGTCATCACCATGGGCGTAGGTATCTATTCCACATTAGGAGGCTTCCTTGGCTGGGGTGGTTCGTTCGGTTCGTATGTCTCAGCCGCTGGCACCGACTACACCATCCACTTCAACACGCAGATTGCTGCCACCTCGACGATTATTGCCATCCTGAGCATCTGCCTCGCCACCTATATATATAAAGGTGAGAGCCAGCCCATCGCCGACCGTCTCTACAAGACATTCCCGAAGCTGCACCGCGCTGCCTACAAGCGTTTCTATCAAGACGAGATTTGGCAGTATGTCACCCACCGCATCATTTTCCGCTGCGTTTCCACACCTATCGCCTGGTTCGACCGCCACGTCGTTGACGGCACGTTCAACTTCCTGGCTTGGGGGGCCAACGAGACCGGCGAGTCGTTGCGTGTATGGCAGAGCGGCGATGTGCGCAAATACGCTGTCTGGTTCCTTACCGGCACCGTGGCCCTAACGCTCGTTCTTCTCGCGTTATAATAGCGTAATAACGTGATAACGTAATAACGATATAACGAAAAGTAACGTGATAACGAAATAACGTAATAACGATATAACGACAATGAATATATTATCATTATTTGTCCTTATCCCTGCCCTGATGTTGCTCGGTCTCTGGATTGCCCGCAACCTCAATCAGGTGCGTGGTGTGATGGTGGCAGGTGCTTCTTGTCTGCTCGCCCTCTCAATTTGGCTGACTGTCTATTTCATTCAGCAGCGCGACGGCGGCAACACCGACGAGATGCTGCTTGTGGCATCGACCCCTTGGTTCAAGCCGCTCAACATTGCCTATAGCGTGGGTGTAGATGGCATTAGCGTCGTCATGCTGCTCCTCTCCAGCATTATCGTGTTCACAGGCACCTTCGCCTCCTGGCAGCTGAAGCCCCTCACCAAGGAGTATTTCCTCTGGTTCACCCTCCTCTCTACGGGTGTGTTCGGTTTCTTCATCTGCACCGATATGTTCACCATGTTCATGTTCTACGAGGTGGCCCTCATCCCCATGTACCTGCTCATCGGTGTCTGGGGTAGCGGCCATAAGGAGTACTCGGCCATGAAACTGACCCTCATGCTGATGGGCGGCTCGGCCCTGTTGATTCTCGGCGTCCTGGGCATCTACTACTTCAGTGGTCACACCACGATGAACGTCAACGAGATTGCTGCTATGCACAACATTCCTGAGAATATTCAGAACGCTTTCTTCCCGTTCATTTTCATCGGTTTCGGTGTGTTGGGTGCTCTCTTCCCGTTCCACACATGGTCGCCCGACGGTCATGCCTCGGCCCCCACGGCAGTATCGATGCTCCATGCAGGTGTGCTGATGAAGCTGGGAGGCTATGGCTGCTTCCGTCTCGCCATGTATCTCCTGCCCGAAGCCTCACAGAACCTGGCATGGATTTTCATCATCCTGACTACTATCTCTGTGGTTTACGGTGCCCTGTCGGCTTGCGTTCAGACTGACTTGAAGTACATCAACGCCTACTCCTCGGTGAGCCACTGCGGACTGGTGCTCTTCGCCCTGCTGATGATGAATCAGACGGCTGCTACCGGTGCTATCCTGCAAATGCTCTCGCACGGTTTGATGACGGCCCTCTTCTTCGCCCTCATCGGTATGATCTACGGTCGCACCCACACCCGCGACATCCGCGAGCTGGCCGGTCTGATGAAGATTATGCCGTTCCTCGCTGTCGGTTATGTCATTGCTGGTCTGGCCAACCTCGGTCTGCCGGGCTTCTCGGGCTTCATTGCTGAGATGACCATCTTCGTAGGTTCCTTCGGTGCTCATCCTGTGGCAGGCGACCCCAGTTCGTCATTCCGCATGGTGGCTACCATCATTGCCTGTATGTCGATTGTCGTCACCGCAGTCTATATCCTGCGTGTTGTCGGCAAGATTCTGTATGGCGAAGTGGAGAACAAGCACTACCTGGAGCTTACCGATGCTACCTGGGACGAGCGCGTTGCTGTCATCTGCCTCATCTTCTGTGTGGCAGGACTGGGTCTCTTCCCCTTCCTCTTCAGCGACATGATTTCGCCGTCAGTCGGAAACATCCTTAGTTCAATTGGAGTCATGTAACAAATCGTAAATCGAAAATTTGTAAATCGTAAATACCATTATGAACTATTCACAGTTTCTTAATATGATTCCAGAGGCAACCTTAGTGTTGGCCTTAGTGATTGTTTTCTTTGCAGACTTCGCTTTGCTTAAGAGCGAAAGGAAGACTTTCGTGTTGGGCATGCTCACGGGTGCCCTGCTGCTCTGCCAGATTGTGCCTTGCTTCATGGCTGGCCCGTCTTCTGCCTTTGGCGGTCTCTACGTCACCTCACCCATCGTGAACGTGATGAAGACCATCCTCACCCTCGGTACTTTTATCGTTGTGGTGATGTCACAGAAATGGTTAGAAGGCCCTGCCAACAAACTGTCAGGAGAATACTACATGTTGATATTGAGTACGCTCCTCGGCATGTACGTCATGATGTCCAGCGGTCACTTTCTCCTGTTCTTCCTCGGACTGGAGATGGCCTCCGTTCCCATGGCTTGCCTTGTGGCTTTCGATAAGTACAAACGCGACTCCGCCGAGGCTGCTGCGAAGTACATCCTCACCGCCACGTTCTCCAGTGGTGTGATGCTCTACGGAATTTCCATGCTCTACGGAGCTACCGGCACACTTTACTTCGACGACATGGCCGCTATCATTACACAGAATTACCGTCCAAATGCCTGGGCTGCCATGATCGGCATGGTGTTCTCGCAGTCGCCCCTGCTCATCATGGGTATGGTGTTCTTCTTCAGCGGACTGGGCTTCAAGATTTCGCTCGTTCCCTTCCACTTCTGGACGGCCGACACCTACCAGGGTGCCCCCACTCCCGTCACGGGTTATCTGAGCGTTGTCTCCAAGGGTGCCGCCACGCTGACGCTGGCCATCATCCTGATGAAGGTCTTTGCCGCTATGGTCGATATGTGGGAGCCGTTGCTCTGGATTGTCATCATGCTCACCATCACCGTGGGTAACCTCTTCGCCATCCGTCAGACTGAGCTGAAGCGCTTCATGGCCTTCTCCTCTATCTCTCAGGCCGGTTACATCATGCTCGCCGTTGTGGGTAATAGCACCATGGGCCTCACCGCCCTGACGTTCTATGTTCTTGTCTACGTAGCCGCCAACCTCGCCGTCTTCACTGTGATTTCGGCAGTTGAGCACAATGGAGGCAATACACAGATGAGTGCTTATAATGGATTGTACCAAACCAACCCGAAGCTGGCCCTGCTCATGACGCTGGCTCTCTTCTCGCTGGCTGGCATCCCGCCCTTTGCAGGTATGTTCTCGAAGTTCTTCGTCTTCATGGCAGCCGTTGGTGGTCACGAGAGTGCACCCTTCTGGCCTTACTTCGTAGTGTTGGTGGCCCTGGTCAACACGGTCATCTCCCTCTACTACTACCTGCTCATCGTCAAGGCTATGTACATCACCAAGGAGGACAATCCCCTACCCTTCTTCGCCAACGGCCGCGCTATCAACTGGAGCCTCGCCATCTGCACCGCCGGCATCCTCCTCTTCGGCATCTGTTCCTGCATCTATGCATGGATTGACAAAGCTGCCGTCGCCTCGATGTAATCCACGTCTCACACGTAATGATAAAAGCCGGAAGCACAACACTTTCGGCTTTTATCATATTCGGTAATTCTGGCTGAGACGCACTTGTCGTTTACCCTCTTGACGAACTAATAAGAATTTCTTATACAATGAATAGGATAGATATAGTTGCTTTTCTGTATGGTTTTCTGTATGGTTTTCTGTATGGTTATCTGTATGGTTATCTGTATGGCTTCCTACGATGTTTTCTACGATGTTTTCTACGTCGCCTTCCACAAGCATGTCCGACTGCAGCATGCCCAACACCATTTCATCAATGGCAGGAATCAACCATCCCATGCGCAACCATCCACTCCATGATATCGCGAAATACTGGACCTGCCATAGAACCGCCACTGGCGGGAATTCCCAGCTTGTTCATGCTGACAATGATGCTATACTTTGGAGACATGGCAGGGAAATAGCCACAAAAAGATATATGATACTCATCGAGGCCTTCATCAGTTAGCCATTCGCAGTTGTTCACCTGAGTTGTTCCTGTCTTTCCTGCTACAGGAATGATTTCGCTTCCTGCCTTCTTTCCTAATCCGCGACACACCACATTGTACAACGCCTGCTGTATCTTGGCAATGTTCTCTTTACTGGCAATTTGCTCGTTTATCACCTCAGTATTGCCTGGTCTGAGCATTGGCTTCACCATCTTGCCATCATTGGCAATAGCGTTGTAGAAAGTAAGCGTCTGGATAGGAGCCATCTTCCTTTCATAACCGATGGAGTTCCAAAGCAGTTGTCTGCTTGCCCAGGTGCTATCTTTTGGCGAGCTATACACCATTGGCTTCAGTTCTGCTATGCCTTCAATACTGTCCGGCTGTCCGAGGCTCATCTTGTCAAGCAGTTCAAAATAGCGTTGCTCCTTGCCATCGAACACCTTGCGGATGGTTTTACTGATGCCGATATTGGAACTTATCTCCAAAGCGCGTTCCAAGGTAATCTTCCCATAGCCGCCACGGTGCCAGTTATGATCTTTTATGATGTCCTCATCGTCAAGAGCCCACACACCTTCTCCCGTATCGACCTCATCCGTCAACTTAACCTCACCTGTTTCCAACAAAGCCAGTAGTGCTGCTGTCTTCATAGTTGAGCCAGGCTCCTGTTGAAAAGCAAAGTTTGAGCAATGCTGGAATTTTCCGTCGAACCTGCGTTCAAAGCCGACCATAGTCCTAATGGCTCCAGTATTTACTTCCATTACAATCACCTGTCCTTGCAAGCCTGACATCTCTGTTAGCTTGTCATTCAGCAGCGAGTCAACAACTTCTTGCAAAGCAGGTATGATGGTCGTACCCTCCTTCTCCTCCCATTCAGGGGAATGAGAGACTAAATTCTTATGGATAAAGAAACCGATAAAAACAAACATTACAGCTGCAATTACGGAAAAAACGCCAATGGTCCATTTCTTGCGCTTACTCATTTCTTGCTGTTTCCCTAAAACTTGCAGTTCGTCCTCCATCATAGTTTTCCCTCCTTTCCTGCCTTTGATTCCATGTATGCCTTTAGCTGCTTAAGTGCTTCTTTCGATGCCTGCAAGGTAAAGGCCTGGTTGAGTGCCATGTCCGACATCACCAGCGTCTGTTTGTTCACGTTAATCTTGAAGATATACTCCCGGTTGATAATCAGTTGCTTGCCTATGCGGATGAACGTCTCTGCCTCCTTGCCTAACTGACGCTCTATCAGCTCCTGGCAATGGGCAAGATTCATCGTGAACACATGCTCCGTCTTGTCGTGCAGCACCATCGTTGAGTAGTTACCGTCCGACTCCACGTAAACTACCCGCTCCGGCTTCACCCTCACCAACTCGTTAGAGTTTGATATAATCAGCCCCCTGCTACTCATAGCCTTCTCATCATGTAGTCTTTGAACGCTGCAAAATTACATAAACTTTTCGAGACTACCTACATTTTCTTCTATGTCTGTATGAAATACCCCAATTGATGTACGAAATGAAGACTCACTTCTTCCCCACCAGCGTTTTCAGAATCATACTGCCGATTTTCCGCTCCAGTCCTGCCTTCGAGGTCGGGATGCCCGTTGCTTTGGCAATCTTCTGCTTTGCTTGAGTGATACCCAACGCCCGTTTGAGTGAGAAACTGAGGCCGGGGATGGGATATGCTTTCATGTTCACACATCTTTTATTTCTTTGTTTAGAAAGTTAAAGATTTCCTCTGTTTGATGTACCAATATGTAGTGATTATCATTCTGGTCGAATAGCAGAGCGACATTTGTCCCGCAGCTGCGCAGACGTTGTGCAACATTTGGCAGACCAGAAGAACTGGCATCTTTTCCTCCTCCAATCATGATGACTTTCGTTTTCACTTTCTTGGTTACATCGCAGGAAGTAGAGATATAGGTGATGGTCTTGAGCTTGCTTGAGAAGCTACGCAAACCCACATTGGATGCTGTTCCGCCATTGCTCAGCCCCATTAGGTGAAGTTGTTTTTTGTCTATATGGAATCCCTCTTGCTCTAAATAAGGCAAATACTTAGTGAAGATTCTTTGAATGTCGTTATAGCCAAAGATACCCGAAAGGTCTTTTGTCCCGATGCTCACTACCAGACAATCCTCCAATCGAGACAGCAGACCTTGATACAACTCCCAACTGCCCAAGAAGCCATGCGCGAAGAACACCACAGGATAAGCTTTGGAGTCATCGTAGCTTATCGGTTTTGTAACATAAATGCCGTCATAGTCCGTTCCCAAAGTTTCGTTCATGGCCTGTGCAATGGCAAATGAGCCAGGATTGCTGCCTTGCAATGACAATCTGTTATAAGGGGCGTAAAACGTTAGCGCCATACCGTTCCAGAAATCGTGCTGCGCATCACGGATAAACCGAATGCCCAGATTTTTGAAGACAGGACTCAATGAGGCTGGCGGCAAAACAGCCGTCAGTTTCATCCCTACATTCATCAATTCCTCCTCTGGCAACAATGCGTTTATGGCATATACTGGCAACGGCGTACCAATACGCTCACCCTTGTCATTTAGATATATCAGTTGCGACCGCCCATGCTGGAAATAGTTCGGAATGGCAATAAAGATAGCAATCACAAGTCCCCACGTGACAAACGGACACGCCTTCGGCCACCTCTGTTTAATCCAACTACGGTTTAACAGCACAGCCAGTAAAAGGCATAATAGTCTATATTGCCATGTGGCAAAGACCATGATAGCGCACAATATTAGAATCACAGTTATTATCTTCTTCATCTGCAAAAAAGAAATAGTTTTCCAACCTTTGATTCCCACTTCAGCCAATTCGTACCAGTCGATTGGCGAAATCCACACGTGCTTCCAGTGCCAGCCATCCGAAGCACGAAAACACTTGGTATTTGCCATTTTCCTGATATGCCTTAGAGGGGAATAATGATTTCTGCTTGAAGTCAGACACCCATTGCTTGCCGTCATATACGGCGATATGCCCGAAAACATGTCGGCTGTTTTGAGGCAGAACCGATATGTCTCCTTTCCGAGGATTGTATCCTTCTGCAGGAACTTCTTCAAACCCTATCTGCGGCAGGATCTTACTGTAGGCGTAAGCAGGCAATACAACAGGCCCAATCGGGCATCTGCCATGCCACATTGCCATTACGACATAGCCAGCACACATACGTCTGGAATGCTCTTCTGCATGATTGGTAATGTAATCAACTGTCCTTTCGTTACTATAGTAATATGGCAGATGATTCCATATGAGTACAACACCAATAACAGCAAGAGCAGTAATTGTTAGTTTGTCCTTCCACTTGTTTTTCATTTCGATATTTAATTTGTCTCTGCAAAAGTACTATTCTTTTTCGAAACGCCACGTCTTTTATTCTATAATTGTACAAAACACCTTGATTGTTGTACGAAATGAAGACTTACTTTTTCCCCACCAACATTTTCACAATCACGCTGCCGATTTTCCGTTCTAGTCCTGCCTTCGAGGTCGGGATGCCCGTCGCTTTGGCAATCTTCTGTTTTGTCTGAGTGATGCCCAGTGCCCGTTTGAGTGAGAAACTGAGGCCGGGGATGGGAGTTGATCTCTTGTTCATTATTATATCCTTATTTTTCGAAGTCATTACCTTGTATTTACTTGTCTGTATTTTACTTATGTCATTTGTCAGTCATCATCAATTAGACAAACCAACCAAGTTCCTACAGCTAATAGGGTTGTTCCCCATTCAAATACGACATTTGTGTGTTTAGAAACGCTTAGTGACAGAATCTCACGATGTAACCAGCTATTCTCTGGTTGGTTCAAATAGAAACCAAATGCAAAACATCCGTACAAAAGGGTCAACAAAGGTCCTCCTTTAACCAGACTCATCAACCAAGCACCTGCAATTAAAATGACAGCCCCAGTCTCAACCCACAATTCTGTTGTGAATAAGGACACTAAACGGTAATGAATCCAACTATATTGTGGTTCATTCGTGTAGTATATAAAGCCAACGGTTTCCATCATTCCAAAGATGAAATACCAAATCCAATCTGAATTAAAATGTATTTTTACTACTCTGCTATTCAGCCTTGATAATGCAGCTTTAGCCTGTTCATGGCCTTGCGAAGCTGCTTTCTCATACCAATATATGGCAGTTTTCTTGTTTCCGTTTACACCATCTCCATTTTCAAAGCATACCCCTAAATGGTATTGTGCCACCATATCGCCTTTGTCTGCTGCCCTCCTGTAATATTCAGCTGCCTTGATTTTATTTTGGGTGACACCATCTCCGACATCGTATGCATGGCCTATGTTGCGTAAGTCAGTCCCGCTTATGTCATTTCCAGCCTTCTCATACCATTTTATAGCTTCATCAACGTTTTTCTTCTGCCACCCGTATAAGTATGATTGTGCAATTATCATGCAGGCAGACTTGTTACCGCTATTTGCCGACTTTTTATACCATTTGAAAGCCTCATCAAGATTTGTATAAACGCCAAATCCTATCTCATAACATTTACCTAATTTATACATGGCACCCCCGTGCCCATTATTTGCAGCTTTTGTATACCAAACGACAGCTTCTTCCCTATATTCTGATTTACTTTTATGGTTACTAAACCATTCACCAAGTAAGTATTGAGAGTTTCGTTCACCTTTGTCTGCTGCCGATAGCAAGTCAAATTTGTATTTTATTACACTTTCGTATGTCTTATTGTTATACTTTAATCTAAGATATTTATTCCAGGCAATTACATTTCCTACGTTAGCAGCTTTTTTGTACCATTTCAGAGCTTCTTCTTTAATTTTTGGAACACCACGTCCTTCCTCATAGCATGAAGCAAGCTTTAATTGTGCATCTATATGCCCTTTCATCGCCGCCTTTTGATACCATGATACAGCAATCTTGATATAGTCGTTTGATGATCCTGAGCTTCCGCCACGATTGAACCATTCAGCCACTCGGTACTGGGCCTGGGCACTTGCATATCCTTTGTCAGCAGATTCTAAAAGTTCATAGTGATATCGAATGAAAGATTTGTATGCAGCATCGCTATATTTCTCCTTCAATTTCTCCTTCAACTCGTCTACAGGTGAAATCTCGCGGGGTGAATCGCACACCTCGCAAACCTTCAACCTATCAGGATTCTCCGTCTCACATTTTGGGCAGAGCCAGCTCATAATAGCAAGAATCCGTTAATTATTTGAACGTCCTAGTTGCCGTCATCGCATTTATAAATCTTTTGAAAAGTGGTACATTTACTCGGCCACAAATCTTGCATTTTGAATTGCAATGCTGATTAATGATGTATTCATTACCCACTTTTTCAATACATGCATGTGCTAAAGCATGTCTAAGATGAGTTAACAATGGAACACATATACTTCTGCTATTGATTACTATAGTATTAGGACTATTCGGCATAACAAAGACAACCTTCTTCGTTCGTGTCCTGTTAATTATAGTTATTGATTTCTTAATTTGTTTGTCTATCTTATTATAATCATAACCTTTATGCTCCTTTTCCTTTTCATACTGATATAGAATACTATAGAAAAAGGCCAAGTCCATCCCTTTTAGATTTGAATTGAATTTACACATAGACTATTATCTTAGTAATTAAAAATTGGCTAACTAACATTCCACGTCTTACTACGAAGCGTAGATTTTGTTTCTGTCTTTGTTGAAACCGGTGCTTCTTTTTTGAAAGTACTGCGCAATTCCACCTTTTCTGTTGGTTTAGAAGGTGAATCTGATGTAAATGTTGGCCCTATCGTTTCCATATCAGAAGACTTCATCCCTTTTAGGATTTCAAACACTTCATTGATGGTTGGCCGCTCACTGGGATTCTTTTTCAGCATTCGATTAATGAGATCCCTTATTCCTACTGGAATGTTTTTGGCATAAGAGAAACAATTGCCATTCTTTACGCATATCCATGTGCTACCACAATCTGATGGAAGAACAGGTTTCTTGCCTGTAAAGTATTCACATAAGATTATTCCAAGTGTAAAGACATCAGACTTCAACGTTAATGTGTTACCAGCTATCTCTTCCTCTTCATCCATGATATAGGCTGCTTGTTCAGGTGAATAGTATTCCGGTGTACCTACAAGACTTTCATGGTCAGTTGGTGGGTTGCCACTAAAATAGCTGTCATCAAAGTCTATCAGTTTACCAGAATAGCCCATGGAAGTTTTCTTTATAAGAATATTGTCAGGTTTCAAGTCGCCATGAACAATATTGAGATCATGAAGAATACGCACACTATGACAAACAGACTTTGCAATAAGGATTATCTTGTCGAAGGGTAGTTCGGCGATTTCTTCGCACGAGAGTGATGTCGTGTCTATCTTCTCTGTTACCTTATAGTAGCATGTGCCCCAACGGAAGAAATCGACAGCAAACACAAGATTGCCACCAAGAGACACTTTCGTGCCAATCTTCCTATTCAATTCCTGATGATGTTTCTCAAATACTTCACATTCTTTACGTTTCTGTGCTTTTATCTTTTCACTTCCTGGACTTTCGGGCAAAGGATATTTTGGGGAAAGAAATTCCTTGATGAAGTATTCCTTACCACCCTTTTCTGCAAAAGAGATTTTGCTCATTCCACCTGCTACTATAAAATCCTTGAGAATTCTATAGCCCTTGATGGTATTTCCTTCTAACATTGGTGTGTACTCTGGCATATTATCAATCGTTTATGAACTTCATGTAATTCGATTTGTATTTTTCCCATCTTGCTGTAACATTCTGCTCGTACATCTCTTTCTCTTTGGCAAGTTCCTTCTCAAAATATGCAATGGTTTCCTCCTGTTCCAATAATATAGGGAATCCCTCAACCTTATATGCTTTCATAGATTTCTTGAAATCCTCGAACGATGAGAAGCCTATGGCAATTAATGAAAAAGAACAATCATCACCAGTAACTTTCATAATATTCTCTTTTATCAGACATTCCCAGTCCTTCTCGTTATTTGCTTTTTGAAGCGTACTGCTCAGGACGTACTCAAAATGCATGGGTGTAGGATAGTAGCCGAAACAGCCATCTGAAGCCACCAAGATTATTGTAGGTTCCTTCGGCAATTCAATATGCTGATGGTTGATAGTAAAATCGCGGTCGGCACAAATACAATTGGATATGGGTGAATCGTTATGCAGATTCTCCATCGGGTCGTTTTTTTCTTCCAAGTCATCTTTGCTTATCTGAAAGAAGCCTTTCAGAGTCCAAAGGTAACAATGAGAATCACCTGCCCAGTAGCTATCGATGGAAATATTATCATTGCCTTTCGTCAAGACAACGAGTGCCATTGTTGTGGGATAGTCACGAACCAGCTTGCTCCTTAAAATGGATTTTGTCTGAGGAGGATATTTCTGTATCTCTTCTTTCAGCCTTTGCATGATGATTTGCTTCAAATCTTCAGTTGAAACATCTTCGGTGTTGAGATGATTCGAAAGATATAGTTCAACTGAAGATGCTGTTATTCGCGAAGCCACATAGGCTTTCGTTAACCCCTCCCCATAATCAGACTTGCATGTGGCTGCCCCAGCTCCGCCCATACCATCGAATACACCTACTGCATACGATTGTCCTTTAGCCATAAGTATGGGCGGAGCGTCCTCACCATGACCCACGATCTTTTCAGTCATAAAACTGACAGAGATAAGCCCATCGTTAATCATGCTCCTCTTAAATGGAATTGACAATAGTTGAAAGAATCGTCTCATAATCCACATCTTCAAGTCCCTGCCCTGCTTTGGCCGGATGATGTATGGTGTTGTTCCAATTGATACCAATTTCTGACCATGCACTTGCATCAGGTGCAAATAGCACCAACCTCTTTGCAGACTTTTTCGTTTTTCCTTCGCCTTGCTCATCTTCCCACCAGTTCGTAAGTTCATCAAAGTCTTTCGGCATATTCTGAGGATAGTATTCGTTTTTACACTTTTCAAGACCGACAGGATGCGTAGATGCATCTGACCATACAACGATGACGTGACGTCGTTTGTCACCTCCTTTTGTCCAATCGGAGTTTATAGCCATAGCAAGTGCTTCCAACCCATTTTCTGGCTCGTCACCTCCACCATCTGGTTCTAACTTGTTGACGAAACTCTTGAACTCAGTTTCTTTGTCTGGGATATTGAAAAAGCCTGAATCTTCAATGGCTCTCGCCCCGTCTGCATAGAAGTCACGAAAACCTATCACCCGAATACGAAGTTCTGAAATATCCTTTCCCTTTTCGTCACACCTTTCTCGCAAATCCGGATAGAATCTCAAAGCTTTTGTCTTTACAGTGTCAAGTAATGACCCCATACTTCCTGTGCAATCAATGCACATCACAATGTCTACATTGTACTTCAAACCTTGTCCAGCCATAATATTACATCTTTTTTTCCGCCCAGCCCCTTTGGCAGATGTTCTTAGTTATAGGTTCTGTTACATACACACAAAAAACGTGGAGCCAGTTCTGTGCCCGGTCCACGCTTTGAAGGCTCTCGCATCGCCCTGATTGTCTAACCGAGCAACGCTGAAAGCCCCACGTGGATGTATGTAAACTTACACATTATTATATAATGCATACGAATACTATACTTCCAAGGGGCGTTCCCGTTGCTTTGTTTTTGACAATCAGATTGAATTTGCGAGATTCTCAAAGCGTCAAACCCAAAGCGTCCAGAAAACGCCTTTTGTATGTATGTGTCCCCCCGTTATTCGGAAAGACGGTGCAAAGATAGTGAATTGTTTTGAAACGGGCAAGAAATGATGCGGATAATTTCGTGCCTGATGTACGAAATACCCGCCTGACTGTATGAAATATGAGGAACGACTATTGGTGCTACTGCTTGCCCTGAATCTCCAGCATGTACTCGTCGGCAATCCTGATTCGTTGACTATCGTATGCTACAGGACGACATCGTGAAGCATTTCTGGCCCGACATCCAATTCCTTAGTTCAGTATCCGGCAGCTTGGAAGCGTGGGCTACTACACGATGGTGACTTTTACGACGACGAGGAAGTGATCGACGATATAGCTGCCATTGTTGAGGATAACGAATCTATAACAACAGAAAACGAATCCCTGGCAGCAGGGAGCAGACGCGTGCCCATCCTAGTGCTGATGTTCCAGAAGGTCCTGCCCCGTCTGCCGGCGACGGACGGGCACACGAAGGACTGAATAGCCTGTATTACGACGTCACCACAGAGGCGGACAGGAGCACGAAGGGAGTAGAAATAGTGTTCGTTACAGCTTGAGGCGATGCTGCAAACCAGCGCTTTTTTTATTTCATATAGAGATTTTTTGATTTTAGGTTGTCAGGTTGACAGAATGCCGATAAACACTGGGGTTGCAACCTCTTAGAGGTTGTCAGAGGTTGACAGAGGTTGACATAAGACCAAAGCTGTTTGTCGTAACCGTCTGAACTATTGTTGGTTAAGGAAGGTACGGCTTTCTCTGAAAGTATCACTAAGTTTCACCGAAGTAAAACAAGTTGTTTTGGTATGGAAAAAGCCGTTTTTTCTGAGGGTTATGACGGACTTCTCTGGGGTAAAACAACTTGTTTTACTTCTACAGGTTCTATTCTGTCCATCAGTTAGCTCGGCACTCGTGCTGTTCATGAACGGCTGTTTCAAGGAAACTTCTCCGTCTCAACAAAAAAAGAAACGTGTTTCTTTGTTTTGTGCTTGACTTTTCGTAACTTTGCCATGAAAATGGCGAAGTTACTCCGTCTCGGCAAAAAAAAGAATGAATTCTTTTGTTTTGCTCTCGACTTTTCGTAACTTTGCACACGAAATTGACAAGATATGGAAAAGATTCTCATTACCGGAGCCAGTGGGTTCATTGGCTCGTTCATTGTTGAGGAGGCCTTGCGGCGTGGTTTCGACACATGGGCAGCCATGCGGCGAAGCAGTAAGAAAGACTTCCTTACCGACCCGCGTATCAACTTCATCGAACTGGACCTCTCGTCGCAGGAAAGGCTCACGGAACAGCTTCGTGACCATGAGTTTGACTATGTGGTTCACGCCGCCGGAGTCACCAAGTGCCTGGACCCGAAGGACTTCTACCGCATCAATACCGAGGGGACAAAGAATCTCGTCAACGCACTCCTCACGCTGAAGATGCCCTTGAAGCGCTTCGTATACATCAGTTCTCTGAGCATCTTCGGAGCCATCCGGGAGAAGCAACCCTACGAGGAGATTCGCGAGACCGACACGCCGAAGCCCAACACCCACTACGGCCGCAGTAAACTGGAGGCAGAGCAGTGGCTGGACTCTATCACTTTTCCCTACGTAGTGCTCCGTCCCACGGGCGTTTACGGTCCACGTGAACGAGATTATTTCCTTATGGCGCAGAGCATCAAGCAGCATACTGATTTCGCCGTTGGCTATCGTCGGCAGGACATCACCTTCGTCTATGTGCTGGATGTCGTGCAAGCCGTATTCCTTGCCTGTGAACGTGGGCAGACAGGACGGAAATATTTCCTCAGCGACGGACAGGTATACCAGTCGTCAACATTCTCCAACCTTATACGTCGTGAACTGGGAACCCCCTGGTGGATACGTGTAAAGGCTCCCATCTGGGTGTTGCGCATCATCACCTTCTTCGGCGACAAGATTGGGCACCTCACGGGAAAGATTACAGCCCTCAACAACGACAAGTACCACATATTGAAGCAGCGCAACTGGCGGTGTGACATCCAGCCCGCCATCGATGAGCTGGGCTATAAGCCACAATACACGCTGGAACAGGGAGTACCCATCACCATACAATGGTACAAGGATAACGGATGGCTGTAGGCCTTCCCTCACTCTCCCTTCATACCTTTTACCACAATGTAAATGATAACCGGGGCACCCATGAGAGGGGTGATGGCCCCTAGGGGGATTATTCCGTTCTCGCCCGGCAGATGACAGATGGCGTTGCAGAGCAAAGCGATGGTGGCTCCGCAGAGCATCGTGGCAGGAAGCAGCAGCCGATGGTCATCAGTACGGAATAGAAGGCGGGCAATGTGGGGCACGGCCAGACCGATGAAGGTAATAGGCCCGCAGAAAGCTGTTGTAATGGCCGTAAGTAAGCCGGTAATGATGAGGAGCCAACGACGCAGACGTCCGATGTTCACCCCCAGGTTCTCGGCATAACGGTCGCCGAGCATCAGCGCGTTCAGCGGTTTGATGAGCAGCATAGCCCCCACGAGTCCCAGCAATGTGGCCGTGGAGAAAAGTGGAAGGTTGGCCATTGAGACACCACTGAACGACCCCATGCCCCACACCATGTACGACTTCACCCCCTCGTCGGTGGCGAAGAAATTGAGCAGCGTAATGGCTGAAGCCGAGAGATAGCCCACCATGATTCCGATGATGAGCAGCATGACGTGACTACGTACCATCGTGGAGAAGAAAAAGATGATGGCCGTTACCGTCATCGCTCCCAAGAAGGCCGCCGTGATGACAGCTACGAAACCGCTCAGCTGCAACGCCCCCACGCCGATGCTTCCTCCCAGAACAAACATGGTAAGAGCCACGCAGAGTCCTGCGCCGCTGCTGATTCCAAAGATGGAAGGGTCGGCCAAGGGGTTGCGGAAAGCCGTCTGAAGCAGCAGACCGGCAACGGCCAGCGCACTACCACAGAGCAGCGCCGTGACAGCCTGGGGCAGACGGTTCTCCAAGACAATATACTGCCACGAAGGTTTAAGCCCTTCACCACGCCCCAGCAAGATGCTGAGCACATCGCCGGCGGGGATGTGTATGCTGCCCTCAAACAGGTTGAGCGCAAACAGTCCGCAGATGATTATCAACAGGGCCAGAAGGGCTATTGTCTTAGCTTTCATTATCAGGCGGATAGACCAAAATTCACAAACAATATTAAAAACCGAAGGCAAAATTACTTAAAATCCAAAGAAAAGTTGTATCTTTGCCCAAAAATTACGATACTTTAAGTTTATTACTATCATGAAACGACTACTGCTTTGCGCTGCACTATCAGCAGCAACCCTGGGACTGAGCGCCCAGAAAACGATGAAGGCCCCTGCCGGTGGCAAGGCCATTAGTGACGAACTTATCGGCATCTTCTTTGAAGACATCTCGTCAAGTGCCGACGGCGGTCTCTATGCCGAACTCATCCAGAACGGAGGCTTTGAGTACAACGCCAACGAAAAGGACGGATGGGGACCGATGACGGCATGGAAGATCATACGCCCGGGCCACTCCCTCGGCTACGTACGCCCCACCACAACAGGCATCCCCGGACTTCAGAGCTACACCCGGCCCTACATCTCAAATACAGAATTGCAGCTGCATGTGGAGCGTGCTAAGGAGTTCTACGACTATAAAGGCTGGAGGGGCTTCGGACTGCAGAACGACGGCTTCGACGGCATTGTGCTCAAGGCCGGTGCCAAGTACGACTTCTCCATGCGTCTGGTCAATATAGGCCAGCCCAAGCAGATCCGCGTGGCTCTCGTCGAGCCGCAGGGATGGGGCAAGGAAGCTAAGCTGCTGGCCGACACCATCTTTGAAACCGTCGCCTATCAGAAACCGGAACTCAAGGACGGCAAGCTGTCGGCTGAGGACCTTTGGCACGAGTACAAGGCCACCCTTACGCCCAATGCCGACAGCAAGAAAGCTGCCCTGCAGCTGCTCGTGCTCAACGAGGGCGAAGTGCGTCTCGACGATATCTCGCTTATGCCTCAGGACACCTACAAGGGCCACGGCCTGCGCAAAGACCTGGCACAGGCACTCGCCGACCTGCAGCCGAAGTTCATGCGCTTCCCCGGTGGATGTGTGGTGCATGGCGGCGGCGACGGCTTCTGGGACACCTATCGTTGGAAGAACACCATCGGCCCGCGCCACAAGCGCCAGGGACTGAAGAACACTTGGGGCTACCACCAGTCGATGGGGCTTGGCTACTATGAGTACTTCCAGTTCTGCGAAGACCTCGGCATGCAGCCCGTGCCCATCCTGCCTTGTGGCGTCAGCTGTCAGGGAACCAACGGCGGCTGGGGCATGTGGCCCAAACAGGCACAGGAGGTAGTACCCATGGACCAGATGGACGAGTGGGTGCAGGACGCCCTCGACCTCATTGAGTGGGCCAATGGCGACCCCGCCACGTCGAAGTGGGCAAAAATGCGTGCCGACGCCGGACACCCTCAGCCTTTCAACCTGAAGTACCTGGGCCTGGGTAACGAGGAGAAAATATCGCCGGAATTCATTGAGCGCTTCCGCTATATATATAATAAGGTGACGGAAAAGTATCCCGACATTGTCATCGTCGGAACTGCCGGCCCTGGATCGCACCCGGAAAACCCTGACTATGAGGCAGGATGGAAACTGGCCGAGGAGCTGGGCATGCCCATCATCGACGAGCACTACTACGAGAAGAACGACTACTTCCTGAAGAGCCGCCAGTATGACAAGTACCCCCGCGACCGCAAGACGAAGGTCTACCTGGGTGAGTATGCCGCCAAGGACAAGAAGCTCATCGACGCCCTGGCCGAGGGTCTCTACCTGCTCCACGTGGAGCGCAATGGCGACGTCGTCTGCATGACCTCATACGCCCCCCTCTTTGCCCGCCGCGACAACACCAACTGGAATCCCGACCTCATCTACTTCGACAATGAGCGTCCCTACCTCACCTGTTCGTACTATGTACAGCAGATGTTCGGACAGAGTGCCGGACAGTACTTCTACGGCGATTGCGTCAGCTTCGAGGGCGACGAGAAGGGTGTCGTCCAGCCACAGGAGGACGTGCACTACGGACAGTCGGTTATCCTCAACGTGAAGACCCGCCAGCTCTTCGTGAAGCTCGTCAATGCCAGCGCCGATGCAAAAAAAGCCAACGTCAACCTCTCACGCTTCGGCCTGAAGGGTATGGCAACGAAGACCACCCTTACAGGAAAGGCCGACGACGAGAACAACTACGACGCACAGCCCATCGCCCCGCAGACTGAGCAGGTGAAGGCCCAGAAGAAGTTCACCCTTGACCTTCCTCCCTACACAATGGTCATGCTTACCTACAGTCTATAACTTGGATTATTCATACTCTTTTCAACAACGGATTTTACGGATTACACGGATTTTACGGATTATAATGGATTTCACAGATTTCTTCCAGATTCGATGGGGAGACAATAAATCATCCGTGAAATCCGTGTAATCAGTCTTAATCCGTTGTTATTCTATAAATGATGAGAAAGGTGTTTATTATGGCCTGCATCGCCATGACGAGTATCATGACGATGCAGGCACAGAAGATAGACCAGCGGCTGACTGAGCTGGTACAGCAGCCTGCAGCGCTGTACCGCACGCAGGCTCAAGCCATCAACCACAAAGCATTGACCGACCGCATCGATGTGACACTGAACGTCGATGGGACGGTAAGCTCCATGTCGGCCATTGCCACGCTGAAGAAGGGTGCCGAGTGCCCCACGGCTCAGTTAAAGCAGATGGGCATCAAGGTGCGCTTCGTGCTGGGCGACGTGGTGGCGCTTAATGTTCCTGCCGACAAGCTGTTGCAATTAGAGCAGGTGGAGGCGTTCAGCTACGTGGCGGCTGACGAGATACTATACCCGATGAACGACAAGTCTCGCGAGGCTTCCAACGTTGACCTGGCTGCCGACGAGACCCTAAGCATAGAGGCCGGACTGCCCCAGGCATATACGGGTCAGGGTGTGGTGCTGGGCATCATCGACCAGGGCATTGACTTCAACCACGCAGCCTTCCGCAAGGATGACGGCAGCACCCGCATCGTCAAGGTGATAGAACACCCAATCAGGGAAAAAGAAGAGTACACCTCCGATGAAGAAATCAAGGCGCTGACCACCGACTATGAAAGCAGTTCGCATGGTACGCATGTCTCGTCAGCGGCTGGCGGTTCCGACCTGGGCAACGGACTGCAGGGCATGGCGCCTGAGGGCGACCTCGTTTTGTGTGGGTTAGGCTCATGGACAACATATTCCAATATCGTGGAATGTATCAAGGACATCTTCGACTATGCCACCAGTGTAGGTAAGCCTACCGTGGTCAACATCAGCTTAGGCAACTACTTGGGGCTGCACGACGGCAGTGACCTGCTGGCCAGGAGCATAGCCACGCTGACGGAGAACGGCACCAAGCCAGGCCGCGCAGTCATCAGCAGTTGTGGCAATGCTGGCTCCAGGTACCAGTCGATTGTTAAGACCCTCTCCACCACGGACGAAGAGCTGAAGACGGTGCTGGGAGCAATCAGTTATCCTACGCCAGAAGAGCCGTATTTGACGGTATCTTATTATTACAGATATATGATGACAGTAGTAAGGTTGAATGGAGAAGAGGCAGTTACCTATTCTTTTAACTTACGGATATGCGAAATTGAAAATGCAGACTACCGCTATGCACTGATTGTCAAGGCGGGACATGACGGACAGACCATCAAGATGGTGTGCAACGGAGACAATAATGACGAACCCTGTTTCTTTGCGCCTCCTTCCGTCGATGGCAGTTACGACTTTGCCGCAAACGGCTACACGAACGGCGACGGCACCATTGCCTTCAACACGTCGGTCTGCGACGAGAGCGTCATCAGCGTCGGTGCCTACGTCACCCGTAGCGAGTGGACCAACTATCTGGGAGAAGTGATGCATAATCCGACGTCGGCACTGACACTCAAGCCGCTAATGGGCACCGCGAGGCTACACCCGCCACAATGTACACTGTGGATGCTCCCGTCTATAACATGATGGGCCAGCGCGTCGGCAAGTCGCAGAGGGGCCTCGTCATCTACAAAGGCCGCAAGTATCTGAATCGGTAAATACCCAATTGTCAAATAGTAAATAGTCAAATAGTAAATTGAGTAGATTGTCCAATAGTCAAATAATACTGTCCGACCTCAGCATCGGATATAAAACCAAGGGTTCCGTTCGCATCGTAGCCAGCGGTGTGAACGGAACCATTCATAGTGGTGAGCTGACCTGCCTCATGGGCGAGAACGGCATAGGCAAGAGTACGCTGCTGCGCACACTCTCCGGCTTCCAGCCTCCCCTCTCTGGCAGCATAAAACTCAAATCTCAATCCTCAAATCTCAATTCTCAATCCTCAAATCTCAATTCTCAATCCTCAAATCTCAATTCTCAATCCTCAAATCTCAAATCTTTAGAGGACTATAGTCCTAAGGAGCTGGCACAAACCATCGGCGTGGTGCTTACGGAGAAGCCCGACGTAGGCCTGATGACTGCCCGCGAACTGGTAGCCATGGGCCGTTCGCCCTACACCGGTTTCTGGGGACGACTCTCTGCTTCCGACGATGAGGCTGTAAACGATGCCATCGCCCAAGTAGGCATACCGCACCTTGCCGACCGGCAGGTAGGCACCCTTAGCGATGGCGAGCGGCAGAAAGTGATGATTGCCAAGGCACTGGCCCAGCAGACAGACATCATCTTCCTCGATGAGCCGACGGCCTTCCTCGACTATCCCAGCAAAGTGGACATGCTGCTCCTGCTCCGCCGCATCAGTCACGAAGCCTCCAAGACCATCTTCCTCTCCACCCACGACCTGGAGCTCACCCTCCAGGCCGCCGACACCATTTGGCTGATGACCCGCAGCGAAGGGCTGCTCATGGGCACTCCCCGTGAGCTGGCCAGTCAGGGCGCACTCGGCCGTTTTATTGAGAAAGGCAAAGGGGTGACCTTCGACCCCCAGCGCCTTTCAGTCACTATAAATGCCTAGTATGCTTCACGCCGTCGAGTGTGATATGGTCTCTATCTCGCAGCGGTGCTCCTTGGTCTTGCGGTCGTAGGTGACGGCGACGAGGAGTATTGACATGCCTACGGAACAAGGAGGACCAGGCAGGGAAAGCAGCTCGCCGTGGTGCAGAGGGAGATGGGGCACAGGTGCATCCAGTCCACCATGACCTACATCGACACCAGCAGCATGATGGAACAGGCACAGGAGGCCGCAGAAAGTGAGGAGGTGAGGAAAATCAAGCCTGTCTGGAAACCCGGCGACAGCCTCCAGGACATGTACAGAAGCAGGTTTATGACATGACCTTAGTAAAAAGAAATGCGAACCTTTTGACAGCGCAATGCCTTTTCCAATCGGAATCGGCAGAATTAGGTTCGCATTTTTGGCCAGTTCGCATTTTTTTTGTAATTTTGCCGCCAAACGCGAATTGACACAATATTAATAATGACTATGAAGAAAGTACTATCTTTTTTCATTCTGATGCTCCTACTGACGAAAAATAAAGAGGAATAAGGAATTTACTCACTCCTATACAACTCATCTAACGATTGTCCTGCATCGTTAATCCAATGGAGCCAACCATTACAACTGCGACCTGAACAATAGCTGGCTGCGGTGCTTGGACTGGCAAGCACATAGTCACGCTGAAGTTCCCAGAAGCCGTCCTTCGTAGGTTTCGACATAGCGGCAATGATGGCGTTTCGCTTCTCTCCGTCCCTATACGATGGCACTATGCTCTGCGGCAGCAGACTGCCTTTTAATATGCGCATAGAGTGGTCGGTTTCGTTAAAGATACCGTGGGCCTTACAATCGCGAACGGTAATGTGGAACAGGTTCTCGCCCTTCTTCGTCTTGGTCTTTTCCTGTTTCTCGAATATAGGACAACCAATGAACGATGACAACAGCTGCACGTCATCGAAGAACTCATCCATAATGTCTCTCTGGTAGTTCGACAACGATATTTCCTTGCCCTGCTGTTCGTTCATCACGCCATATTGCGAACAGTCTGTGGCCAGGTCGATGGATTGGCGCTCCAGATATTGCACGTCGGCTTTATTGATACTATCGTCCTTGGCCACAAACATCAGGCACTTGTTCCAGAACAGCTTGTGAGCCTTATGATTATTGATTCGCTTCACGCCGTTGGTTGTCTCGCCGATGTATGCCTGTGCAGCACCGTTCTCATCCTCACCCAGCAGTATGTAGAGTGCCGGGCGTGAACTCTCCTCCAACTGGCTCACCATGTCGAACTCCGATTTGGGGAACACTATCATCTCGCAAATCTTATTGCTGATGAACACCGTACGGATGCCGTTAGGGTCTCCAGTACGTAGATGGGTGGTTATTACTTTACCTCGTGCCATATCTCGTAAGTTTTATCTGTTTCCCTTTGCCCTGTTATGCGTCTTGCATAGCATCTGACAGTTCTCAATGTCCGTGCTGCCTCCCTTGCTCCAAGCGGTTACGTGGTCGGCATCCATTTCCTCCAGTTTCCAAATACGCTGACGGTTAGCATCGTGACCGATGGCGCAGTAGGGGCAATTCGATACACCCTCCGCTTTGGCCTTGTCGGTCTGCTGTTGATAAACCTTGCGCATGGTGGGCTTATCGAACAGGCGGACATTCAACAGCTTTGTCTCCTGACAGCCGCCAAGCACAAACTCAAAGATTCCCCGTCGGTTCCCAACAAAGTCGTCGTGCATCAGTTCATAAACCTTTGCCGACAACTCAGAGTGATTCAAAGGCAAGTGATGGAAACGCTCGTAAAGTTCGCCCCAATTCAAGCCTTGCATTTCATCATAGACATCATCGAACTTGCTATCTACCCAGTCTATGACGGTGTTGAAGTACGTCTTTATTTCATCGATGTTCTCGTCACGACGATGGGCAGACATGTAGCCGTCCACATTTCCCTTGCTCACCCATTCCAAAGCTGTAGCCAAGAACATCTGACGATTAGCTGGGCCTTTAACGTATGACTCCCATTTCTGTGTTTTCTTATTCTGTGAGTTTGAAAACTCGGCCTTGCATAGTGTTACGAACTTTCCGCTATAAACAGCATTCAGTTCCTCTTGATGGTTGAGCGGAATGCCAGCAATGTTGATGGTCTTAAACCATTCCTTGATTTCTTCCTCGGCATGTTCACCTTCGCCCTCGCAGATATAGACCAACAACTCTGTTTTGAGAATCTTCTGTTGTTTGCCTTCATCCAGTCCGTCGAATATCTGCTCTAAACCATTTATTTTTACAGCAAACTTATTTTTCAGGAAACGACCAAGCGAAGTAATGCGCTGCTGTCCGTCCAGAACTTCTAAACGTCCACCATCCACTTTGTTAAAATATATAAGGCCTAGTGGATAGCCTTTCAAAACAGACTCTATTACTGCCACGTCCTTCTTGCCATCTGCATAGATATAGTTACGTTGGTACTCTGGTTGAATGGTTAACTGTCCAGCCAAGCCATAAAGACCTTTGCCTTCAAGTTCGTTATACTCGAAGCCGTCGCAGATTTGCTCAACAGTATATATTTTCAGTTCTGTTTTCATACTTGAATTATTTCCTATAGATATCTCTTTGAGCTGCTGAAATTTTGTCTGTGTATTCTTTCAACTCCATGTTAAATTGGTCCTCTGTCATACGAGGAGTTGTTCCATCTTGATCCATCAGTATACGAATTTTCGTTTCATATCCATTTTTCAAGAGTATTTTCACTGTGTACACTTTTGCCCAATTATCTTTATATTTTTCAAGTTTCTTTAGAGAATCTTTTACGGCAATACTATAATGCCATGAATCCTGAACATCTTGGAGAACTTGTGAAGTGCTATCGATAATATACTGATATTGTTCGCGATTTATTATGTCTTGCCAGTAATCTGCACCAGCTATAGCAAACTGTACCTGTCCAAATGATAACATTCTGTCTGTTAACAATGAATCCTCAGCAGTAACCTCTATGCTTTCTATGAATTCTTTTTCGTCTGATAATTGATCAAGTATATACTGAGCTGCATTCTTCCCTCCTTGACCAAAATTATTAACCCTCACTTGGTTACAACATATCAATGCTAATGTAATTAATGTAATAGTGAACTTTTTCATATCTCTTTCTTTTTGGTTATTTAAAATGATTTATTATAATCTCTTTTTACGGATTAGTATTCTACGATATGGCAATTCAGGCTTACCATCTTTCATATAGTACAAATCACCACCACGAAGCCCTTTGTTTTTGGCTTTTAGTTCCCGAGGGAAGGGCTTTAATCCTAATTCAAGTCCATAATCTCCGTGAGGATGACCGATTATCTCAAATTGCTCTGGGCAGTATTTATCCAAAAAAGTTAGAGGTACACCCATTGCTCCTTCGTAGTCGGATGGGATTGCATCAGTAAATGGAATCTCTATTGCATCATAATTCTCAAAATGTATATAATCCTTACGTCCACGGATTTCTTTGTGCTTACTATGTTTGAAATTCTCATCCATAGTCATAAGCTGTAATGGTTCATGGCGACGACCGTGGTCAATATTTGTAAACCACCTCACACCTTTAACGCGAATGTATCTATTGCCGTTTTCATCAATACGCCAACCTGCTGCCTCAAGCGGATATGTTTCTGGCACTCCAAATTCACGATCTCCACTATGAATACTAACGCCCATCCACATTTTATTATCCTTTATCAAGGGAAAGACTTCCTTGTAAGAAATAGCATTTACGTTACCAATAATTGAGAATTGCTTTCCTGATTCGAAAAGCCAAACCACAAACTCCCTAAACAGCGAGAACGGCGGATTAGTCACAATAATGTCTGCCTCGTCACGCAGTTTCCGAATTTCCTTACTACGGAAATCACCGTCGCCCTCCAAGTATTGCCACTCCAAATCGTTGATGTCGATACGATTGTCGCCCGTCACGTCGCGGGTAAGCACGAAAATCTTGCCATTCGTCTTACTCTTGTCCGGGTTGAAGTAGGGCTGTTGCGTCTCAAAGAGCGTGGGCTGATAAGGCATCTTGTACTTTTTGCTCTCTGGTGCATAGCTGGTGGAAATCAACTTCTTCAAGCCAAGCAGTTCAAAGTTCTGTGCGAAGAACTTAGTAAAGTTACTCCACTCTGGGTCGTCGCAGGGCAACAGCACCGTCTTTCCCCTGAACACATTCGGGTCGTAGTCCAGATAGGCGTTTATCTCCTTCTGAATGTCAGCATACTGGGTGTAGAACTCATCGTTCTTCGCCGTCTTGGCATTTGCTAAATTAGTATTGGCCATAGTTGCGATTGATAGTTTTAAGGTTCTTGCAATCAACTATCAATCACGCCAAGACGCAAAAAGGCATGATGCACCTTTATTGCGTTCAGCAAGAGGTGAAGCCTCGCAATTGGTACCTCTTATCCTCCAATAGTATGCACAACGCCTAAACGAGTGCATTGCTATAATTGGAGGATATTGAGGACCTATGCAGGTTCACAATCACTAATTATTCGTGTTTTGTTATACCATAGATAGTTTGCGAGGCTTTCTTGGCTGAACGCGAAATAATAGCGAATGCCTTACTATAGTCCGGATTTCTCCCCGAACCGTCGGCAAAGGTACGAAATAATTCTGATACTCCAAAGAAATTGCATAAAAAAATAGCTTGGAGCCGCGGTAGGCTGTAACCCCGCCCCCCAGTAGGTAGTTATAACTACTACCTACATGGGGGCGTATGGTGACACCCATACGCCGGACGCGATTACAACTCTTTCAATTACAATTGAGATTATCTGCCTTCATGTTCTTGAAAATATACCTATTTTTATGGTTAGTATTATATAAATATAATACTAAAATTTTTTCAAGGTTTTATTATGTCTTCGAGTAATCTCAATTGTAATTGTAATGATTGTAATTTCTTTGTCGGACTGCCTTGCGATGTTTGTCAAGTTTTTTTTCTCGGCATTTTTTTCGCCGAAGGGTCATCTTTTGATTTACCCCCTTCCTTAAATGGTTTCCCCCATGGCCTATGTTGTCGACTGTCAATTTTTTTTCGTGGTAAACCTCAGACGCATTTTTGCCGGTATAGTAGTTCCGGATAACATCCCCGGACGAAAAACGGCAATGCCAAAAAATATTTTAACCGTTGCGTCACGCAAACGTTTAGAGAGTAGAAAGCGACTGACTCCGTTCAGGAAGAACTCGCGAGTGATGAACCAATTCAAGCCAATACACTGGCCAACTGTATGCCAGTGGGTGACTGCGCAGCAGGAGCGTGGGCTGCTAATGCTCAAAGAGGAAGAAACGCCAGACAGCATTACCTGCCTGAATTTTAAGTTCCGCCCACATGCTCGTCATGGCCGAGGCGAGTTCTGCAAGTACGATGTTTACCAGGCTCTGGCAGATCTCATCCTTCAGGTTGGACGCACAGAGGGAATGGAACACAACCTTATGGTATTTTATCGTTACATTTCTTCGTCAGATCACTCCAACTTAAACGTAAAGTTTAAAGCACTAAAACGCCAGTTATCAGGCATGATTGGCGAAGATTAAAGTGGGGAGAAATAAGTGTATTAATATAACAAATATTATGAAATATTTTGACATATCGAAACGACTTTGAGAAATTTTTCGTACCTTTGTTTCGTCAAATTTTAAAAACAATGAGAATCATCATCAATTTGAACGAGCAGCAGCTCGAGCGCCTGATGTCAGGCAAGAGAATTCCAGGTTCGCTTTTCGCACAGCGGACGAGTAACGAACAATTTAAGGTCGATTTCTACGAGTACGGCACTGGCAAACCCAAGCGTCCCCGTGAGCAGACGTTGATGCGTATGGACCACGGCACTGTCCGCAAAACGCGTCGCAACTACAAGCTCATCGTGAGCATTCCCGATAACTTGGGCGAGGCACGTTGCGGCCAGCTGATGCTGAAGGGCGGCAAGGAGGCTAGTAATTTTATGATGAATCTGGGCAAAATGTTGAACGCATGATTAGCTCCACCATTTTTGAAGGCTGTACCGACAGCTTGGGCGCTGCAGAGGGGGCCGACCTCGTGGAAGCCCTCCTGCGCGGCGAGCTGTCGCGCGAAGATTACGAAACTTTAGTTACAAACAAAAATGTTAATAAAAATGGAACACAAGAACGAAATGAGTATTCCCCTGCCGACGACCGAAGAGGCCGTCCAGGGGACAGTGACAAACGACAGCACACCGCCTGTCATCGACTTCAGCTACCGCGGATTGAATGACGAGGAACGTCTGCGTCGTGCCGTCAGGGACATGGAGGTTATCTACAACAGCGACGAGCCACCAGTGATGACAGAAATGAGGCCACGCTTTGTAAAGGCCTACCTGTGGAACACGCCTCCCGTCCTCCAGCCGGCCTTTAGTCAGCCTGGTTTGACCAGCGCTGCCGTGCTGATGGACGACGTCAGCTTCAAGCACACAAACGACCTTTACTACCCAGCCAAGCTTAACAGCCTGTTAGTGGGTCCATCGGGCGTGGGCAAAAATCCTTTACATCAAATGTTCCGTTATATGCTGGCCAGCGTGATGGTGGAGAGCCATGAGAACATGGAACGACAGGTGGAAGTGGACGAGCGAAACAATCTGAAAGGTGCCAATACAAAAAAAGAGGCACGTCCCGACAATTTGGTACAGCGCATCGTATTTCCCAACACCACGCTGCCAGCTTTGGCCAAGCAGATGAAAATGAACCACGGCCTGCCCAGTTTCATGGAGGCAAAGGAAATAGAAGACCTCTACTGTTTCAAAAATGGTGCCGGAGGGATCCCACCTGTGGTGTTGCTGCGCGAGGCCGACGATCCCGACGGAGTTATCCGCCAGCGGCGAGTGGGCGAGAAGAGCGTGACGGTAGACGTGCCTTTCCACATGAACTACTGCGTATCGACGAATTTAGATTCCGCCCTCGGCTTCTACAAGAATGACATGACGAAGGGAGGCGTCAGCCGCCTGGAAGTGTCTTTCATACCCGACCAGCCCATTGGTGCCAAGGAAGGAAAGTATAAGCCCTACGACGAGCGTTACGCCATGCGCCTACAGCCCTTCATCGACAACCTGAAGAATACTCGTAAGAATGCACATGCTGACAAGGACGGGCGCATCTATTGCAAACAAGCCTATAAGCTGATTGAGGACCTGAAGGACGAGTGTGCCGCCTACTTGGATACCAACTTCGACCGTACGTGGGACTATATGACCCATCGCGGACTGACGCACGCCATGTTGAAGGCTCATGTGCTTTGGGCGGCCAACGGCTGCAAATGGGAACCAGCCATAGAGCCATTCATCCGCTGGTCGTTCCACTATTGTCTCTGGTGCAAATTCCACGTATTTGGCGACAAGCTGCGTGAGGCTGAAAGCAAGCTGAAGTACTCAGTGAAGCCCGGCAAGCCCAACATGCTGCTGCTCATTGCCAACAACATCTTCACGCTCAATGATGCAATGAGAATGCGTAAGAGTCAGGAAAAGGATGATTCAGAGAAAGAAACGAAGAACATGATAAACGTCTGGGTGTCAAGGGGCTGGGTACGACGTTTACCTAACGGTGAATTTGAGAAACTGGAATACAAACGATAAAGGTTTATGACATCAAGAGAAAACGGTTTTGTCTCATAGACAAAGCCGTTTTCTCTACCAGAGAAAGCCGTTTTGTCTCATAGAGAAAGCCGTTTTGTCTCTACCTATCCCAGAAATTGACATCATCATTATTTAAATTTATGGTTAGAATTATGCGTATTATGGCGATTAGTTTCTAAAGACCGATTGAGTGCGTTTTTCTATGAAAGAAATTAGCAAGAATTAGAAAGAATTATTTCCAACAATGAGAAAAAAAATTATTTCTTATAATTTCTGGATGTAATTATTTCTAATTGTTTCCTATTTCTTTCAAATAAAATTAGTGATAATTAGTGTGAAGAAAAAGGCTGAAATATTTGGTGGTTTCAGATTTTTTTTGTACCTTTGTACCGTAATTCTAGAGTTACACCGAGAGTTTAAT
>JAFVFY010000121.1 GCA_017475265.1 Prevotella sp. | reverse complement strand
TAGCCATATTGTCGGAATCACTTGTTTTTCTTTTTCACGCACAAAGATAAGTGAAATTTCTGACATGGGCAAGTGTTTATAAGAGTTTAACGCTCAAACACTTGCCCTCATTATGGGGCTATTAGTTGCGGATTTAAGGGATATAGCCAAGAATACTATAGAGTGGTATGTTCTCCATCCATCCTTGGTCAATATAGGGTTTCATTGAACAACGGAGGCCTTTCAAGTTTTTGTCAGAATGATCAATGGTAATGAACTGCCTCAGCGACTTGCTCTTGACATTCTCTTCAGCCTTCACTTCAATAGGTATCAATCGGCTATATGTCTGAACAAGAAAATCTATTCCTATCTTTGAATTGTCCTTGCTGAAATAACAAATAGATAAGAACCTGTCAGGGACAATTTGCTGTAAGACATAATTCTCCGTAAAAGCGCCTTTAAACTCTTTGAACACATCATTGTTGACAATCATCTGAGCCGGACTGGCATTCGTCAACGCCCCAAGCAGCCCAACGTCAAGAAGGAACAGTTTGAATGCGTTGAAATCTTCATAGAACTTCAAAGGCATCTCAGGTGACTTGCTTCGATATATCTTATGTACAAGCCCTGCGTCAACCAACCATTGAATGGCCACTTCGAAATCCTTTGCACGTCCGCCTTTCTTCACCGCACCATAGATGAACTTCTTATTATCCTTGGCTAACTGAGCTGGTATGCTGTTCCAAACCATTCTTATTCTTTCAGCCTCAGCACCAGCATGTTTTGAAATGTCGTTGGCATACGAATTGATGATTCTATTCTGAATTTCCCGGATATTAAGGACATCCTCATGAGTCGTCCAGTCCAATACTGCTTCAGGCATACCTCCAACATAAAAATACTGGCGGAGTAAATCCTCAAGCGTACTTTGTAATACCTCTATAGATTCCCACTCACAAGTCTTTAAGATTTCCGCAAGCTTTTCGTAACCTCGTGCCCAAAGAAATTCTTCAAAAGACATGGGATAAAGCCTCAGGATATTAACCTTGCCAACAGGATATGACTCACCTGGGTAATGTATAACCCCCAGCAGCGAGCCTGCAGCAATGACATGCTGCTCAGGAGCATCCTCACAGAAGTATTTGAGTGACGTAATACCATTGGGTGCTTCTTGTATCTCATCAAAGATAAGAAGCGTCTTCCCTGGCTCAATTCGTTGTCTCGTATTGGCAACAATATCACGCAGGATACGGTCGGGCTTGAGATCTCGCAAGAATAATGATTTAGCAAAGTCTTCGTCTGCACAATTGACATAAACCATGTTCTCATACTTGTTTTTACCAAACTCATTCATGAGCCAAGTCTTGCCAACCTGACGTGCACCCTCCAAAATAAGCGGTTTTCTTGCAGGGCTATTTTTCCACTCAACTAACTGGTTATAAAGCGTTCTTTTCATTGCTTATACATTTTTATTGATGAATAATTGCTGCAAAGATACACTTTTCTTGACGAATAAACAAACTTTTTTACACTTTTCTTGACGAATAATCGTTGCTTTTACACATTTTTATTGACGAAACGTCAAAATTTAGATCACTCTGACGTTCTTTCTTACTTCCTCTTCGCTCCAGCCAGTACGTTGCTTGAATATCTCGAAGAAGTTCATTTTCTCTTTGGCCTTGGATTTAACGTTCATCGTCGGTGAATTAACGTTCGCCAACGGCGAATTTACTCTTGCTCCGGGCAAGAACGAAGGAAGATTACGGCAAAGTGCAAGGAAGGTTACGGCAAGAACGGAGGTTACGTCAAGTGGTGACGACGACGCGGTCGTTAGAAAGACTGAGGACATAACCTGTAGGCTATGTCCTCGTATGGTAGTCAGAAAGGTCCAGCTTGAATTCCTGCTATGAAAGCAAAGCGTTTCGCGCCCTCTGACGACATTCTGACGTTGCAAAGGTAAGTGTTTTTTCTCTATTCTCATGCGCTTTCATTTTTCTTCCTTTTCGTACTCTTCTTGCATGAATGGCGGAGTTGGGGCAATGATGAGCATGGCGCGACCAAGCGGATTATGCCCGTGTGGAGACCGCCAAAAAGCTGATGGATAAAGAGTTGCAGATTGCGAGCAATATCCAGAAAGGAATATTGAGAGGTAAGTCTGAAGAGGTACATTCGGGCACGGCGACAAACGATGAAATCAAAAAGGAAGCAGTAGTGCAGGCGGTGTTGGAGCCGATGCATGAAGTGGGCGGCGACCTGTATGACTACTACAGCAAGGGTGAAGACTTGTTCTTCATCATCGGCGATGTTAGCGGCAAGGGAGTGCCGGCAGCGATGTTCATGAGTGCGACGGTCAACCTGTTCCGCTCTGCCGTCCTGCGACTGCAATCGCCCAAGGCTATTATGGAAGAGATCAACGGCGTGTTGAGCGGGCACAACCCAAGCCTGATGTTCGTCACCGCCATCATCGGGCGTCTGCATATACCGACAGGACAATTACTATATTGTAATGCGGGACACCTGCCACCGTTGAACATTCTTGCGGGTCATGGGGACAGGAACATTGACCCAAGTCTGGGTCAAGTGCCTGTCCCCATGACCCAGGAGATAGCGATTGAGCCGAACCTCCCCTTAGGCTTCGAAGCGAAGTTCCGGTTTGTGGAACAAGGATTGATGCTTGGACAAGGCGACACGCTGGTGCTCTATACAGACGGAATCACTGAAGCACGCAACAAGGATCGTGAATTGTTGGGTATGAAAAGGTGGAAAGAGATTGTCGGAGGCGGGGAAAAAAGTCACACAAAAACTGGGAACATTACGCCGACCATCGAAAGGTTGCTGGCGGAAGTGGAGGCCTATATCGGTGAGGCTGAGCATACAGATGACATTACGCTGATGACCATCCGCAAGATGAGCGAGAAACAACCTGTTGTCATGCGCGTGCCAAATAAAATTGACCAGTGGCCGGTATTGCGTGAGGCACTACAAAACTATGGTCTGTGCGTTGGCGTGGACGCACGCACGCTCAAGAAGATGATTGTGGCACTCGAGGAGGCGGTGGTCAATGTCATCAACTATTCGCAGGCGGATTACATCTCATTGACCATGGACCACGGACCATTGACGATTACCCTCACAGACAATGGCATAGCGTTTGACCCCACCGCACGCCCCGAGGTAGACACTGATCAAGTGGTGGCCGAACGCCAAATCGGCGGACTGGGAATAGCCCTGTTGCGGCAGATAGCCGACAAGGTAGAGTACCGCCGTACGGACGGACAAAACGAATTAATAATCATAAAAAATATTTGATCATGGAAATTAAGATTCAGCCGAACGGGCAGGAGACTACCGTTCAACTTATCGGTCTTCTGGATACCACCACCATCAGCGAACAAGCAGATGAATTACAGAAAGTGTTGGACATCGCCGACCAGGCCCTTGTGATGGATTGCAGCGAACTGGAATACATCTCTTCTGCCGGTCTGCGCTTTTTCATGCAGCTCAAGCGCGAGACAGAAGCCAAAGGCGGCAAGATCCGTATCATCAATCTGAATGAAGATGTGGCGGACATCTTCCGCATGAGCGGCTTCCATAATATCTTCTCACTCAGTTAAAGCCTTCCGGAAGTCAGAAGGAGACATGCAGAAGCACTTACAGAAGCGGTCGCTGAAGTAAGTGCTATTGCTTATTTGTATTTACATATAGAATAGACATATCCTTTCTCCATACATACATGAGTATCAAAAGTAATACTACCAAGTAAATCTTTTGTAAACAATGTCGTTAAATTATCATTGATTCCATCACCTGTTAATTTTAGATACGATTCCTTCATAGTCCAAAGTTTTGTAAACTCAAGGCATGAATCCGATGATGATATTATCTTTGAAATCTCTTTATCATTAAAACATTTGCGACATAGATCTAGATCAAGTTTTGACTCTATTTCCTCTATATCACAACCAACAGGCCGATTATCTATCACACAAAGAACACCACGTTTGCAATGACTTAGGTTGAAATGAATATCTGGATAATCTCTCAATATCGGTTTTCCATAACCAACATACTCAAATATCAATTCTTCCTCTATACCATAATTTTCAACAAGTCCCCGTTGCAAAAGCAAATAGGCCTTGGTACACAGTACTTGGTCAATTAGAAATCTATATGATAAAGCCTTCATCCGTCTCCATTCAGGAAGCAGAAGAAGATCATTCTTCAATTCTTCCTGGGTAACTGTATTTGGATGGTCAAACAAGAAGCAATTCATATTATTTGTTTCTGATAATCTCAATATATCTACTAATGTATTTCTCGTCCAGCATATAATTACGTGTCATAAAGAAAAATCGCTAAGCGTTTGAATTTCAAGCGACTTAGCGATTCTTCTTGTTGGGGTACCCGGACTCGAACCAGGAAAGGCAGGACCAGAATCTGCAGTGTTACCATTACACCATACCCCAATCATTTTTCAGCTTAGCACCAGACCTCCGTCTGATTTGCGGGTGCAAAGGTACAGCTTTTTTTCTAACTGCCAAAACTTTTTGAGACTTTTTTCTAAAAAAACTCAAAAAAAGTGGTTCTATGACTTATAATCGGATAAAAAGCAGTACTTTTGCAGGGCATTTGTACATAAGAATATAATTATTAATGGAACAGACAGAGAAACTTGTTCAGACAATCATCGATGGTATAGAGGAGAAAAAGGGCAGTGACATCGTCGTGGCCGACCTTCAGGGCATTGAGGGCACGATATGTCGCTATTTTATTATCTGCCAAGGCAACTCGCCGACACAGGTGGAGGCCATCACCGAGAGCGTTGGTGACGTATGCCGCGAACGGCTGGGAGAGAAACCTGCACACGTGGTGGGACTGGAGAACGCCCTGTGGGTGGCCATGGACTATGGCGACGTGCTGGTGCACATATTTGTGCCCGATGTGCGACAGTACTATGACTTGGAGCACCTCTGGGCCGATGCGAAGATTACTAACATAGCGGACTAAAGAATGGAAAAGAATACAGCAAACAACCAACCACGTATGCCCCGGTTCAATATGAACTGGATTTATCTCATTGTGATAGCCGCCTTGGCCTTCTTCTATTTCTCGGGAGAGCAGGGCAGTCTGTTGCAGCCTACCCAGCAGCAGCAACGGGAGACGAGCTACACGGAGTTCAAGCACTACCTGGAGCGCGGCTATGTGTCGCAGGTGGTGGCCAACAAGACCACGAACACGCTGAAGATGTACGTGAAGAAGGATAGTGCCACGGTGCTCTTCCCCGATATCAAGGTGCCCGTGAACACCAACCCCTACATGAATGTGGAGTTCGGAAGCCTTGACAAGTTGGAGCAGAACGTTGACAGCGCCCGTGCCCACGGACAGTTCACCGGTACGCTGAAGTATGAGCGTGAGCCACAGGGAGGCATCATCAGCTTCCTTGTCTCCACGATTCTGCCCATTCTTTTCTTTGTGGGCATCTGGATGCTCTTCATTCGTGGCATGGGAGGCGGTATGGCCGGAGGCATGGGAGGCATCTTCAATGTCGGAAAGTCGAAGGCTAAGATGTATGAGAAGGGCGGCGAGCTGGGCATCACGTTCAAGGACGTGGCCGGACAGGCTGGTGCCAAACAGGAGATACAGGAGATTGTGGAGTTCCTGAAGAACCCGCAGAAATATACCGACCTGGGTGGTAAGATTCCCAAGGGTGCCCTGTTGGTAGGGCCTCCGGGAACGGGTAAGACACTGTTGGCCAAGGCCGTAGCAGGTGAGGCCGGTGTTCCCTTCTTCTCTATGAGCGGTTCGGATTTCGTGGAAATGTTCGTGGGTGTAGGTGCAAGCCGTGTGCGCGACCTCTTCAACCAGGCGAAGTCTAAGTCACCCTGTATTATCTTCATTGACGAGATTGATGCCGTGGGCCGTGCACGTTCCAAGAACCCTGCTATGGGCGGCAACGACGAGCGTGAAAATACGCTGAACGCCCTGTTGACAGAGATGGACGGCTTCGGTACAAACAGTGGTGTCATCATCCTTGCTGCCACCAACCGCGTGGATATGCTTGACTCGGCCTTGCTCCGTGCAGGACGCTTCGACCGTCAGATACATGTTGACTTGCCCGACCTTAACGAGCGCAAGGAGATATTCCTCGTACACCTGAAGCCTGTCAAGGTTAATGAGACCGTCGACGTGGACTTTTTAGCCAAGCAGACCCCGGGCTTCTCAGGAGCCGACATCGCCAACGTCTGTAACGAGGCAGCGCTCATTGCCGCCCGTCACGACAGCAAGACGGTGGGCAAGCAGGACTTCCTCGATGCCGTTGACCGTATCATCGGCGGCCTGGAGAAGAAGACGAAGGTGATGACCGAGAGCGAGAAGCGTTCTATTGCCATTCACGAGGCCGGTCATGCCACTATCAGCTGGTTCACGGAGTTTGCCAACCCATTGGTGAAGGTATCCATCGTGCCTCGTGGCCAGGCCCTTGGCGCTGCATGGTATCTTCCCGAAGAGCGTGTACTGCAGACCAAGCAGGCCATGCTCGACGAGATGTGCTCCCTGCTTGGAGGTCGTGCTGCCGAGGAACTCTTCATTGGCCAGATATCCACAGGAGCCATGAACGACTTGGAGCGTACTACGAAGCAGGCCTATGGCATGATTGCATACGCAGGTATGTCGGAGAAGCTGCCCAACATCTGTTACTATAGCAATCAGGAGTATGCCTTCCAGAAACCTTATTCCGAGACTACGGCGAAGATTATGGACGACGAGGTGCTGCGGATGATTCAGGAGCAGTACGACCGTGCCAAGAAGATACTCACCGAACATGCCGATGGTCATGCTAAGCTGGCACAGCTGCTCGTGGAGCGTGAGGTCATCTTCGCCGACGATGTGGAGAAGATTTTCGGCAAGCGTCCTTGGCAGAGCCGTGCCGACGAACTACTTGAAGCCCAGATGCGTGCCGACGCAGAACGCATGGCAGCAGAAAGGACAAAAGAGCTGGAGGCAAAGGCTCAGGAAGAAAAGGCTCAGGAAGGGAAAGAGCCAGAAGAGAAGAAGCAGTAGCACGGACTACTGCTTCTTTTCTTCTTTGTATCTCACTGGAGGTGGTCCGTAGACTACCTTCATTTCTTTTTGCCGCTCAACGACCCTCCTGATGGAGTCCTGCCGCTGCTGTTCCCTGATAGCCTCCTCATCATATTCCACAGGAGGCGGACCGTAGACTTCCTTGATATCCTGCATGTTCCTTATGGAGTCCGTCGGGGTCGGCCCGTTGATGGTCTCCAACTGCTTCGACGACTTGCAACAGCACAGGCCCAGCATCGTGATAAGCGATGAGAGCAACACGTTTGTAACGGAATAAAATCTTTTCTTCATATCTGACTTGGATTATTCATATTCTTTATCAACAACGGATTTTACGGATTACACGGATTTTCACGGATTAATTTTATATTTCACGGATTTCTTCCAGATTCGATGGTAAGATAATAAAAATCCGTACTGTGCGGTTGACTTTTTCAACACAGAGAACACTGAGTTCACAGAGATATAAATGCTATTGTGGAGGTCAAAAGAGGAGACGATGGTGAGTACCAATCGTCATAAAGCCTCTGCACAGAGGGCTAACGCCGCCGTTTTCATCGCGCAGCCTCTCTGTGAAGTGCCTTGGCGCCTCTTGATAAACTCTTTTTCTTTCATCATTCCTCTGTGTCCTCCGTGTCCTCTGTGTTCTCTGTGTTGAACCGTGTTCTCTGTGTTTTATTATTTCAAAAATCCGTGAAAATCCGTGAAATCAGTATTAATCCGTTGTTTTATCATATTATTAATGTAGGTTAAGTTCTTCAGTCCATTCGGTCACGGTAGTCCTCGTAGGTGAAGTGGCGCAGCGTCTCTAACGTTCCGTCGCTGTGGAGCATGGCGATGTCTGGATGGCCGATGCCATTGAACATCGTGGTCTTCACCGTCGTATAGTGTATCATGTCCTCGAAGATTACTTCCTCGCCCACCTGCAGCTCATGGTCGAAGAGCCAGTCGCCCATGAAGTCACCGCTCAGGCAGCTGCAGCCACCGAGACGATAAATGTATTGACCATTGACCATTGAACATTGACCATTGACCGTTGACCATTGGCCGTTGACCATTGAACATTGACCATTGACCGTTGAACATTGGCCGTTGGCCATTGAACATTGACCATTATTGCTGTGCGCAGCCGAATGGTCAATGGTCAATGGTGAATGTTCAATGACCTTCCCTCCCCTTACTTCCGGCATATAGGGCATCTCCAGGCAGTCGGGCATGTGGCAGGTGAAGCTCACATCGAGGATGGCAGTACGGATGCCCTTGTCTTCCACGATGTCCACCACGTGGCTCACCAGCGGACCTGTCTGCCAGGCAAAGGCGCTACCCGGTTCGAGGATAATCTTCAGCCAGGGGTAGCGTTGGTGCAGTCCCTGAAGGATGCTGACGAGCAGTTCTACGTCGTAGTCCTTACGCGTCATCAGGTGTCCTCCACCAAGGTTGAGCCATTTCAGCTGCGGGAACCATTTAGCAAAGTGTTCCTCGATGTGCACCAGCGTACGTTGTAGCACGTCAGCCCCACTCTCACAATGGCAATGGCAGTGGAAACCCTCGATGTCGGCAGGCAGTTGTTCCGGCAGTTTGTCGCTAGTCACTCCGAAGCGAGTACCTGGGGCGCAGGGATTGTAGAGCAATGTCTCCACCTCACTATATTCAGGGTTCACCCGAAGCCCAATGCTGGCACGCCCCACTACACGGTCATGCAGTCGCTCATACTGCGACAACGAGTTGAAGGTCAGGTGACTGGAGCACACCACAATCTCGTCTATCTCATCATCGCTATAGGCCGGAGAGTAGGTATGAGCCGGAGCACCGAACTCTTCCTTGGCAAGTCTCGCCTCGGAGAGCGAGCTAGCCGTGGTAGAACTGATGTACTCACGGAAGATGGGGAAAGTCTTCCACAGCGCGAAAGCCTTGAAGGCCAGGATAATCTCCACGTCGGCACGTCGGGCCACGTCGGCAATGAGCTGCAGGTTGCGCCGCAGCAGGTTCTCCTCAATAATATAAACGGGTGTAGGCATACTCGATTCTGATTGTTGGCCACAAAAGTACAAATTTTCTGGCAGACTAGACTACTTATTTCCAAATTTACACATTATTTAATATATTCTGTTCCGTACCATTGGCAAATAATTCGTACTTTTGCAGCACGATGAGAAAGAAAGACCGTTACCGTCTCGTGCTGGACCATTTCCGTGAGGCCATGCCGAGCGTAGACACCGAGTTGCAGTATGGAAGTGTGTTCCAGCTGCTTGTGGCTGTTATCCTGAGCGCGCAATGTACCGACAAGCGCGTTAATCAGGTGACGCCAGAGTTGTTCCGTCGTTTTCCCGATGCACAGTCGATGGCTAGGGTAGGGGAGGACGAAGTCTTCGAGTACATCAAGAGCGTGAGCTATCCCAACAGCAAGGCGCGCCACCTGGTGGCAATGTCCCAACAGCTGGTGGAGCAGTATGGCGGAGAAGTGCCCTCGGACATGGACGCGCTGCTCACCCTTCCCGGAGTGGGCCGTAAGACTGCCAACGTCATCCAGGCCGTGGCTTTCGGACAGGCTAAGATGGCTGTCGACACTCATGTCTTTCGTGTGAGCCACCGTCTGGGTCTCGTCCCTCCTTCGGCTAACACACCGTTGAAGGTGGAGCGTGAACTGATGAAGAACATCCCCGAGGAGGATATTCCCCGTGCGCACCATTGGCTGTTGCTTCATGGCCGCTACGTCTGCACCTCCCAGCGACCCCACTGTGCAAAATGTGAGCTGGAGCCACTCTGCCCGAAAATACTGGAAGGTTCAAGGTTGGGGGAGCACTGAGACAAAATCTTTATTGCAATATGATTATATTTCCCGTAGCAAAAATCAATCTAGGACTGAATGTTGTAGAGCGTCGCCCCGACGGCTACCACAATCTTCAGACTGTGTTCATGCCCCTGCCTGGCCTTTGCGATGCGCTGGAGGTGACGGTCATGGACGAGCAGTTCCCCTCGGCGGTGGACTGCGACCTGAAAGTGACGAACATTGACATTGAGGGCGACGAGCAGAAGAACCTTGTGGTCAAGGCCTACCGTCTGCTGAAGGAGGAGTTCCCTGCCTTGCCCCGAGTACACGCCCATCTCTACAAGGCCATCCCCACACAGGCTGGTATGGGTGGCGGCAGCAGCGACTGTGCAGCCATGCTCACCCTGCTTAACACCATGTTCGGCTTGGGACTTACAGAACAGCAGCTCATAGACCGTGCCGCTCGATTGGGTGCCGACTGTCCGTTCTTCATCATCGGATGTCCTGCATACGCTGAAGGAATAGGCGAGCAACTACAGCCTATAGACCTGTCAGTCAACGGACTAAGCATAGTCGTTGTACGACCTGATATTCCTGTTCCCACCCGTGAAGCCTTCTCACTCATTACGCCCCACTACCCACAGAAGAACTGCCGCGACGTGGTGCTCACCCAGTCGGTTGAGACTTGGCGTGACGACTTGGTGAACGACTTCGAGGCGAGTGTCTTTGCTCTCCATCCCGAGATAGCAACCATCAAGGAGCGGCTTTACCAGCTTGGTGCAGTCTATGCCGCCATGAGTGGCAGCGGAAGTGCTGTCTTCGGTTTCTTCCGTCATCAGCCTTCCCTCGAAGGAGAGTTCCCCGGAATGTTTACCTGGCAAGGCCAAATGTCAACTTTTTGAAGTAGCGAAACCACCTGTGCTGAAGGAGTAATGTCGGGCATTTACGTACATATTCCCTTTTGTAAAAGCCGCTGCACCTATTGTGGTTTCTACTCCACCACTTTCATGGAACAACGGCAACGTTATGTCGATGCCTTGTGTCGTGAGTATGACATGAGGCGTAACTACATAACGCTCCCACCAACAACTATTTACATAGGTGGAGGAACACCCTCTGTGCTTACGGAAAGCCAACTGGAACAGCTCTTCAGCACCCTTGGCAATATCGCTTCCCAACGTCGCATCTCCCAACCTGTAGAAGTGACGCTGGAGTGCAACCCTGACGATGTCACGGAGTCCTTTGCTGCGTTGCTTCGCCGTCTGCCTGTAAATCGTGCGTCGATGGGTGCTCAGACCTTCAATGATGAGCGGCTGCGCTTCCTTCACCGCCGCCACACTTCCCAGCAGGTGGCCTTGGCTGTAGACCGTCTGCGCCATGCTGGCATTGACAATATCAGCGTTGACCTCATCTATGGCTTCCCCGGTCAGACGCTGAAAGAGTGGGAGGCCGACGTAGACAAAGCCCTTGCCCTTCACGTAGAACACCTCTCGGCCTACGCCCTGACCTACGAGGAGGGCACGCCCCTACACCACCTTTTGCAGCAGGGAAGAGTGCATCCCATCGACGAGGAGCAGAGCCGGGCCATGTACTATTCCCTTCTCGACCGTACTGCCGCCGCTGGTTTTGAGCATTACGAAATCAGTAACTTTTCCTTGCCAGGCCGTCGTTCACGTCACAACAGCGGCTACTGGAACCAGACTCCCTACCTTGGCCTTGGGGCGGCAGCACATTCCTTTGACGGGAAAAGCCGGAAATGGAACGTGTCCGACATCATGCTTTACATGGAAGGCGTGGAGAGCGGACATCTGAATTATGAGGGTGAAACACTTGATGCCGACACTCGCTATAACGAACTGGTAATGACCGCACTGAGAACTTCCGATGGACTCTTCCTTCACCTTCTTTCTCCCGCTCAGCGCAGCTATTGTCTCCACATGGCATCCCGCTACCTTGACAGCGGCCTTCTCACCCACGACAAAGAGAAAGACCGTCTACGCCTTGCCCGTGACGGCCTCTTCGTCAGCGACATGGTCATTGCCGACTTAATGGTGATTGCTTAGTTACTTTTCAGCCATCATGCTGATAACAATGGCAATGTCGGCTACGTCGACCGTGCCGTCGCCATTGGCATCTACCTGCTTCAGTTCTATGCCATTCCTTTCTCCCGCCATATAAGCTGATAATGGTGTTCTATATCCTTTATACTTGTCAAATGCTCCATCCTTGCTTACGTCCAAAGACATATTCTCTTCATTCTGATTGCCTTTGTTTTACCAACTCAATGGCCTCCTTGCCTGTCAAATGCACAATGTCAAAGCGTATCATCAGCATACGTGAGAAGCCACTTTCGATTTCCTTTTGCAGACTCTCATCGTCGTTTGGGTTGTAACGGTTTCCAAGCATACGGGCTGTTTCCAACTTCTCCTGTTCATCCTCGATGATATGGATTCTGCCGAATGCGATCACGCTGCGGAAGAAGGTAGTATACTTCTTCGGTTGCACATCATCCTGCTCAATAACACAGAAGGAAGCCTTTTCACACTTGCGGATTGCATCCACCTTATGGCCTGCCAAAGCACTGTGGAAAAACAACTTCCCTTCATGATACACATAACTGATGGGAACGGCATAAGGATAATCGCCATCACCAAGCAATGCCAGTGTTCCAGCAGTTGCTTTCTCCAGTATAGCGACACTCTCCTCGTTGGAAAGCTGCTGGCGCTTACGCCTCATTTCACGGAACTCACTCATGCTTTATTCTCCAATAATTGTTACTACTAACTCTCTGGAGCCGCCGTAGTTGCGGAATTCGCAGAAGTAGATGCCCTGCCAAGTGCCGAGGTTCAGACGGCCATCGGTGATGGGAATGGTGATGCTGACACCGCTCAATGTGGATTTGGCGTGAGCAGACATATCGTCGGCACCCTCCAGCGTATGCTCGTACTCAGGACGATTCTCAGGAACCAGACGGTTGAAGATGGTTTCCATATCCACTCGGACATCTGGGTCGCAGTTCTCGTTGATACTCAGTCCGCAACTGGTGTGCTTCGT
>JAFVFY010000036.1 GCA_017475265.1 Prevotella sp. | reverse complement strand
GCCATCACCTACGCGCTGCCACGCTCCAAACAGGTCAAAAGGGCGTACCTCGGCATGGACGAGGAACAGTCGGAGCTATGCAGGCTGGCGGTGCCGGGATGGGGGCAAAACACATGAGTGACCCAACGCGGAAAACAGGAGGTTGTTGCCAATATAGATTGTATCTGAACCACCGCATCTTTCACAACCCAATTTTCCAGCTCCCCCACAATTTGTACACTGTTGCCACTCCTGCACAGGTATTGGGTCACGAGGATGCTCAATGATAATTTTCTGATCTTTTTCTGGTTGCTGAGTAGGTGTCGTTTCGACCTTGGTTTCAGTCATTATATTATTCTCACCAATTTTACCGATTTTCTGCTTTGGGTATTCTGAAGCATGAGCAAAGTATTCTTTGCTTCCCTTTAGGATGTCTTCGCTTAATAGTATTTTGTTTAATTCTGCTTGGGTTAATCTTCTCCAAGGACCATTCTCCGAGGTCTTAATCTTTATAGGCCAATAATCAAGGTGGATGATATTATTCGGATTCCACAGTACTTTGTTTTCTTTATTTATAAAATGATAACGATCATTTTCCCATACAGCTAAAGCACATTTCCCACTTGCTTTATCTCTTATTAGCGAGAATGATCGGTAGCTTTTCGATGTTGTAAATACGACCTTTCCCGATGCATCGCAGATAGTGTATTTTTTCATTCTCGGTTCATTATATTCATAACATTCGTAATAGACACATCGTTCCCCATTCTTACCATCTAATTGAAGAATAGATTTATATCGTCTATTTACAGGAATTATACATTTGCCATGAATATCGTAGATACCTTGATAACCATCTTTATATACTGATATGTAAGGTATGGGATAGTTGTCACCACTCATAGGGCATACTGAATTGTATTCTACAGGTACTATTAGACATCCTTTTTTATCAGTAACTCCATTTAATTTAGTGGTTCTGTTTTCTATACAGAAAAATCCATCAAAATAATGGACGGAAATATCTTTTTGCAGAGGAATTATTGAGTTTCCATATTTGTCTTGAGCCCCGTCGTAATGTTCTCCATTCTTATAATCATAAAGACTGTACCACTCAAATCCATCATCTTCAACTTTGTAAGTTTTCTCTTGGGCTTTGATGTTGATGCTGCACATTCCCAATGTCAGCATCATTAATATAATTGTCTGTTTCATATTGATTTTTATTTTTGATTGTTACTTTTTCTACTATTACACGCCCTGCATAGCAACTGGGCATTCGAGAGTTCCGTCCTTCCTCCAAGGCTCCAAGGACGTATGTGGTCTACAGTCAGTTCGTCTGCACGGAAGTGCTGGTGGCAATCTTCACATTCATAAAGACCGTTTTCGTCGGGAGTCTTTTCTGAGAGCAAGCGGAGTTTGTCATCTTGGGTGAAGAGACGCTTGGGGTCAACACGGCAGTTACCGACTATGCCGAGAATCATGGCTTCGATGTCTGCCTCTTTGGTTTTGGAAAGGCTGTAACCTTCTGTCTTCATGAAGTCGTTGACCTCTTTCCAGATAGCATCTTTGTGCTGTAGCCAAATGGCACGGTCTTTCAGACACTTGACGGAGAGTTTGAACTTTAGGACGGGAGAGATTTTCGACTTCTCGTGGAAGACATCACGGATAAAGCTGATGTAGGGTTTTATCTTCTTCACCTCATCGTTGAAGCTCTCGTCCTTATGACTCTTCACATATTCATCCAGTTCATCCTTCTTGGGGAAGCGGCTATCATGGCGCACATAGAAGATATACTCCAGGAGGTGGCACTTGTTATCTCCACGGTCGATGCTGGCAGTAGGTAAAATCTTTCTGGCGTTGGCATCGTTGCGGATGTAGTAGTCGAGACCTTCCAAGTATTCACCATGATAGAGACCATTGAGCACCTCATAGCGAGACAAGGGGACACCAAGGGTGTTGATGCGCTTGAATATCTCACGTTTCTTTTCCTCTGTGCCCTTACATATAATAATAGTAAGCGTAGTCTCGTCAACGACCTGTTGTAAGTCGCTGTTATAGGCATACTCTTTCCAAGTCAGCCCGTTGTATTTGTAGTCGCCCTGCTTGAACTTCGTAATTGCCTCTATGCGTTGCTTACCATCAAGCACTTCAAGGATTCCGTCTTCGCGCTCCCAAAGATAGAAGGCTGGTAAGGGGATTCCATGATAGATGCTGTCAATGACCAATGCCTGCTTGGCCGTATCATACACTATAGCCCGTTGCAACTCTATATCGCTGATAATCTTGCCGCTGGCTACTTTTTCGTATAGCTCTTTTACTGTCATTCTATTCTGCCTCCTTTCTGTGTTTAATGACTATTCTATCAAACAATCTGCGGTATTTTTTGTTTCCCAACGCTAAATAAAAACGTCCATTTCCACCTCCAGTATAAGACGCATCTTTCTCAACTATATCTTTTAAGGGTTTACATAAAGTGGTACTTGACCCAATGATTACAAACTGCTTTGGGTTATACTTCTGCATGAAAGTAATAGGCACTCCCATCTCCCCATCATAATCAAAGGGTATCTCTGCAACTGTTGGAACCTCGATTGCATCGTAGTTCACATAGCGTGGATAACGCTCCGGATTCTCTTCGTAGGAACAACTCAATACTATCTGCTTCTCGTTTTCATCCACTTGCAGATTGGTGTACCACATGGAACTGCGAGGCGTGTTATGCTGTTTGGGAAGTACGCTACCATCTGGACGACGGAACCCACTCAGATGATAATGATAGCCCACACGTATATTGCCATTCTGAAAATGGTGAATGATACTTTTTTCCGTTGGTGCTGTCTGAGGACCAATCACCAAGAATTGCTTCTTGTTCTTCACGAGTATGTCTATAAATTCATCGAACTGACTGAACGGGGGATTGGTGATGATGACATCATAGTGGCTGTAGTCAATATCCTGAAAGCGGACGCCTTCGCCAGTCTTGGGATTGTAACCACTCACGCTGATGGAACGGAAGCCCCATTCCTCAGCCTGGTTGAGTAGATACTCCACAAACTGGCACTTCACCATATCAAGCCGTTTCTCAATTTTTGCTTTTGTTTGGGCAATGTCAATGTTTTTGATAGTACCCTCCTGCGAGAACAAGCTACGTCCAAGGATATAGCCCTCTTCCTTATAGACAATCTCCTCGTTGTAGCTCTCGTCCCAGTCGCAGGGGCAAAGAATCCGCTTACCACGCAGCTGTGGCAGATAGTGACGTACCTCTGCGGCAATGTCGTCGTAGAGGGTATAATATTCGTCATCGCGTCTGTTCTTACTACCTTGTAATCTCTCTGTTCTTTTAACCATTAGTAGCACGTTTCTTTGGTTCACACAAATGGGGAGCATCAAAAAGAAACGCGCAGTCAGGCCAATCACCCGTGTCGCTATAAGACACAAAGAACGTGGACAATCTTCCTCGTCCACGTCCCTGGGTGCTTGGCCTAACCCGTAATTACAGACGAGTCAGATGCCCACGTATCAAGTGGACATCTGCTCTTTATTCCGTAATTACGTCTTTCTGCGGCCAAGCTTCAAGGACGTTCTTTCGAATAAATAGCAAATGTTGCTAAGTTCCCACGAAATCATTATCAGCAGATACCTCAGTATCACCTAAGCTCCGAGCCTTGCGGCTCGATGCGAGTGCAAAGATAAACAAAAAAACTCATATAAGCCAACTTTTTACCCGATATTTTTATGAAAAGTTGCTAATTGGAGGCTAATTTAGCGTAAAAAGAGCTTATAGTCAATTATTTTGATTACTTTTGCAGTCAAAACAAAGCGAGATATGGACGAGAAAACGATAAAAGAGGCACTATGGAAGGGGGAGCGGGTGACTCTGGAGTGTAAACGAGCAAAGGCGGAGGTGCCTAAGTCAGTATGGGAAACATATTCGGCTTTTTCCAATACTGTTGGCGGACTGATACTTCTTGGCGTTGATGAGCATCCAAAGGAGAAAGACGCTGCCCGGCGGTTCGAAATTCATGGTGTGGAATACGCAGATAAGATTCTAAAAGACTTCTGGAATACCATCAACAGCAGTAAGGTGAGCCAGAACATCCTGAAGGATTCAGATGTGGAGGTAGTTAATCTGGATGGGAAACAACTATCCAGAAAACTGGGGAGGAAACTAGGAAGAAAACTAGGGAGAAAATCTTTAATGCTATTAGAGAGAACCCAAACATCACAACATCTGAACTCGCTGAAAAACTAACAATAACAATCAAGGGGGTCGAATGGCAACTGAAAAATCTCCGCGAGCAAGGTTTCATCCGTCGTGTTGGTCCAGACAAAGGTGGTCATTGGGAAATCACATCCGACGAGAAATGAAAAGGCCTTAATATCACCTCACCTTTACATATTATAATAATGTGTGATGATGTTGTCTCCGTAGATTTCTTTGCCAATGACCTTGGCGCTTGGAGGAATAAGTGGAGCAGGGGTTCCCTTGGGGACGGTGAGGGCGAGATTTGTCTCTACGCGGAGCTCATCCCAGAGGTTACTATCGAGGAATGAATGAAGTGTCTTGGCACCGCCCTCCACGATGAGCGACTGCACGTTGTCGGCATAAAGGCCCTCGAGGTCGAGAGGATGGTCATGACTCAGGACGATGCGGCGGGGCTGGCGGGCCATTGACCATTGACCATTGACCATTGACCATTGAACATTGAACATTGAACATTGAACGTTGAACGTTGGCCATTGAACATTGACCATTGAACGTTGGCCATTGTACGTAGACCAGTGGCGGACATTCAGTTGTGGGTGCTCCCGATCGTTGGTGATGCGGCCCACGGCGATGGCATCAGCCTCGGAGCGAAGCTTGTGGCAGAGCATCTGGGTGAAGTCTGAGGATATTTTAAGCGCCCGACCGTCATCATCGATAAAGCCGTTGGCCGTCTGTGCCCATTTCAGGATGATATAAGGCCTATGCTCTCGATGAAAGGTGAAGAACCGGCGGTTAAGCCATCGGCACTCCTGCTCCAGAACGCCGACGGTGACGCAGATACCTGCCTCGCGCAGCTTCTGTATGCCACGTCCCTGCACCTTGGAGAAATCATCCTGACACCCCACCACCACGCGGCGCACTCCTTTCTTGATGATAAGGTCGGCGCAGGGCGGCGTCTTGCCGTAGTGGGAACAGGGTTCCAGGCTAACGTACATCGTGGCCTCAGGGAGCAGGTGCTCGTCCTCTGGCCTAACAGAAGCGAAGGCATTCACCTCGGCATGACCCTCCCCACAACGTACATGATAGCCCTCACCGATGATGCGGGCCTCCCCCTGCCCCCAGGGAACTACTATCACCGCCCCTACCATGGGGTTAGGCCGTGCTCCGTTGCGGCCGTTTTGTGCCAGTTGAAGGCAACGGCGCATGAACTTCTCGTCTGTATTCATTTCTCATCAGGTCAGCTACTAAATCATCACGGTTGCTCTATCTTCTCGCCATTGATGGTGACGTTCTTCAACTGGAGGTTCACAACGGGGTTTACTGAGAAGGCCTTTACCTTGGCCTTGTCCGTGACGTCGATGTTCTCGTAAGTGAAGTCCTTCAGGGCGTACTTGTCAGAGCCGTCTACATCGAAAAAGGTCGAACAATCCATGTGTATGTTGCTCAGCGTGATATTGTTACATTGCGAGAGTGGCATATCCTCACGTTCCTCTTTGTTATAGAATTGCGTCCAAGGCTTGCACACGAGGAACGACTTGGTGTTGCCCTTCATCTCGTCTACGGTGACATACTCATAGTGTTGTGGCGTATCGGGTCGCATTTTCAGCCAGAGAACACGATGGGCATCGTCCACCTGACAACGACGCATGATGACGTTCCAGTCGTGTACCGACTCCGAGCCGAGCGTCATACAACCATGAACGGTGCCGTAATGGCAATTCTCCACCAATATGTTATAGCAGGGTCCATTCTCCGGCGCCTGGTCGGCGAAGGTACCCTTGCCACCCTTCAGCACCACGGCGTCGTCGTTGACGTTCATGTAGCATCCGCGCACCACCACGTCGTGACACACATCGATGTCGACGGCATCGGTCGACGGACCCTTGATGTCCTGCGTCGAAGAGTAGATGTAGAGGTCGAGGTAGCGCACATGGTCTGAGCGGTACACGTGGTTCGTCCAGAAGGGCGAGTTGATGAGCCGCACGTCCTGCACGGTGACGTTCTTGCAATTGGAGATGTATGTCAGTCGTGGGCGCTGCTCGTCCTTGTTCGTGCATTGGCGATTCCATTGACGGCGAATCCAGAACTGCTCCCAGTACGACTCTCCGTTGCCGTCGATGGTACCCTTTCCGGTGATGGTGAAGCCATCCAGCCCGTCGGCGTTCACCAGGGCCACGAAGTACTTGCACGTCTGCCCCTCTATGCGTGTCTCACGAATCTCGAAGTCGCGTATGCGGTCTGAGCCTTTCAGCACCGCGCCCTCCTGCAGGTGCAGATGCGTGCCCTGCTTGAAGAAGAGACTACCTGAGTAGAACGTCCCCTTCGGCACTACAATGACGCCACCGCCCTCGCTGGCAGCCTTGTCGATGACGGCCTGGATAGCCTTTGTCTGGATGTCGGTGGTGCCCTGGCGCACACCGTAGCTGGTCAGCACATACTGCCGTCCCAGGTCTTGCACCTTCACTTTCGTCGTGTCACGAAACCACTCGGCCATTGGCTCGCCGTTGGGCCATAGCTCCTGTTTCTCTACTTTCTTCTTTCCGTAGGCCATCGTGCACGCCATGAGCAGCGCCAGGGCCAGAATCATTGTCTGTTTCATCGGGGGTATAGTTTAGTGATAGTTAGTAATCCTATTTTTCGGCAAAAGTACGAAAAAAGCTTGTAACCACGAAACGATTATGGAAGATTAACGTATCGCCAGCTGAATCCAACCACAAGCCAGCGGCCAGGCTGTGGCACGTTGCCGAAGTCTACGTAGGAGCGGTTGTTAAGGAGGTTGCTGGCCTCGGCATAGAGGGTGATACGGGATTGCACCCAGGACAGACGGGCATCCATGAGGGCGTAGGGACGGTAGGGACACAGGTCACCAGAGAAGGTTGTGTAGGTGCCTTTGCGGTCTTGCCAGCGTAATCCGAGTCGGCCACTAAGGTTACGCCAGAGGGGTGCCTGAATGGTGGCCACGAGCTTGTGGCGAAGATACTCCAGGGCATATTGCGACACGAGGCCATCCGACAGGTGTTTGTCCTGAGAAAGATAGGTGTAGGAGAGATGAGCGGTAAGAGGGGAGAACTGTGTGGAAAGCGAGATTTCGAGTCCTGTAGTGTTGATACGCGTGTGGTTGACGCTCTGCCATACGGCGGCATCGCCCAGGGAGGTGTCCATCACCCAGTCAATCATGTTGCGGCCGTGATGATGGAAGAGTGTGGTCTTGGCTTCGACATGAGGCGTGGCTAGCTGTGCGCCTACCTCCAAGGCCTGCATCTCCTCGGGCTTCAGGTGAGGGTCGGCGGCATAGCCTTGCAGCTTGTAGTACATCTCGGTGAACGTGGGCAACCGCAGGGAAGTGTTCCAGCCAGCGAAAAGTTTCAGCGTGACGGGGATTGCAAATCCCCTTGAGCCGTTTGCAAGTCCCCTTGAACGTTGGACGTTGAACGGGATACGATAACTGAGATCGATGCCAGGATAGAGGGTCATGTTCATGTCGCTCCAAGAACTCTTCGCTGCCACAAAGCCTGCCGAGACGGTAAGACGGCGCAGCAGGACGTTGTGCTCGAGGTGAGCGGAGATGTTCGTGCGGTTAATGCCGAGGGTATAGTCACGGTCGGTACCGTTGATGTGATGGGTACGGAAAAGCGGCTCGCCAAGGTTGCCGCTGACAAGGTCCTCGTTGCGAAGCTCGGCACCAATGGCGGTACGCCCCAGCGGAGAGTCGAAATAGCCGTTGACCTTTACGCCGTAGACGTCACACCTATTATAATTATAGGGCATGAGGTCGGGACGGTCGTGGTAGCCCTCGTAGCGGTCGCGATGCTGCTGCCAGTAGATGGCGGGCTGTAGGTGGAAGGTCGGGGATTGCAAATCCCCTCCAGCAGAAAGGTCTGCTTGCACATCGGCGAAGAGCTTCGTGGTGTGCTCATACTGCTCGTCAGCCTGCCAACGGGGCGTAGCATAGAAGGTGCCACTCCCCCACCCTCGGTCTGAAAGTCCCAGATGCCAGTTTACACGAAGGCCACGGGTGTCGTAGGCTCCCTGATAGAAAGCCTTTGAACCACTATAGCCAGTATTCAGGTTGCCTGAACGGGAGCGAGAGTAACCGTCGGAACGGGAATAGCTTGCAGAGAGGCCCCCTCCAACCTCCCGCCATTGGGGGAGGCTTGCTGTAAAGGCAGCCTTGGCATAGCCGTAGGAACCAGCCTCCAGCTTCACTTCTCCCCTCTTTTGGAGGGGTTGGGGGAGGCTTGTCGTAACAATATTGATGGCTCCAACGAGCGAGGACGTTCCGTAGACCCGTCCGGCAGGGCCTTCGAGCACTTCTATACGCACAATATCTTCGAGCTGACAGGGCAGGTCGAGGGTATTATGCCCCGTCTGCGGGTCGCCAATGTTGACGCCGTTAAGCAGTACGGTGATTTGCTCCTGCGTGCCGCCACGGATGGAGACGTCGGTCTGGGAGCCAAGGGCTCCTCGTTGTCGCACATCGACGCCGACGGCGTACTTCAGCAAATCGTTAACACTTTGTACTGGCGCCTGCGCAATGTCCTCACGGCTCAGTACAGTTACCATGCGAGCCGCCTGGCTCGTAGCCAGCGGCGCTCGGGAGCCAGTGACGCCAACGTCACTAAGAAACACCTCCCTGACATGTCCGGCGGAGTCTACACGCCACACCTCATCGCTGATGCCAGCAGCCTTAGTGGCCGAGAGCGTGGCGACGCTGAGCACGGAGATAATGACCTCGCGACCCAGACATGCAAAGAGCGAGTAGCCCTTCCGCTGGAATTGGCGGAACACGAGCATCTCGCGCTTCAAGAACAATGGTTTGTACATAAAATAATAAAGATATATCAGAACGGATAGCCGACGGCAAGGTGAAGGGTGTGCATGTCCTTGAACCGTGGGATGTTGAAGTATCCACTCTTTCCTGTATCGTAGGGCACATGGAAACCGAAACCCCAGTCAACTCTGACAATCAGGAAGTCGAGGTCATAGCGCAGACCAATGCCTGTGCCCGTAGCCAGCTCCCGGAAGAGGTTGCGGGGCTTAAAACTCATCTTACTGACAGCTTCATTCCAGTCGATGATATCATCAATAATGTCATCATCGCCTTCAAAATCTTCCTCGCTTAATGTCCAGTCGGCAGAGTCCCACACATTGCCCACATCCAGGAAAAGGGTTCCATAAAGATTGCCCACCAGACGCTGGCGATACTCCAGATTCATCACCAGCTTGAGGTTTCCGTTGCACATCACGTAGGCAAACTGGTTGCCGGAACTGGTGAAGCCGGGGAAGGCACCCGGGCCGATGCTTCTCACGGGGAAGGCACGTATGCTGTTGGCACCTCCCACATAGAACTTCTCGCTGAAGGGAGCCTCACTAGAGTTTCCGTAGCTGTGGAGGTAGCCCGCATTGATATGACCTACTAGCTGCGACGTCTGGGAGAGCGTCCATGTCTTGGTGAGGTCAGTCTCCAGACGCAGGAACTGGGCGTAGGGTGTCTTGAACAACGTTTTGTCCTTCTCCGACCAACTGTCACCCTTGGCCATGAAGTAGAGCGACGTCACGTTGCCAGCCTCCTCGAGGCTTGTCTCCCAGCGCAACGGGTTATGGTGTTTCCGGGGGCTGGTGTAGACATAGGTGTAGCGCATCTTCGGGATGAAGCGGTCGCTCATGGTAGCACTAAGGTACATGTTTTCCGCCAGTAGAGCTTCAAGCTCATCGGTATGGCTGTTCATGTACTGGTACTTCACGGTAAGCGGCGAGAACTCATGCTGAGTGTTCTCCGATTTCTGCCATCGGTAGGTCCACTCACCTGCAACGATGTGCATCTTGTAGTAGTTGGGGCGTCGTACGATGTCCGTCGACAACTTCGCTATCGTCCACGGCGTGGAGTAGTAACGCCGGCGACGACGGCGTCTCTCACCAGTAGGAGCTGTTCCTGTGCTATCCCGCTCTACACGACGACGTCGCGGCTCATCATTAAGGAAGGGGAACAATATCCGGGGAAACTCCACGCTGGCATCGATACCATATTGGTAGGAGTTATTGCCACCACTCTGCCACTCGTAGGCTCCGTGCAAGTTCACGTCGAGACGCTCACCTCCACGGAAGGCATTACGGCGCACAAGACCCACCTTCAACTCTGGGCCGCGACGGCCTATGGTGCGGTTCACAAAGCTTGTCTCCACATAGAAGTCGTAGGGCTGGTCGAAGACGCAGTTAAGGGTCAGGTCGAGGGTGTCTGTGCCGAGTCGGGGCCTGAATTGGAAGTCTACGGAGGAGAATACACCCGTGGCGTTCACCTTCTGCATGGACTCCTGGTAGTTGTCATAGCTGAAAAGACTTCGCGGACGCAGCCTCATGTTGCGAAGCACCACCCTGGGGCGCATGGGAGGCCGCTTGCCGTTGAAGCGTATCTTCAGGAAACTGCGGCCTGTGCTGTCGGTAAGCTGTTCACGCGGAGTGCGCCGCATCTGCATCGTCGTGGTACCGATATACCAAGGGTGGAGGGCCTGCTCTGGCAAGGAGTCGGCAAGTTGCAGCCGCAGGTTAACATGATTGGCCACAGCAAAGGTATCAGCAAGGAATGAGGCATAGCTGGGCTGATAGTAGTAATAGCCATTGTTACGCATGAGCTGCGAAAGCCTGGTGCGCTCTGCATCGAGATTGCCCACGCTGAAGGGCGAGCCCTTGACGATATTCGCCTCAGTAATGGTAGAGTCGATAAGCAGCCGCATGGGAGCCGGAAAGTTCTGGTAGCTCAGCGAGTCGACGAGGAAGAGCGGACCGGGGGTGACCGTGTAGCCTATCTTCATCTTCTTCGGATTGCGCTGGGGCACCTCGGTATAGGACACCGTGCCGTGCATGTAACCGTTCTTATGCAATACCGACTGGGCCACCGAGGCACGCAGGGCGGGGTTCACCTGGCTCATCAGCACGGGAGCCTTGCCAAACGACTTCTTCATCCATTTCTTCAGCTTGCCGCTGCTGTCGCCTGCCCAATTCCATATCCACAGGCTGTAGGGGAACGGCGTGCGGTAGTAGCTGCTGCCGAAGAAAGCGCCATTGGGAGCTGTGGCAAGGGCTGCCTCCACCTCCTCCTGCGTCTTGACGAAGTGCTCACGTTGCTGCCGGACGGAGTCCTGCTCATGTTGCTGCTGAACGGTGTCCTGCTTATACTCTATCTTCGTCAGGCCAATAAACAGCTGGTCGCCGTCGGGAATGTTCTTCGTCGTAGAACACGAAAGAAGCATAACCGACAGCAAAAAGCCTGGCAAAAGGCAACGCACAGCTCTTAATGAAACCATCACATTTGGATTTTGCGTGCAAAATTACAAAAATAGCATGACTTTAAAAACTATTCGCCAGAAAAATTTGGCCGTTACCCTGCTTTTTCGTATTTTTGCACCCTCTATGTTCGATGTTAAATGGTTAATGATCCATGGTCATAGTTTGTGCTACCGATGATAATTTTGTGCAACATTGCTGCGTGATGCTCGTCTCCTTGCTGATGAACAATGATGATGTGACCGTCTTTTTGCTTACCGAAGGCCTGACTCCCGAGAACGAGCAAATCATCAGCGAAGAGGTGACGGCACGTGGCGGCAAAGTGCATTTCTGCAATGTCGACCCTACGGTCATCGACCGCTTCCCTATGCCGTCTGGAGCCGAGCTGGCACACATCAGCCGCGCCACCTACTATCGGCTGCTCATTCCCGACTTGCTGCCAAAGGAAGTGGACAAGGTGCTCTACCTCGACTGCGACATCGTGGTCAACCATTCCGTTGCTACTCTTTGGAACACCGACCTCACAGGCTATGCTATTGCTGCTGTGGCGCAAGTGGGATTCGGACACGAGGCCATCCGATTGGGCTACCCCGTGGAGTATGGTTACTTCAACGCCGGGGTGACGCTGATAAACGTTGATTATTTCCGCCAATACGACGTGAGCCGGCAGCTCATGGACTACATCGCCAAGAACTATAACAGCATAAAATACCACGACCAGGACACGCTCAACGCCGTGCTCTACAAGCAATGCCTTCACCTTGCGGCACAATGGAACATGACATCCAACGTCTACGACCCTGACTACTCCCTCCAATATGACCGGATAGACGGACAGGTGGTAAACGATTATGCTGCCGATAAGTGTAACGCCCTGGAGCATAAGGCTGACCCCACGATATTGCACTATGCATCGCACCCCAAGCCCTGGCAGCACAACTGCGTACACCCGCTATACAACTTATATTATCATTACGCCAGACAGACCCAGCACTTCCGCCACCTGCATCCCCAGAACGCCATCACCCGAGGATGGGCCGTCATGACATACCGGGCGCGGAAGCATGTCTCCACAATAAAGCAAAGACTCAGGCGCTATCTCATCGCCAAGGCCTGATTCTCCGCAGCCTCCATCTGCTCCCGCTCGCCTGGCCCTTTGTCGTTCAGGCCGCAGAGGTGGAGGATTCCATGAATGATGACGCGATGAAGCTCCTCGTCGTAGTCCTTCCCCAGCTTTTCCGCATTAGAGTGCACGGTATCGAGAGAGATGACGATGTCGCCATTGAGCACATCGTCCTCGCAATAGTCGAAGGTGATGATGTCCGTGTAGTAGTCGTGCTGCAGGTACTCTTTGTTCACCTCCAGTATCTTCTCGTCGTCGCAGAAGAGGTAGCCCACCTCGCTCACTCGCTTTCCATAGCTCTCTGCCACCCGCTTAATCCAAGCCGACGTGTCACGCCGACGGATGGCAGGCATCTTCACGTTTTCACAATTGTAGGTGATCATAGTCACTTGTTTTTGGTTATGTTGCAGAATGGTGATGTGTCTACGCCGAAATGTTGCAGCTCGCGCACCATCGTGGAGGAGATGCTGCTCAACTGGGGCTCGGCGTAGAGGAAGATGGTTTCTATTTCGCCATTGGTGATGAGGCGGTTGATGTCGGCCTGCTCGCGCTCGTATTCGAAGTCCTTTACCGAGCGGACACCCTTGACGATGAAGCGGGCACCCTGTTCGCGGGCGAAGTCTACGGCGAGGCCGTAATAGGGTTTTACGATGACATGAGGCTCGTCGGCATAAACGCTGGCAATGGCCTCTACACGCTCCTCAGCTGAGGGCAGGCCGGACTTCTGAACGTGGTCGCCGACAACACCAATGACAAGACGGTCGAAGAGAGGGAGGGCACGACGGACGATGCTGTCGTGACCCACGGTGAAGGGGTTGAAGGTCCCCACAAAAACTCCGATTCTATCCATAATACTTTAAACAACGAATTTTACGAATTAAACGAATTGCTTTAACAACGGATTTTACGAATTAAACGGATTACCTTAACAACGGATTTTACGAATTAAACGGATTATTTTAACAACGAATTTTACGAATTAAACGGATTACATTAACAACGGATTTTACGGATTTAACGGATTAACTCAAAGCTCAATGACGCGGAGGGAATATGGCGGGAGCGTGGTGGGAGCGGAGGTTTCTATCTCCTCGACCTTGGCCTTCTGGTCGTCGATGGCTCCGGTGAACTGCTGACATTTCAAGGTAGCGGGAATCTGGATGCCCTCGACGGTGATGTGGATGGGCGTCGGCAGGGCATTGATGAGCTTCAGGTATCGCTTGCCGGTCTTGGAGTCGCGCACTAGGCTGGCGCCAAGACGACGAGTGAGTTGGGTGTTCGGGGATTGCAAATTCCCTTGAACAGTTGAGAGTTGGGAACTGACATAGCGGTCGCCACCATAGACAGAGAACAGCCGCTGAATCTCGTAGGCCGGAGTGGTGCGGATGCTGGTGTTCGAGAAATAAATCATGTCGGGGTTCCAGTTGGAGTGGCCGTCCTTGCTGAGCATAGGGGCGTAGGAGGTCATCTCCACGACGTCGCCGTTGCGCTCAATATCGGTCAGGTAGAGGGCCTCGGCAAGGGCTGTCTCCACGTTGGGACGCTTCACATTGGTAGAGGCCGCCCACTCTCCTAAGTAGACCTTGGTTCCCTGACGGTCGTATTTGTCGTAGTAGTCACGGTGGTTGATGAACCAACCCGTCGACTCATAGTAGTGCTCATCGGTCATGTACTGCAAGTCAGGATTGCGTCGGCAGAGGTCCCAGCCCTCGATGTAGTCGGCCGAGGGAGTATGGAACGGTCCTACGGTTCCACATAACTTAATCTCCGGGTGACGCTCGCGGATAGCACGACAAATCATCTCGTAACGTTCCTCGAAAACAGTAGAGATAATATCCTCATTTCCAATGCCTAAGTACTTTAGGTTAAAAGGCTTCGGATGGCCGGCAGCGGCACGCTTGGCAGCCCATTCGTTGGTGTCGGGGTCGCCATTGGCCCAGTCGATGAGGTTACAAAGCTCGTCGATGTAGGCGGGCATTTCGTCCATCGGTATTCCTCCCTGCTGACCGCCCACGCCCTGTGCATTGGCTGCCGAGTTCTGGCAGGGCACTCCAGCGGCAAGCACGGGAAGCGGCTCGGCTCCGATGTCCTCGCAGAACTGGAAATACTCGTAGAAGCCCAGACCGCGTGTCTGGTGGTAGCCCCAGATGTTGAAGTCGGGCTTGCGCTCCTGCAACGAGCCTATGGTATGGTTCCAGTGGTAGATATTCTCCAGCCCTTGACCGTGGGACATACAGCCTCCGGGGAAACGTACGAACTTCGGATGAAGGTCGGCGATGACCTGCGCCAGGTCTTTACGTAGCCCGTTCTTGTGGCCCTTGAACGTCTCCTGCGGGAAGAGCGAAATCATGTCGACGCCCACGCGTGCCGCCCGTTGCGGAATGATGACCAGCCGGGCTTTCGTGTCGCTGGCTTTGGCCATGAGCACGGTGGCATACTGCTGCCAGTCGCTGGCGCTAGTGCTCAGCTTGCTCTGGGCCAGCACGGTACCATCCTGTCCCACCAGCTGAATGACGAAGTCCTGCTTCTGTCCGCCCGCAAAGACATACATCGAGAAGTCGTATTTCTTGCCCTTCTCGACCACGATGCCGTCCCAGCCTTCGTTCCACAGCGTGTCCTGCAACAGCACGGCATAGTGAGGATTATTGGGGTGCAGAGGGTGACCATTGTCAATCTCTATGGGGCGCGACGAGTGCCAGCCGGTGGTGGCATCCCATCCACGATGGTCTCTCGGCGTGTATTCAAAGTCGCGGTTCTGCACCAGCTCGGCATAGAGACCACCGTCGGCGGCATAGCTGATGTCCTCAAAGAAGATTCCGATGAGCTTGTCGCTGATAGGCTTCTCCTTTGTCGTGTCGATGGTGAGCGTGACCTCGATGGTTTCATTCTTTAATTTTCTAAATAATTCATTTTTCCCGTCGTCGTGCATGCGCTCATTGCTCATCTGCCCGTCGCGGGCGCTCTGCTCGAAGTGCTGGCGGATAGTGGTGAGCTCTTGTTCGCTCACCTCAAACATCTGCCCGTCATGTCCTTTGCCGTTCAAGACCAGATGATGTTTGTATTCCGAGACAGGTATAGCGGCCCTGTCGCTCTCTTTCACCTCCCTTGCCGATACACCAGTAGTGAAGTGGCGGAAGTCGTAACTAGCTGTGACGAGGCGCTGTCCCTGCTCCGACTCGTAGACGACCTCGAAGCCCTCCTTGGCAGGACGCACCACAGGCTTCAGGCACTTCTTCGTGCTCATGATGGGGTAGTCCTGCGGTCGCCAAGTAATGAGGTCTCGGCTGTAGGATGCCGCAAAGACCGGCGAGCTGTCGTTCACCTGGAACACCAGCCTCCACGTGCCGTCGCTGGCCCTACATACCGACGGGGCATACATACGCTTCTCTGCGCCCCACGTGCCGTAGTCGCTGGAGCACAGCTGCCCCAAATCTTTCCAACCGTCGCCTTCCTGCACGGCAATACGCAGCCCGCCACGCTCATCGGGCGAATAGATAAACACTTTGTCGCTCTGGCCCTTGGCCGTAGCAGCCATCATCAGCAGCATGACGGCTGTCAGTAGTCTTGATATTAGTCTCATAGATATTTGTGGTAAGATAATCTTGCTCCAGTTGTTCATTTGCGGCTGTCATTGGGTTTAATGGGTTGATTGGGATTTTTGATGGGTTGGATGGGTTGATTGGGTTTAATGGGCGGCTGCGCATTGTTTCGCGACGCCCCATTAAACCCATTAGGCCCATTCCCCCCATTAGACCCATTAAACCCATTAAACCCATTCCCCCCATAAGGAATCGCCCCGTAGGCTCCGTTTCTCTTCTGCCAGTCCTTGCGGGCCCGATACATTTCCTCCTTGATACCACCATTCTGCTTGAAGTCTTGCTTTATCCACTCTATGAGGCCGCGGATGAGCACGTCGCATTGGTGGATGAGCGTGATGGCAATATTGGCAATGGTCTCGTCGGAGCGCTCGCGAATCTTCTCGCGGTAGATGGTGGAGTCAAGGTGTGCCTTGCAGAAGGCGCGCGTCTGGCGCAGTCGCGGGTCGTCCTGCTTCCATTGCTCCAAGCCACGTACTCGTAGATAGTCCTCGTAGTCGAGCAGCAGCTCGTGGAGCGAGGCGCGGTTCACATTCGTCAGCTTCAGCTCCATCTCGCGCGAAGTGATGCCGTCGATGTTCCCCTCGGCCAAGTTCTGTTTGCCGGTGCGGGCAGCCTGAATCATCTGGTCGATGGTGCGGTCACCAGGCTGCAGGAACTGGTGGGCAAAGTAGAATGTCACATCGTAGATGCACTCCGCCTTCTGAAATGCCTTCAATGTCCGGTAGTTGTTGTCTTGCCGCAGGAAGTCTTTATCCTCGTCCATATACCTTGCTGATATTAGTGGGGGCAAAGTTACACAATAAAAAGGACATGAGCAAACATTTTACCAGAAAACCTTCAGAAGGTCTCTAACCGTAAGATTGGTATAGCAAAAAGGGTTCCTCGTTACAGTTACAGTTATTACAGTTGAAAAAAAGGGGGGCTATTATACTACTATAATAATATAACTAATTAATAATTAGATAGTTATAACACATTTTTGAGAAAATGATACCCCTTAAAAAACAACTGTAATAACTGTAACTGTAACGCCTGGGCATTAACGATTGTTCTAAATGATTGAGAAACAGTAAGATACAAAATCCGTAAACCTTTGAGGCAAGATTACAACCTTCAAAATGTGACAGAAAGATGTCAAAAAACAGCTCAAAAAGCCTCAAAAAACAGGCAAAAACCCCTTGTTCTGATGCTTTTTCCTGTACTTAGCGCATAAACAGCCGTTCGGAATTTTGATGCCAAGACCTCATTTCGAAGGGGTTTTGTGCTCAAATGGGCAATCTTGTAACCGAAAATGGGGGTTGTTATTGTAACAAATCAGGTGTCTTTGTCACAAAAACAACTGACCTAACTGATGGACGAGGGCGCTGACAATCCAGGCGAGGACGGTAGTATAGACGGCGGCTACGGTTGCCCAGCGCCAAGAGCCGGTCTCGTGCTTGATGGCCGCGATGGTGGCGATACAGGGGAAATAGATGAGGATGAAGAGTAGGAAGCAGTAGGCGGTCAAGGGGGTGAGGTCGGCTTTTAGATTTGAGGGTTGAGATTTGAGATTTGAGATTTGAGGGTTGAGAGTTGAGGGTTGAGAGTTGAGAGTTGAGGGTTGGTCCTCGACATCATCCGTTCCACTATAAAGCACGCCAATGGTGGAGGCCACGATTTCCTTGGCTCCGATGCCGGCGATGAGGCTCACGTCGAGCTTCCAGTTAAAGCCCTGAGGGGAGAAGACTGGTTCGATGGTCTTGCCCATACGACCTATGTAGGATTGCTCCTGCTGCTGCTCCACGGTGAGGCTGTCATCGTGCGGGAAATATCCTAGTGCCCAGACGATGATAGATGCTACGAGGATGATGCCGCCCATCTTCTTCAGGTATTCCTTTCCCTTCTCCCAGGTGTGTCGTCCGATGGCCTTTGGCGTGGGCCAGCGGTAGGGTGGCAGCTCCATCACGAAGGGTGTGTCCTCGCCTCGGATGACGAATGAGGAGAGCACATTGCTGACTATGACGGAGAGGAGGATGCCAATGGCGTAGAGCGAAATCATCACCCACGAGCGCCATTGGGCAGCGAAGAACGTGCCCGTAATCATGATGTAAACCGGCAGGCGTGCCGAGCACGACATGAAGGGCAGGATGAGCATCGTGATGAGGCGTGAGCGTCGGCTCTCGATAGTTCGTGTGGCCATAACAGCAGGCACGTTGCAGCCGAAGCCCATCACCAACGGGATGAACGACTTGCCGTGAAGTCCCATCTTGTGCATCAGTCGGTCCATGATGAAGGCCGCACGGGCCATATAGCCCGAGTCCTCCATGAGCGATATGAAGAAGTAGAGGATGAGTATCTGGGGCAGGAAAACGATGACCGAACCGACGCCACCAATGACACCATCGACAAGCATGGAGCGCACGGAGCCTCCAGGCAGCGTCTGCTCCAACCAACCGCCCAGCCAGTCGACGCCAGCCTCAATCCAATCCATCGGGTACTGGCCGAGGGCGAAGGTCGTCTGGAACATGACGAAGAGGATGGCGAAGAAGATGGGGAAGCCCACGAAGCGGTTGGACAGCACGTTGTCTATGATGTGGGTCATGCGGTAGGTGTCCTCCTTGGTGCCCGTAGTGAAGCCCGCCTCGGTGAGTGCCCCGTTGATGAATCCGTACTTTGCGTCCATGATGGCCGTCTCGGCGTCGTCGCCCGTCTCCTCCAGCACACGGGCGGCAGCTCGGTCGCGCACCTCCAACAGCGAAGCGTCACCCACCACTAGCCGTTCCACGCTACTGTCGCCTTCGAGCAGCTTGATGGCCAGGTAGCGGGTGGAGTATCGCTCGTGAATCTTCTCATCGGGCTTCAGGTATTTCTGTAGTCGGGCGATACCGTTCTCCAGCTCGTGTCCGTAGTTGATATGCAGGTGACGTGCTATGCGACTCTTTCCTTCGTAAACCTGTATGACAGAGCGGAATAGATCTTTCACGCCCATTCCATTCTTGAACGACGTGGGCACCATCGGAATACCCAGCAACGTGGAGAGCTTGTCGGTGTCGAGGTAGTCGCCACGACGCTCAAACTCGTCGTACATGTTGAGGGCACAAACCACCCGCAAGTCCATGTCCATGAGCTGCGTGGTGAGGTAGAGGTTGCGCTCCAGGTTCGAGGCATCGATGACGTTGATGACCACGTCGGGCATCTGGTCGGTGAGGTAGCGGCGCACGTAAAGTTCCTCGGGCGAATAACACGAGAGAGAATACGTACCAGGCAGGTCGATGAGGTTGAACTCGTAACCGAACATCTCCGCGTGGGCAGAGCTGGCATCGACAGTTACGCCGCTGTAGTTACCCACATGCCCATGTGCTCCGCTGGCAAAATTGAAGAGCGAGGTCTTGCCGCAGTTGGGATTGCCGATGAGTGCCACGTTGATGGTTCGGCGCTGGCGCAGGGCCTCGTGGCGCAGGTAGTCGTCAGGATGGTCGCTGGCGTCGAACGTCACGGCCGCATAAGCCGTCTCCTGCTTCCACGACTGCTCCGACACCACTTCAATCAGCTCGGCCTCCTGGCGGCGCAGGCTCACCTCGTAGCCCATCAGCTTGTACTTCACGGGATCGTGCAGCGGGGCGTTGAGCAACACCTCCACGAGCTTTCCCCTCACGAAGCCCATCTCAATGATGCGCTTGCGGAAGCCTCCGTGCCCGTGAACCTTCACGATGACACCATGCTCACCAGTCTTCAGTTCCGATAGTTTCATAATCCTAGCCTCTCTGCCGAGCACATTCACCAGCCCTAAATATCCCCCCTTGGAGAGAAAGCCGTTTTGTCTGGGAGAGAAAGCCGTTTTCTCTACTAGAAAAAGCCGTTTTCTCTAGGAGAGAAAGCCGTTCTTTCTCCAGGCTTGATTTTCAGGCTTTGTCATGAGATGTGCAGCAGTCAGATTTCATAGCCGATTGCAAAGGTAGTCAAAAATCGTGAAACGGTCGAAGGAAATCCCGATTTTTTGCATATAATACCTAAAAATAGGTACGCAGGGTACAACTTTTTCAGAAAATCGTGTGTCATTTCAAGGATTATTTGTACCTTTGCACGCTCAAAACGAAAAAACAAGAATCTTTATGTCATATTTCTTTTCTTCTGAATCAGTATCGGAGGGACATCCCGACAAAGTTGCCGACCAGATATCAGATGCTATCCTCGACCAGTTCCTGGCTTACGACCAGAAAGCACGCGTGGCGTGTGAGACTTTCGTGACTACCGGTCAGGTGGTCATCATGGGTGAGGTGAGCAGCGACGTTTACATCGACGTGCAAACCATCGCCCGCAAAACCATCAAACGCATTGGCTACACGAAGGCCGAGTATCAGTTCGACGGAAATTCCTGCGGAATCCTTACCGCCATCCACGAGCAGAGCCAAGACATTAACCGAGGCGTTGACCGTGAGGACGACGAGGAGCAGGGTGCCGGCGACCAGGGCATGATGTTCGGCTATGCCACCAATGAGACGGAGAACCTCATGCCCGTGAGCCTCGACCTGGCTCACCTCATCATGCGCACGCTTGCCGACATCCGCAAGGAGGGCCAGCAGATGACCTATCTCCGCCCCGACGCCAAGAGTCAGGTGACAATACAGTATAGCGAGGAGGGTGTGCCTGAGCGTATCGACACGATTGTCGTCTCCACGCAGCACGACGAGTTCGATACCGACGAACGTATGCTCGAACGCATCAAGGACGATGTCATCAACATCCTCATCCCCCGCGTGAAGCAGAACATCCATTCTGAGAAAGTGCTCGCCCTCTTCGGCGACGACATTAAATACTACGTGAACCCCACAGGCAAGTTCGTCATCGGTGGCCCTCACGGCGACACGGGTCTTACGGGGCGCAAGATTATCGTCGATACCTACGGCGGCAAAGGCGCTCACGGCGGTGGAGCTTTCTCGGGCAAGGACTCCTCGAAGGTTGACCGCTCGGCAGCATACGCCGCACGCCACATCGCCAAGAACATGGTGGCTGCAGGTGTCAGCGACGAGATGCTGGTGCAGGTGAGCTATGCCATCGGCGTGGCCAAGCCCATGAACATCTACGTGAACACCTTCGGAAAGAAGCATGTCAACATGAGCGACGGCGAGATTGCCCAGAAGATTGAGAAACTCTTCGACCTCAGGCCAAAAGCCATAGAACGTACGTTGAAGCTGCGCCAGCCCATGTACCTGGAGACGGCAGCCTACGGACACATGGGACGACAGCCGCAAGTGGTGAAAAAGATCTTCACCAGCCACTACCACGAGACGAAGGAAATCGACGTGGAGCTGTTCACTTGGGAGAAGCTTGACCGCGTAGACGACATCCGCCGCGAGTTCGGTCTGTAGCATAGTGCAGGGCAGGCGTCGTGTGCCAGCCCGATTTGAGTTCATAGTGCAAAAGCGATGGTTGCACCACAGGATTCCATAGGGGCTACCCTCTACGACGAGTTTTCCTCCCAGTTGCTGGAAGACGCGTTGCTTCAACTACATCCAAAGGTCTGGAAAAACCACATCAAGGCCGACACGCTGCACCCCGGCGAGTGCTACATCATGCCCTTTCCCGAAGACTCATTGCAAGAAGAAGCCATCGGCCCGAACCTTCAGGAGATTGCCCGGCAGAAATTCTTCAACGACAGGGATTACCTACAACCCACTACCCTACCCTACCGCAGCCTTGGCGTGGCGGGCGACCCAGTACCCTACGCCGTGCGTGGTGACAACTCGCTCACCATCCTGCTGCTGCTCTGCTTCGTACTCTTCGTTGTCTCGCTGTCCCACTCCAAGCACATCCTGGCCAAACAGCTGAAAGACCTGTTCTGGCCGACGCATCACGACAATGGCAACAGCGAGAGCGGTGGCGAACTGCGCTTCATGGTGTTCCTCTCGCTGGTCAACGCCTTGGTGCTCGCCATCGGCTCGTTCATCCTGACCACCGACATTGTTGGGCCAAACGCCATCGCTGGTTCTGGCATCATGCTCATCGGAGTCCTCTTCGCATCGTTCACGGCATACTACTGCCTGAAGTGGCTGGTGGCAACAGTAGTGAATCTGACCTTCTTCGGAGTGAAAAAAAATTTACAATGGATGATCCTCCAACTCCAGGTGACGGCACTCCAGGGAGTACTGCTCTTCCCCATCCTGGCACTACAGATATACTTCGACTTCCCTACCAAAAATGTACTATTATATGTAGGTCTAGTTCTATTTTTGAACAAAATCCTTACATTTTACAAGGCCTATCAAATCTTTTTCAGAGGAAATGGCCTCTATTTGCAAACTTTTTTGTACTTTTGCAGCCTTGAAATAGCACCCATGCTCGCATTGGGCGGCGCAGGGCTAACAATTATCGATTCGATAAAAATAAATTTTTAGGACAAAACTAAGAAAAAAAATGATTAAGAAGATTTTGGTTTCGCAACCCAAACCGACGAGCGACAAGTCGCCTTACTATGACATTGCAGAACGCTTCGGGGTGGAGCTGGTGTTCCGCCCGTTCATCAAGGTTGAGGGAATGACAGCACGCGAGTTCCGCACCCAGAAGGTGACCATTACCGACTACACGGCCGTCATCTTCACCTCACGTCATGCCATCGACCACTTTTTCACCCTCGCAAAAGAGCTCCGCGCCAATATACCCGAGGACATGAAATATTTCTGCGTCACCGAAACCATTGCCCTCTATATTCAGAAATACGTGCAATACCGCAAGCGCAAGGTGTTCTTCGGCACGTCGGGAAAGGTTGACGACCTGCTGCCGATGATGGTCAAGCACAAGAACGAGCGTTACCTTGTGCCTCAGAGCGACGTTCACAACGACTCCATCGCCAAGCTGCTCGATTCGAAGAAGCTGCAGCACAAGGAGTGCGTGATGTACCGTACCGTGAGCAACGACTTCACCGAGGAGGAAGTAAAGACGTTCGACTACGACATGCTGCTCTTCTTCAGTCCTTCAGGTATTGAGGCGCTGGCGAAGAACTTCCCCAATTTCCAGCAAGGAAAGATTGCCATTGCCACCTTCGGCCCCACGACGGCAAAGGCTGCCGAGGAAGCAGGGCTGAGACTCGACCTGAAAGCTCCCTCCGAGAAATATCCCTCGATGACGGGCGCGCTACAGCACTTCCTGCTCATGCAAGAGGAAGAGTAGAGGGGTTAACCCAACTTTCGCAAGTTTAGGAGTTAAGGGGGTTAATCAGGAACTGGGTCGTAACCAGAACCGCCCCAAGGATTACAGCGTAATATTCGCCAAATGGCCAGTACGAGACCTCGTACTGGCCCATGTTTTATAATAGCCTCACGTGCATACTGCGAACACGTGGGGGTAAAGCGACAGGAGGCAGGAGTGAAGGGACTGATGCAACGCTGATAGAAGATAATGGGCAGAATCAGCATCCACTTCAGCACCTGGCTAACGTAATAGATACCACGTTTTATCATGTCAAATACTACGCGCAGCCATTCAGTTCTCTGCGATATGCTTAAGGAGAAAGTTCTCCGCGATATGCTTAAGGAGAAATCTTACACGTGCCACTATTTCCTTGGTAGGGAGGTGCGTGTCGGAAAGCCAGATGAAAGCCATGAATACCGTCTGGTCGGAGGGAATGGCGCTAAGGAGCAGGTGTTTATTTGTGCGGTAGGCCTCGCGTAGCTGCCGCTTCACCCGGTTACGGTCAACGGCATGACGGAAACGGCGCTTCGGCACGCTGATGAGGAGCTGAGCTGGTTGCTGCCCCTCCTCGCGTACCTTTTTTATATATACCACCCTAAGAGGAAAGGCAGCCCGCGTGTGGCTGCCTACTCCTGCGAATAGTTCGTCGATTTGCTTCTGGCTAGCTATGCGCTCAGACTTCCTGAAATGAAAATCTTCACTTTTCATTCTTCAGCCTTCTCAGCCTTCTCAGCTTTCTCTGCCTGTGCAGGCTGGGGCTTATTCTCTGCGTCGATGGCCTTGATTTTCTCCATGACGAGTTTCAGGTCATCCTTCAGCTTTGCCACCTTGCGGTTCATCTCGTCGATGAGCGAGTTGCCCTTCTTCGAGCTGACGCTGAGGAATCCGAGGTTGTTCTCGTAGGTCTGAATGTCCTGCTTCATCTGCTCGTACTGGCGCATGAGGCGTGCACGCTCATTGTCCAGGGCACCCTCGCCACGCTCAGCCACCTGCTTCAGGCTGTCCTTGAACTTCGTCAGGCGACGCTTGGCCACGCTGATGTTCAGTTCCTTGTACAGTTTGTCGAGCACGGCATGATACTCCTCGTAGAGCTTGTCCTTCTCCTTAAAAGGCACATGGCCGATGGCGTTATACTCCTCGACGAGCTTCTGCACCTTCTCCTGTAGCCCTTCGCCAGCCTCCTCGGCTGCGGCTTTCAGTCTTTCGATAACGTCGCGCTTCTTCTCCAGATTGGAATGTTCCTCACCACGCTGACCTGCACCTGCGGCATTACGGGCCTCGAAGAACTTGTTGCAGGCTCCAAGAAACTCCTCCCAGAGCTGGTCGCCCAGACGCTTGGGCACCATACCGATGGTCTTCCACTCCTTCTGCAGGGCAATGAGCTTGTCACTCGTCGAGCGCCACTCCGTGCTGTCCTGCAAGGCCTTGGCCTTCTCGATGAGGGCACGCTTCTTGTCGGCGTTCTCCTTGTAGGTATCCTTCAGGGCCTTGAAGTGCTCGCCCTTGCTCGTAAAGAACTGGTCACATGCCGTGCGGAAACGTTCGAAAATCTTCACGTTCATCTTCTGGGGAGCAAAGCCAACGGTCTTCCACTCAGCCTGCAGGGCAATAATCTCCTGCGTATGGCGGTCCCAATCGGCGCTACTCTTATTCTCTTCGGCGATGATGGCCTCGACCTTCTCGCAAATCTCGGTCTTCTTGGCCAGGTTCTGCTCCTCACGCTCACGCAACGACTCGAAGTGCTGCTGGTGGCGCTTGTTGATGACTGTCGAAGCAGCCTTGAAACGCTGCCACACTTCCTCGCGGAGCTCATTGCTCACAGGACCTATCTCGCGATACTCGGCATGCAACTGCTGCAGCTTGTGGAAGGCTCCGATGATGTCGGTCTCCTCGGCCAACTTCTCAGCTTCCTCACAAAGGCGTGTCTTGGCTTCGAGATTTTTCTTGAAGTCCAGCTCGCGGGCTTCGCTGTTCAACTTCAGCAAGTCGTAGAACTGCTCCACATAGTGCTGGTAGTTACGCCAGAGGTCATTGGCCCTCTCTGCGGGCACGGCCTTAATCTCACGCCACTCCGTCTGCAGGGCCTTGAACTCCTGGTATGTCTTGCTGGCCTCCTCGGGTGTGGTGACCATTGCCTTAATCTTCTCGATGATTTCCAGTTTACGCTTCAGGTTAGCCTCCTTCTCGGCCTCCTGCTGGCGGAACTGCTGCTGACGGCGCTCCTTGATGATGCCCATCTCAGCCTTGAATACCTCTTCGTCCTCGTCGGGCAGCACCTGATACTGCTCCGGGTCACCGCCTCCGTCCAGGAAAGCCTTCATGTTTGCCTCGCGCTCGGCGATGTGCAGCTTGTAGAAGACTGTTTTCAGCTGTTCCACCTCATCCTTCTGCGGTGGCTCCTCGCCGTGAGCTATTTCCTTCACACGCTCCAGCACCTCCTGTTTGGTCTGGTATACGCGACGGGGTTGCTCCTCGGCAGCGGGTTCCTCTGCTGCGGCTTCCTCCTTTGCGGGTTCTCCTGCTGCGGGTTCCACTACAGGCTCCGTTGCGGGTTCCTTTTCGGGTGCTGCCTCCTGCGGGGCTTCATCTGCGGTTGATACTTCAGGAGCGAGGGCTTCCTGGTTGGTTACTTTTGCCTCTTCTTCGACTGGCGAAGGGTTCACGAGGACGTTCTCTTGAGAGTCCATCATTTAACTTTTTTAGTTACTGATTCGATTGGTACAAACATAATAATAATGTGACAACATCTACCATGTAGACATTTCACGCGGTAAAATTACAAAAAAGTAATAGAACGGCGCAAATTATGTCACATCTTTTCATTATCTTATTGTTTTTTAACAGAGAAGGATAGAAATGGATGCAAAGCAGTCCTTTTTGCGAAAGTGATTCATGTTCATCGCACCACGACCTTCTTGCCGTTATTGATATAGATGCCAGGTCTGCGGGGTGTTTCGGGAAGTCTCCTGCCATCAAGGGTGTAATAGCTTTGAGCGGACGTCCTTCCCACCATCTGAGGGTCCTCGATGCCTTCGGTGTTCATGTAATCAGCAAAGAAGTCGAGGAACTCGCTCCACCAGTTATCTGGTGTCTGATGCCCCAGCGTCGGGTTGTTCAGGTATTTCTTCTCTGTAGATGCCAAGTTGTTGTAGAAGACCCAGTTGGTATAAGGTGGACACATGTCGTCATGCAACGAGAAGTTCATATAGACGGGGCAATGAATCATGGTGGCGAGGTTCTTCATGTCGAAGTAGGACAACATTTTGTACATCTCCTCGTCGGTCATTCCCAACAGCTCTTTCTGCTTTATGAACTCTGTTCCTGGCCAGGCGGTAATTTGGAAATAGTTTGGGAAGTCGCTCATGAAAAACACAGAAGGCGCGATAGCCTTCACCCTTCCGTCGCTCAGGGCTGCGGCAACGATGGCCAACGTTCCTCCTTGACTCGACCCTTCGGCAAAGATGTTATCCTTCTGTACTTTCTCGCGTGTGCAGAGGAAGTCCACAGCTCGGACGGCATCGAGGAAGGCTCCTCGGTAATAGTAGTTTTCCTTGTTACCGAAACCGTAGATGAAATAGTCATCGCCATTTTTCCCGTAGGGGTTGGTAAAAGGCGGGCGATTGTTGATGAACTGTCCTCGTATGGACACATACATCTCGGCGTATCCAGGTAAGTCGTCACCACCCATACAATAGGGCTCCAGGTTGCCAGTATCGTGCCCCAGGAAATGTATGAGTGCCGGATAGGTGCCGTTGCCTGTAGGCTCAGCATAGTAGGCGCGCATGAACGCTTCGCCTGTCTGGTCGCTGACCGACCTCACCTCAATGAGATAGACAGTACGGTTGGGTGTACTTTTTGAGGGTATCACTGACATAGTGATGTCCATAGGTGTTGCAGCCAGCTGTGACTTTGCTTCCTGCCAGAAGGTGTGGAAGTCAGGCTGCATATCGGGTGGTGAGACGATTCTCTCTGGCGCGTAGCCGATAGTAAAGGTGCGGGCCAACTCGTCGTTGACGAGGGCTGTACATTGGTAGAAGCCAGGCTCTATGTTAAGGTCGAAGCTAACGGATACATTACCCAAAGCGCTCACGGCAACCGACTTCTTCAGGGTGGTGCAAGGCTTCAGCTTGTCTGTCTGGATGATGAGTTCGGCATTTGCCGTTGCAGCAGCATTAGTGGGATTGGAAATGTCTATGCTGATACGTGGTTTGGCGTTCTCCGTCCAGAGCCAGTCGTTCACCAAGGGAACGCTCTGTTTCAGGCGTGAAACCTCGTCTATGCCGATGATTTGCACGCTGGTCATCGTGAACCCCTGTCCGAAGACGATGCATCCGTCTCTTTTGAGTTCTTGCACGAGACTTTGTGTGACGGGAATATCGACGTGGTTACCCTGTAACTCCACATACCCATCTATGCCAGGAATGGTGGTCCAGTCACTCTTGTAGAGTGTGGCCGAGGCTCCCACCTTCAGGTCGTTGTATTTAAATCGCAAAAGCTTCCCAGCCACAGCATTGGAGAAGCAGGAATCATCGAGCTTCTCCCAGCCCGTCCAGTTGGTTGGGAACACTTTAGTGCCACTCCAAATGTCTTCACACCACGATACCGACGGAAGCAGCACGGCAAGTAAAAATAGCAGATATTTCATATTGGGTGCAAAGTTATAAAGAAAAGAGCAAATAACAAAATGAATTGTTTTTTTTAACGTATCGTAAAAGCTGAAGTCCTTTGGCAGCGTCGGACAAGGGAGCCACCACCGCCACCGTCCTCACTTCCGAGGCTGGCACGGCCTCTCCCCCTTCATGGGGTTGGGGGGCTGCACAAGCGCAAAGCAAGAATATGGATAGCCAAGGTTTCATCCCATTACGACATCAAGTACCATCATCAGAACAAAACCAACAGCAAAGCCAATCGTACTGAGATTCGAGTGCTTGCCATTGGAGGCTTCGGGTATCAGTTCCTCGACCACCACATAGAACATAGCTCCGGCAGCAAAAGCCAACATATAGGGAAGCGCCGGCATCAGCATCGAGGCCAGCAACAAGACTGCAACGGCTCCGATAGGCTCGACAGCTCCACTCAGGGAACCAAGCAGGAACGACCTCCATCGACTATTCCCTGCGGCTCGCATCGGCATGGAGATAATGGCTCCTTCGGGAATGTTCTGGATGGCAATACCCAACGAAACAGCAACGGCACCGGCCAATGAGATATGTGCCGCCCCGTTCTCCGCTCCTGCAAAGACTACGCCGACGGCCATACCTTCAGGCAGATTATGGATGGTGACAGCAAGGGCAAGCATGGCGGTCTTCGACAGATGGGAGCGCATACCCTCTGGCTTGTCCGTTCCTATATGCAGGTGCGGTGTCAGTTCGTCGATGAGCAGCAGGAACCCCATACCCAACAGGAATCCCACGGCAGCAGGGAACACAGACCAAGCTCCTTTATCTGTTTCCATTTCCATTGCCGGAATCAGCAGCGACCACACCGATGCTGCCACCATCACTCCCGAAGCAAAGCCCAATAGCGACTTCTGTAATCGCACCGACATTTCATCCTTCATCAGAAAGACGAAAGCCGATCCAAACATCGTACCCAACAGGGGAATCAGTAAACCAATGATTAATGTCGTCATATCTAGCTCATTCAATTCATCTTGAACCCTACGTATTGCTATTTATTTGATTTTGAAATGTGAAAAACAGAAAGATTTCACAAAACTTATTAAAACTACGGGCAAAGTTACGGATAATTCTCCACTTTTTCGTATTTTTGCACTAACTATTACAATACTTTATGATTTAAGTCGATATGAAGGTACTTTTCAAGCAACCCAAGACGAGGAAGGTATGCAGATGAAATCAATGAGAATACGTGAGCTTAATCTGCGGGATCTTGGGGGAACAGCTTTTTCTGGAGGTGTTGTCCCAAGCGGATTGTATCTGCGAAGTGGAAAGCTCAGTATTCTTACGGAAAATGAGTGTGCTGACCTCTGTAAGAAGTATCATATTGGCTGTGTGATAGACCTGCGCACACCCGTTGAAGCTGCCGAGTTTCCTGACCCCTTGCCTAATTGCGTGGAATATCTGCAAATCCCACTCATCAAAGACGCTGCAGTCGGTGTCACCCATGAGACTGGTTCCGACCCAATGACAATCATCAGGAATCTGCGGAAGAATCCTGACAAGCTGAAGGAAATGGTGCCTGACTTCAAGGCTCTCTATAAGGACGCTGTAACTGACGAATACAGTCGGAGCCAGTTGGATAAGGCCGTCTCGAAGCTGAAGGATAATGCCGCGAAAGGAGTCTGTACCCTTTTCCATTGCACAGCCGGGAAGGACAGGACGGGCATCGTCAGTATGGCCCTGCTGAAGTCATACGGTGTCAGTGACGAGGAAATCATCCGTGACTACATGCGTACCAACCGCAATGCTTTCTGGCCAACCATCAAGAAATGCCTGGGTGTGCTAATGCTGACCCACAATTGGGAGTTGGTCAAGATATGCTACACCTCATTCATGGCGCAACGGGAACTGATTGAAACGGCGATAAAACACTATAAAACTCACTGCGCCACCAGGACTTTCTTGCCCTGACGGATGTAGAGACCCCGGCTCTGTGGAGCATTTTCCATCTGTTTGCCGTCGATGGAGTAATAGGGAGCATTCTCAGCGGGAGCCTGCAGCACTTGATGGATGGCTGTAGGCTCTGATTCGATGATGTGGGGAAAATCCTTCCAACCTTGCCTTGCCTCGTAAAGGGCTTTGGTTCCCTTTGGCACATACAGCGTTTCGCTAGCTGCGAACACATCGCTTTTGCTGCTTCCCAAATCGAATGGCTCTGTAATCAGCGATACTACAGACTCCAGGTCATCGCAGTCAAAAGCACCTTTGGCGATGGAGGTCACCTCTGCCGGAATCGTAACCGTACTCATGGCACATCCGCTGAAGGCATCCTTCCCGATGGATTTCAGGTGTTGGGGGAGTATGACCTCCGACAGAGACATACAGAAACTGAAGCAAGCTTCGGGAAGCACAGTAATACAATTTGGCAGAACGACAGATTCCAAGTCGCCGCAGTTCTCAAAGGCCTGCTTGCCGATGCTGTCGATGGTCTCAGGCAATTCGATTTCCTGTAGCGAGCAGCCCATCAGCGCCATATCGCCTACAGCTGTTATCTTGTAGCCGTTTACCTCTGCAGGGATGGTGAGTTTGCCACTCAAGCTGGCATCAATGGCAGGTTTGTGAGTGTCCATTGTCAGACTGACGGCAGCAATTTTCCCATTTTCATCGATAATGCTGAAGTTCATCTGAACGCCATCGCTGTTTTTCCAATAGAACTCATCCGTGAGGAAATGGGCGAAGCTTTTCCATGAGTCGTCACTTTGGAAATCGTTCAAGTATTTCCGCTGAATTCTGACTATACAATGTTTGTAAAGCTGGTCGTCGAAGCATCCTGCGCCACACGTCAGCGGCTTTGTGATTCTCCTCATGTCGAGCGTATCTACTTTAGCTCCCGCAAAGGCGCTGGCACCCAATGTCTTGATGTTCTCCCAAAAGGTGAGTTTCTTGATGCTTAAGCTCTCAAAGGCATGATCGGCAACCCCATCGAGCGGATAGCCGGCTACGAGTTGTGGAATCATGAGGGAGTCCGTCTGCGAACTGCTGACACTGGCGTGCAGCCCATCGCCAATCACCACGCGATTGTCGCCCACCTTATTAAAGGTCATATCCGTCCCGTTGATTCTTCGCACGAACACACCATTGATAGGCTCCTGGTACTGATAAGCCTGCATGATGTCGAGATGACTGCCTGCAGATTCGGCTAAGGCACGGACCAGCTCTTCACGGTTCTCGAAATCACGGCACTGAAGCAGACGAGAGATGGCTCCTGCTGCGAGCGGACAAGCGAATGAGGTGCCTGAGATGATGCGATAACCACCACCAGTTTTTGCAGTCAGCACATTCTCGCCAGGCACATATAGCTCATAGTTATAGGGCATGTCGTTTGCAGAGTAAAAGGCACCATCGAGGTCGTAATTCGAGAACTTAGCCAACTGTCCGAGGCGATTTGTAGCCATCACGCCGATTACTTCTGGCCAAGCACCTGGCGTATAGGCAAAATCGTAGATACTCGTCGATTCATTGCCTGGCGCCGATATCATGATAGCTTGCTGCGAAGCTTTCTTCAGCGCCTCGTGCAAAGCCTCCGATTCAATCGGGTTTGCATAACTCATGGAGATGATATCAGCCCCATTACTAAGCGCGAAATCGTAAGCCTTGATTTCATTGGCCACAGTGGCACCTGTAGATTCCTTAAAAAGCTTGATAGCGATGATCTGAGCCATCGGATTGGCTCCCACCATTCCTTCACCATTGCATGCAGCTGCAGCCATGCTGGCGCACGACGTTCCGTGTCCCACATCATCAGTCACGTCATCGCTGTCATCAATCACATTCTTCACAGCCACGATATTGTCCTTCAGGTCAGGATGGGAGGTGTCGACTCCTGTATCGAGGATAGCTATAACAGGGCGTTTTTCTTTTGTAATAGCCTGTTGCCAAAGCTCAGGCATACGTATGGCTTCCAGATACCATTGCTCTGCATATCGTGGCTCGGCTTGATACTTCGCCACGTCGTCTGAAGTCGAAATCTGTCCTAAAAGATAGTTGGGTTCAGCATATTCCACCCCATCCATTGCCTGATAAGCCTTGACGGCCTCCTCGACAGTCATACTCGTTGCGTCGAAGCGAATCAGATAGAGTTGTGAGAGGTCTATATCCTCTGTGGGAGTGCTAAAGGCAGGCACGAGGCTTTGTCTTGCAGCACTACGAGTGGCAGCAATTTTGTTTCCAGTAAGGGGCATCAGCCTTTCGGCTTCAACATGTCCCATCCCTTCAACTTCCGCCATTCCACGGCTTAGGACTCTTTCATAGCGGAATTTTACAATCAGTTCACCTTCACGATAGCCTTGAGCCATGGAGTCCATCACCACCATCGCCAACAAGACGAAGGCACATAATCTGAATAACCTAACCATCTTTCGCATCATATCTTAATATCCATTTAATTATCACGGTGTGAGCAATTCGGTTGCAAAGATAGTGCAAATTGAGCGAAAAACCAAACTGATGAGCGAATTTTTGCGTCAAACGTGCTAAAAGCATAAAAATACCATTAATAATTCAAAGGTCACACAGAAATCACTGAAACCACAGAAAGGCTGCGCCGACAAACCTTCCGCATATATGATTTCTGTGATTTCCGTGATTTCTGTGTGACCATAAAAACATCTGTGATTTCCGTGATTTCTGTGTGACATCAACCATCCACATCAATGCAGAACTTGTCTGCGAGGAACATCACGACGTGTGGCGGCAGCACCTTCATCCTCGGGGTCACGCCCATTTCCTGTAGTTCACGCTGGTAGCGCCTGCACCAGCTGTTCAGCGTCCTGACCGACACCCCGGCGCGGTCGGCCAACTGTTGTTTGCTCATTGCTTTCATAACTATATTGTTTTTAGTTGCTAAGTATCATATTTTCAGGTGCTAAGTGCCATACTTACGGTGTCCAAGTGCCATACTTACGAGTCGCAAGTGACATATTCTTGTGGGACAGTAGGACAGTAAAGACAGTAGAAAATAGAAACATTTTCGCGTACACACGCACACACGTACGCGAGAAAAGTTTAAAAGTTACTGTCCTTTACTGTCCACTGTC
>JAFVFY010000035.1 GCA_017475265.1 Prevotella sp. | reverse complement strand
TGTACTACAAAAGATATGGTCTTGTACTACAAAAGATATGGTCTTGTACTACAAGACCACCTTTTTCGGTAAAAACCGACTAAAACGAAACAGTTTTAAGGGGCAATCAGCTTATAGCTGAGCAGTAGCGTGAAAAACGCGAAAACGACCCCTCTCAAAACTGGCTTATACGCAATCCACCAAGGAACTCATTCAAAAAATCGGATTCTCAGAGGGGTCAATGTAAATATTTTTCAGCACGAAGCGCCTCGACAATATGAAGCGTGCTTTAGCTATAATAGCCATAGTTTTGACCTCCGAGAGCGAGAAATCAGACAAAACGTTTGGCTATCTCGCTCTTTATTCGTAATTTTGCACCCAAATTGCGGGATTATCCCCAAATCGCAACCAAAATTGCAAATCGAAAATCAGTAAATCGTAAATATTTAGAGATGTTTGAAAATCTATCGGAACGACTGGAGAGGTCGTTCAAAATACTGAAGGGTGAAGGTAAAATCACCGAGATTAACGTAGCGGAGACGCTGAAGGACGTGCGCCGCGCATTGCTCGACGCCGACGTGAACTATAAGGTGGCGAAGCAATTCACCGACAGTGTGAAGCAGAAAGCCATGGGCATGAACGTGCTCACGGCCATCAAGCCGAGCCAACTGATGGTGAAAATTGTGCACGACGAGCTGACGGCGCTCATGGGCGGCAAGGCCACGGAGCTGAAACTGGAGCAGCGCCCCGCCATCATCCTCATGGCTGGACTGCAAGGTTCGGGTAAGACGACATTCAGCGGCAAGCTGGCCAACATGCTCAAGACGAAGCATCACAAGCAGCCGCTGCTCGTGGCATGCGACATCTACCGCCCCGCTGCCATCGAGCAGCTGAAGGTGGTAGGCGAGAGCGTCGGCGTGGATGTGTACACTGAGCCAGAGAACAAGGACGTGGTGTCCATCGCGCAGCATGCCATTCGCAAGGCAAAGCAGGAGTCGTACAACGTGGTCATCGTCGATACCGCTGGTCGTCTGGCCATCGATGAGGACATGATGAACGAGATAGCCGCCCTGAAGTGGGCCATCAGACCCGACGAGACACTCTTCGTCGTCGATGCCATGACCGGTCAGGACGCCGTGAACACCGCCAAGGAGTTCAACGATAAGCTCGACTATAACGGTGTGGTACTCACCAAACTCGACGGTGATACCCGTGGCGGTGCAGCCCTGTCGATACGCACTGTCGTCACCAAGCCCATCAAGTTCATTGGTACGGGCGAGAAGATGGATGCCATCGACGTGTTCCACCCTGAGCGCATGGCCGACCGTATACTGGGTATGGGTGACGTGGTGAGCCTCGTGGAACGTGCGCAGATGCAGTTCGACGAGAAGCAGGCTGCCGAACTGGAGAAGAAGATTCGCAAGAACAAGTTCGACTTCGACGACTTCATGTCCCAGATTCAGCAGATTAAGAAGATGGGTAACATCAAGGAGCTGGCCGCGATGATTCCTGGCGTTGGCAAGGCCATCAAGGATATCGACATCGACGAGAACGCCTTCAAGAAGATTGAGGCCATCATCCAGAGCATGACACCGAAGGAACGTCAGAACCCCGACATCATCAACCAAAGCCGCCGCCTACGCATAGCACGTGGCAGCGGCTCGAAGATAGAGGATGTGAACCGTCTGATGAAACAGTTCGACCAGACGAAGAAGATGATGAAGATGGTTTCCGGCATCGACCGCACCCGCATGGCCCAGATGGCCGCACAGATGCAGAAGATGAAGGGTCAGCCTATGGTGTAGACCAACGCTACAAGGACGGCCATGATGACGGCCAGTAGGCACAAGGCCCGGAAAGCCCATTTTCTGATAATCTTCCAGCGTTTAATTGAAGCAAGACTTTTGCGCTTGAATCGAGTTGCATCATCTTCCTTGTGATGGTGATGATGGTGGTGGTGATGATTTTTCTCTTCTGCCATTGTTCTTTATTTTTTGATTAGTTTTACTTGTGAGTTCAGGCCACTGGGCATAGGTTCCCATTGGTCATATAGTGTTTTCTTGTAATTGATGTCCACGACATTTATTTCCTCCATCTTGCGCCACTGAACGCCGCGGCGGTCCAGGTCGGCAATGCGGTTGGCGGGCAGGTTGGTCACTTCAATGCGCAGTTCATTGTCACCAGCCTTTAGTGTATGCTTGGTGTCGAGGATGAAGGGAACCGACCATGCACAACCGATGAATTGACCGTTGATATAGACGCGGGCGCTCTCGCGTACGTCGCCAAGGTCGATGAGCCAGTTGTCTGCTGCTTCTTTTGGGGAGAGCTTGACATGAGTGGTATAAACGCCTGTGCCCATGGTCACCTTTGTTTGTTCGTCGAGTGTCTCCCAATTTTGGATTTTGTCGAGTTGGTAGGTCTTGTCTACCTTTGGAGCTTCCTCGGTGAAGGAGAGCGTCCACGGACCGTCAATCGCCTTGTGTATTTCATGTTCCACAAAGCCGTCGGTTGCGGTTTCACATATAGAGTAGGGGGCTGTTATCCGATAAGGTAAGTCTGTAGGTACTGCATCGTCGAAAGTCTGCAATATCATGGACTCACCGCTGCGCAGTTCTATCTGTATTTTCCCGTCTTTGAATTTAGCACGGGTTATCTCTCCATTTAGGGGATTGAACCATAACGCATCCTTGAATGGAACGGCAAGTTCCTGATAAATGACTCCTGTATAGATGTCATGTGATGTCAGGTTGGCGATAAAGTAGTGGTAACCGTTGGCGTTCTTGCGGCGAATGGCTTTCAGGCCAAGCTGAGTCTTCATCAGCTCGGGCTTGGCGGCCTTGGCCATTTCCTTAGCGTCAATGCTGTACATGATATGAGCTCCCTGAGCTTTCAGTTGGTCGATGTGCTGAAGGACGGCCTGCGGGAGGTCGGCACGCTGGGAAGCGTGCCCTACTACGATGAGACCTTTGTAGCGGGTGCCGGCAGCGGTTTGTAGCATACCGTTTTTGTAAGTGGTACCCATCAGCAAGCGCTCAGAGATATAGTCACAGTCGTAGCCGGCCTTGTCAATCTCAAGGATGGCGTCGCGGAACTCAGGCATCAGCTTGCCCATGGCGTGTATGCTGAACTGCATGAGCAGCTTGCCGTTGGGCTTTTTCCAGGCATCGCGAATGGGCAGGAGCACGAGGAAGTCGTTGTCGGGCTGTCCCCACTGCAGGAAGCTCTGGCAACGCTCGACATACTGCATGAAATAGGGCGCATCGCACCAGATGCTGTTCGTAGGACTCATGTCGATAGAGGCGTAGAACTTCCAACCGGGCCACTCGTCGTCCTTGGGCGAGTAGCAGGTGCCGTGGAAGAAGATGTGGTTCACACCGGCACAGAACATCAAGTCGAGGTCGGGCTTCAGCTGTGAGAGGCTCGTGCGGAAGTGCTCGGTCAACCAGGTGAAGGTCTCGCTCGAAGTATAGGGCTTGCCGCAGACATGAGCTGCTGACGGAGCATACTTGAACATGGAGTAGTCGGAGTCGTTCTTGCGCGTCTTACCGGGGTCGGTGCGCAGTCCCTTGATGCCAAGGTCGGAGAGACCGAAGCCCTCAATCTCTGGGATGTCCACGGCGGCATAGCAATCAATGAGGTTGGCTGGCGAGCCGTGGGCCTGGTTCCTTGTTATTGCTCCGTGGCTATGTGCCCATGCCGTCCACTGCTGAGTGAAGTTCTCCAGGAGTAGGTCGCCGAGGGTCTCGCGATAATCGCTGAGGACTTGAGAATTGAGGTTTGAGTTTTGAGATTTAGAGTCACCTGTTATGCTTGCTAGCAATTCAGGCAAATGTTCCTCCAGTTTATATCCGCGACGCTTCTCAAACTCCTGAAGTAAGGAGGGTGTCCATGTTGCGGCCTCCACCTCATACGAGTCGTTGAAGAAAGTGTGGGGATAAGGAGTCTTGGTGCGCTCGAAAGCCTGCTCAATGTGACGAAGGTAGTTAGCCACAGCCTTGCGGTCGAAGTGGTCGATGACAAGACCCTCGCCGCCTGGGGCAGCACGCTTCACCTTCATTACACCATATTTAATATATAGGGCGATGACCTTACTGGTTTGAGATTTGAGATTTGAGATTTGAGATTTATCTATATACCATTTACAATCCTTGGCGTTATCCGTCACGTCGATGGCCTTTCCGTCGGCGGTGTATAGCATCACCTTATGAAGGATTGCATTCTTGGCATCCTTCTCTGACAGGGAGAGGTCGATGACACTTTTGTCCGTATTATCGGGTTGCAGTCCCCGGTGTCCGTTTACCGTTGACCACACTCCCTCGTTGTCAATCTCTTTCTCCACGAAAATGGCGCGGCAAGCACTCTCTTCCATCGGCACCCAAGGACCTCCGAAGGGCCAGCCTGTGCCCGTAGCCATATCCAGCTCTATGCTGTTCTGCTGGCACTGGTCCTGGGTATAGCGCAGCATCTCCATCCACTTGTCGGAGAGGTAGGGGATATTGTTTTTCTCGTTGCCCTGTACACCATAAATCGGTGTTATCTCCACGGCTCCGATGCCGTGCTTGGCATACTCGCCGAGATTCCACTGAAGGTTTTCCTTATCCACAGCTGAACCGAGCCACCACCAGCGTGCACCGGGTTTCGCCTCCGTTGTCGGTGTCGGCCAGCTCTGCGCCATCGCAGTCATGCTCAGTGCTACCAGTGCTATGATGGAAAGGAGTCTCTTCATTATTGCCCTTTTAAATTCTTTAACCTGCGTGTCAGGATTTCTTCGCATATCCCAAATGGTTACAATATGTACTGTGTCATCTGGCTTGTCGTAATAGTATATTAGTTTGAATCTCTGCATTACTGTACACCCTCTGTACATTACAGGATAGCCATTCAGTTCGCGGACAGGTGTATAAGAAGTCGGGAACTTAGAAAGACTTTCTTCATGGTGTTCAATTTGAGATAACCATTTCCTTACAGTCTTTTCTCCGAATTCCTCCCTTGCATACTCAAGGTGTTCTTTCAGTTTGAGTTCAACTTCTTCTCTCCACTTGACTATAGCCATGGTAAATCATGTTTCAGTTTAGCCCAAAACTCTTCGTGCGTAAGCCATTTGGATGAGTCGTTGCGTTCTTCCCAAGCTTTTTCTACATCAGCTTTCAGTTCCTCCACAGTTCTCGGATACCCAAAGTCCACCTCGTATGGAATTTCCGGCTCTTCCCAGTTCTCCCATTCATCTGTGGCAACTGCGCTGGCCGTTCCCGGCTCGCAACAAACATCTATATTATAATCTTGCTCCATATTATCAATTCGTATAATTCGTGAAATTCGTGTAATTCGTTGTTAGAAGAAAAGAATCCGTGTAATTCGTCTTCATTCGTTGTTGTAAGATAATCAGTTCCCGTCAGGTTTTACATTCTCCACTATTCGTGATGGTGCCCACTGGAAGGTTCGCCAGTCGTCAGGATGTGCTGGGTCGAAGTCCTGCCAGTCGGCACGGAGGTACTGCACGATGGGAAGCCCAAGCTGCTTCATCCCCATGACCACACACTTCGCCACCTCGTAAGCGCCGTAGGGGTTGAAGTGGGTATTGTCGGCCAGCTCCTTGCCGTAGGCCTCTTTGGGGTAGTGCACGAGAGCCCGCTTCGAGTCCTCAAAGCCAAGGGTCTCGAAGAATGTCTTTGTCATGGCGTTAAGGTCGATGAGGGGCACGTTCTCCTTCTCGGCCACCATCTTCATGGCAGCGGGGAAGTCGCCATGGGTATTCTTGATGGTTTTATTGTCGCTGTCGAAGGCACGGCGCTGCGTGGGAGTCAGGAATACGATTTCGGCACCCTTAGCCCTCACCTGGTCCACGAAAATCTTCAGCTGATATTGATAGTGATACCAGGCACCGTCGCCAGGTTTCTTCTCTTTCTCGTCGTTATGGCCAAACTCCACAAAGACATAGTCGCCCTTCTTCAGGGTGGTGAGAATCTTGTCCAGACGGAAGGAACCGATAAAGGTTCGCGCCGTCAAACCACTTTCAGCGTGATTGCTGATGGCCACTTCGGAGCCGAACCAGCGAGTTATCATCTGTCCCCAGGAAGCCCACGGCTCGTAATGCTGGTCGACAACGGTCGAGTTTCCGCAGAGGTAAATGGTAGGCACGGCGGCAGGCTCTATGTGGATGCTACGCACGGCGGGCATAGGGCCGTTGAACTCCAGTGTCAGGCGGTCATCCCAAGCAAAATAGACCTTCTCGCGGTCCTTTATCTTCACTTGCTTTCCCTCTTCGATAAAAGTAGAACGTTTGTTGACGGAGAATTCCACCTCTTGCACGTCCTTTGCCTTTGCAGTCACAATGTTGTCCATTATCAGCCGTCGCCCCTCGGCACGCACGGTGGTGTTGCCACCTTTCTTGCCGCCTAAGACCACCTTCACCCGGTAGTTGCCATCGGGCACCTTTAATGAAAAATAGAACGGCTCCGCAGGTTTCTGCTTATCAGGTGCCGGAAGCACGTCGTAGCCATATCCGTCCTGGTCGTTATAGACTGGTTGCGGCTTCGTGAGGTCGAAGTCGAAAGTCTGGGCACAAAGTGCCAGAGGAGCACAAACGAACAGCGCTAGAAGTGCTTTTCTTATCATATATACATTATTTATAATTTATAGCAAATTGGGCGTGCAAAGGTACGACAAATTTTCATAATGACAAAAAAATTAACAAAAATCTATATGTACGAATCATTAATACGTTATCATTTTCCTTAGTATTCGGGTACAGCTGGGGTGTTTGAAACAAATTGAAAAACCATTTGGACGTATGATTAACATGATATATGTTATTATTATATAATTTTGCAATCTCAAAATCAAAAACTCACTCTTACGTTATGTTAATCAAACGTTTTCTCAATGGTGCTGTCCTTGCGATGATGCTTGTTGGCGGCTTATTGTCGTGCGACAAATACGACCTAGACGAACGCACTCCTGAAGGCTGGGGTGCGAGCATCTATAGCTGGCTCGAAGAGGCGGGAAACTACACGAACACCGTTCGCCTGATTGACGACCTCGGCTACCGGGAGGTACTGGGCAAGACTGGTTCGAAAACCCTTTTTGTAGCCGATGATGAGGCCTACAACCGTTTTTTCCAGCATAATACATGGGGAGCCAAGAGCTATGCCGACCTGACCACGTCGCAGAAAAAGCTGCTGCTCTTCGGCAGCATGATGAACAATTCGCTTCAGCTGAACTCCTTGGCCAGCGTGGAAGGAAATCCACCTCGCGAGGGTGAGAGCATGCGTCGTTTCGCGTCTAGTTCTCCCTTTGATTCTGTGACTATCCTTAAGCCGGCACAAATGCCCGACAATCCCTATTGGAAGCGTTTCAAGGATGCAGGTCTTCCAATGGTGTGCATGATGGACAATACGGAAAAGACCCTTGTGCAGTTCATTGAGAAACTGCTGGTCAACAAGCGTATTACCAATAGCGATTACGAATTCCTTTTCAACAACACCATCAAGCGTGAGGCCGGTGATGCCAGCATCAATGGCGTTCAGGTGGAGAACCCCAACATCAAGTGCTCGAATGGTTTTATCCATCAGATGGCCGATGTAATCACACCCCTGCCCAACATGGCTGAGGTTATCAGGATGAAGGGCAATGCCAGTGAGTACAACCGACTGCTGGAGCGTTTCTGCGCACCCTACCCTGACCTATACCCCGACCGTGACGGTTCGATGACCATGCAGTATAACTTCCTGTACCCCGACCGCAAGGTGGACACTGTGTATCAGAAACGCTTCTTCTCGAAAAAGTCTCAGGGAGGCGATGAACTGAACAAGTCGCCCGACAACGGGCCTGTGGACTTGCTGAAGTTTGACCCTGAATGGAACGCATATTATGCTGGTGATGCCCAGTCGGGCAACACACATATTCAGCGTGACATGGCCGTGATGATGGTGCCGAGCAATACTGCGCTGGACGACTACTGGGTGAACGGTGTCGGAAAAATCCTTCGTGACCAGTACAAGACTTGGGAGAATGTGCCTAACGATGTTATTGCCGAGCTTATCAACAATAACATGCTTAGTTCGTTTGTCATCTCCGTCCCATCGAAGTTCGGCAGTATTCTCAACGATGCCAACGACCCCATGGGTGTCGACATCGCCGACATCGACTCCGTATGGCTCGGTTGTAATGGTGCAGTCTATTTAACTAATAAGGTATATTCGCCTACTTCATTCGTCAGCGTGCTCTATCCCGCCTTGACCAATGAGTCGATGAAGATTCTCTATTGGGCAGCCCAGAAGTGCCGTTACAACGTATACCTGAACTCACTCAATGCCCGTTATAGCCTCTTTATCCCCGACAATAATGCACTTTTGCAATATATTGACCCCTGTTCTTACGGCAAGGGCATGACCCAGTTGTTCCGTTTCCACTGGGATCCCACAAAGGTTGCCCAACAAGACAGACAGGCGGATAACCGTGTATGGGCCAGCATCTGGAACTACGACCCAGAGACAGGCGAGATTGGCGACTCTATAGGCAAGGCCACCTTCGACCAGATAAAAGACCGTCTGCAGGACATCCTCGACAACCACATCGTCATCGGCGATGTGGAAGACGGCAGGGAGCTCTACCAGACGAAGGGTGGCACCATCCTGCGTGTCAACCGTTCGGGCGACAACCGTATGACCGTTGCGGGAAGCTACCAGATAGACAACGGCACGTCCCTGGAAATCTCCAAGGTCTACGACCAGACCATCGATGGAAATGGCAAGGCATACGTGCTGAGTTCAGAACCCATCATGACCACCCGCAAGAGCGTCTACGACGTGCTGTCCGAGCATGATGAGTTCTCCCTTTTCCGCGAGTTGCTCGAGGGCAGCGGACTGCTGGAGCGCATCCACGACAGGCAGTATTCTACTCCTTCCGACAACCTGTCTCCCTTCAACACCTACCACTATACTGTATACATTCCTACCAACGAGAGCATCCAGAAGCTGATTGACACTGGCAAGTTGCCAACTTGGGAGCAGGTAGAGCTTAACAAGGAAGAAGGTGATGAAGAAGGTTCTACAGCCGACTCACTGAAGATTGTTAACTTCCTGAAATACCACATCCAGGACAATTCGTTGGTGATAGGTGCCGGCAGCGATGACGATGAGCATGAGACCGCCCTCATTGACGCCAAGACCCATCGGTTCTATCAGTTGCACACCTGGCTCAATGGCAACGAGCTGACCATTTGCGACAAGGCTACCGACGACTGGGTCATCGCCAACCCCTCCATGCGTGGCAGTGCTGAGTACAACAGCCGTCTGGCCAGGGTGATGACCTCCTCCGGCCTCTACAACCTCATGGCCCGAGAATATCAATACGACTCGAAATCGGCTAACGAGGCCAAACAGATTCAGACCACATCCTCGGCCATCATCCACCTGATAGACAAACCGTTGATGTACAGCGCTTCGCTAAATAGTAATGAATAATAAATAATGAAGATATGAAGAGTATAAGATATGATGGTTCTTTCTGTAGGGATTTGTCCGCCGGAAGACTGAAAGGTTTATTATTTATTATTTGTTCTTTATTCTTTAGCCACGCAGTGGCGCAAAAGGCCGGCGACATCATCAGCGGAACAGTGACTGATGAGTTCGGCCCTGTCATGCGAGCCAATGTCGTGGAGATAGATGCTGCCAACCGTATCGTGTCCTCGGCTGTCACAGATATGAGCGGTAACTTCTCCTTCAAGCTAAAGAACCCGAAGAACAAGCTGCGTATCACCTACGTGGGCTATAAGACTGTCACCCTGCCCTTCAACAAGACCAACTATAAAGTGCGCATGCAGGATGCCACCCAGCTAAGGGATGTGACCGTCACGGCCAAGAAAAAGACTCAGGGCTCGGGCCTCGCCATACCCATCGACGAAATCTCGACGGCCCAGCAAAGCATCTCCATGACCGAGTTTGAAGGTCTGTCGTTGACCACTGTCGACGAAGCTCTTCAGGGACGTATCGCTGGTCTTGACATTGTGGCCAACAGCGGCAACCTGGGCTCAGGTATGTCAATGCGACTGCGCGGCGTGTCGAGTATCAATGGCAGCAGTGAGCCCCTCATTGTGGTCGACGGCAACGTATGGGAGACCAATACCAACAACTTCGACTTCAACAATGCCAACGAGGAGAAATTTGCAGAACTGCTCAACGTGAACCCCGAAGACATTGAGAGCATCTCAGTGCTGAAGGATGCTGCCGCCACGGCCATCTGGGGTTCGCAAGGTTCTAATGGTGTCATCGAAATCAAGACAAAGCGTGGCGTACGTGGCAAGACGCGCGTCAACTATAGCTTCCGACTTACCGCCACTTACCAGCCCAATGGCTATCGTCTCCTCAATGGCGATGAATACACCATGCTGCTCAAGGAGGAATACTTCAACCCCCGCATGAGCGACGATGCCAGCAACATCAAGGAGCTCAACTACGACCCTTCCTTCCCGGAATACGAGATGTACAACAATAACACTGACTGGGTGGAAGAGGTCAAGAAAGTGGGATGGCGACAGAACCATTACCTCGCCCTGACTGGTGGTGGTGAGAAGGCCCACTTCCGTATTGGTGCCGGCTACGACCACGAGACGGGCTCCATCATCGAGCAACAGCTCGATCGTTTCACCTCGCGTGTCAATCTCGACTACTTTGTCTCCGACCGTATCAAGATTGAGACCAATATCTCTCTTACTTACACCAAAAACAAGAGGAACAACGGCGACCTACTTTCCACCGCGCTCGTGCGCATGCCTAACCTCTCTATCTTTGAGCAAGATCCGTTCACTGGCATAGACCTCGATGACTACTACTCCATGCTGCCCACAGCTTCAGATGAGCTGAGCGACCAACGAGACAACCATAAAAACCCCATAGCTCTCGCCTTTCTGGCAAAAAGCAAGGAGACAAGCTACAACATCACGCCAGAGTTTAAACTGAACTATCGTCTGCTCGGACTCGACGAGGAGCACCAACGACTGGACTACGAGGGTAAAGTGGTGTTCAATATTTTTAATACCTACCAAGACCAGTACATGCCGCTCTCTCTCAACACCAAGGGATGGAGCGACTCCGAGAGTAACAAGGTGTCCGCAAACTCCAACAAGAGCCTCGGCGTTACCACTACTCACACGCTGACCTATACACCCCATTTCACCAACAAAGACCACTCGCTCTCCATGATGCTCCGTGGACAGCTCACCAGTGGTACTTCCTCTTCACAGTCCACAGGACTCTACGGACTGCCCAGCGGACCCATCCAGAGCACCGCTGCTGAAGGTATCATCAACAATGTAGGTACGGGTAGCGGACAGTGGCGTAGCATCTATTTCACCTATTCCGTACACTACGCCTACAAAGGACGTTACATGGCCGACTTCAGTGTTCGCCGAGACGGTTCCACCAAGTTCGGCGATGACCAAAGATGGGGTAACTTCCCAGCACTCTCACTGCGCTGGAACATCAGTAAAGAGCCGTGGTTCAATAAATTCCTGCCCTTCATATCCATGCTCTCCATACGTCCAGGATGGGGTATCGTGGGCCGACAGCCGGGTAGCGAAGGACTGTTCTACAGCAAATATAGTAATGGCAATGGATACCTGAACGAAGGTAGCACAGCACCTTCCAACATCCAGATGAAAAATCTGAAATGGGAACAGAAAGAGACATGGAACATAGGTACGGACTTCGGATTGTTCAAAGACCGCATTACCGGTAACGTCGAAGTCTACTGGCAGTACACCTCAGACCTGCTGATGGCCAACAGAGGTATTCCCACCTCCAGTGGCTACAGCACACTGGCATACCAGAATGTGGGTGACATGAAAAACATTGGATGGGAATTCAACCTCAACGGAAACAGCATCATCAGGGCCGGAAAGTTCAGGGCCGACTTCAACGTCACCTTTGCAAACAACAAGAACGAGATTACGGCAATGGATGAGACCTGTCTGGCATCGCTGAACAGTGAGTTCAATCGCTCAAACGGTTCCTACCTCACCCGTGTGGAGCTGAACACCGCCATGGGTTCCATTTACGGATTCCGTTACAAGGGCGTCTACCAGTACAGCGACTACAGTCCCGTGGAGGTGCCTGGCGTGAGTGGCCCCAATGCCCCTGTGGCCCGCGATAAGAATGGCGTTGTTATTGTCGACGAGAATGGCATGACCACCCCGATGATGTTCTGCTATGCCGGTTCCAAGGACGAGTCGAAGGTGTTCCGAGGCGGCGATGCCATCTATGAGGATATCAACCACGACGGACAGATTGACGAACTGGACATAGTCTATCTGGGTTCGTCACTTCCTAAGATTACCGGTGGTTTCGGATTTAAGCTCCACTTCGGACGCTTATCCTGGAACAACCAGTTCAACTTCCGCTACGGCAACAAGATTATCAACTCCGCACGAATGGACGTGGAGAAGATGTACGACAACAACAACCAAAGTGGTGCCGTGAACTGGCGCTGGCGTGTAGAGGGTGACATCACGGAAATCCCACGTGCACTTCGTCAGGCTGGTTACAACTACCTCGGTTCCGATCGTTTTGTGGAGGATGGCTCGTTCATCCGCCTGAATTACTCACAGCTTAGCTATTCGCTCGACCCGAAGATTATCAAGAAGTGGGGACTTTCACAACTCAGCCTCTACTTCTCGGCTAATAACCTTTTCGTTATAACGAAATACTCTGGTGCCGACCCTGAGGTAGGTTACGGTTCGTATGGCATAGTAACCGACGGTGCCAAGACTCCCCGTGCCAAGTCGTTCACCGCAGGTGTGACTATTCAGTTCTGACAATAAACGTTAAACAATAAACATTAGTAAGATGAACATACAATCAATGAGACGTAAGCTGACCAATGGAATAACGGTTATTGGTTATTGTTTATTGGTTATTGGCCAGACTTCTTGTTCCGACTTCCTCGATATCCTGCCCATGAACGAAGTGGTGCTGGAGAACTACTGGACTGAAAAAGCAGACGTTGTCAGCGTTCGCAACAGCTGCTACGAGTCTCTGGCGACCAGTGATGCAATGACACGCATAGGCATCTGGGGAGAACTTCGCTCCGACAACATCTTTGCCGGTGCCAACATACCTAACGACGTCAGCGAAGTGCTGAAGGAGAACATCCTCTCTTCAAACCCCTATTGCAACTGGTCGAAGCTCTACGAATGCATCAACAGGTGTAACATCGTTTGTCATTATGCGCCCAAGGTGCAGGCCATCGACCCTAACTATAGCGAGGCCGATATGAAGGCCGATGTTGCCGAGGTTTCTGCCCTGCGCGCCCTGTGTTACTTCTATCTGATACGTACGTTCCGCGATGTGCCTTACACCCGTGAGCCTAGTATCGATGACACGCAGAACTACATTCAACCCGCCACGAAGTTCGATGCCGTTCTCGACTCACTGATTACAGATTTGGAGAACGTGAAGAACGATGCCGTACGCCGCTACGAAATTGATCGCGTTAATGGTAGCCGCTATTCATTCCCTGAAGTGAACTCCAGCCGTATCACACGCGTAGCCATCTGGGCCTTGCTAGCCGACCTCTATCTGTGGAAGCAGGACTGGGATAATGCCATCAAGTATGCTGACATGGCCATCGACTACAAGCGTCAGCAGTATGACGAACTGGAACAGCGTGTCGGCGACATCACTGAGATAGATCTCATCGACGAGGTGCCCATGATTCTTGAGTGTCCCGATGGTAGCGGAGATAATGGAGGCCATGCATACGAAGCCATCTTTGGCGAGGGAAACTCCTTCGAAAGCATCTTCGAACTCTACTTCTCTTCCCGTCAGAATCAGGAGAACACGTGGGTAGGCGATTACTACGGAAACAGGAACACGCCCAACGGTCGCCTCAGGGCCAATGGTCTGACATTTGGCACAAGTCTGCTTGATGTCATCCAGAACAAGGTTGCCCTTTACAAATCATCTGATGGACGATTCTATGAGTCCTTCCGAGTGGAAGGCTCAACGCTGAACATTGGTAAATACGTGTACAGTTCGGTAAGCTATAAGACCAAGTCTGTTACCAGTGAGGACAATCTGGAACTGAGGACGGAGATTCGTGGTAGCAATACGGCTCACTGGATATTCTATCGTCTGAGTGACATGTTGCTCATCAAGGCTGAAGCGCTTGTAGAGCGCAATCTAGAGGGTGACATGGATACAGCTTTCAAGATGGTGGACATTGTGAACAAACGTGCCAACAGTCTTAAGCAGTCGCTGAAGATTTCTGATTACATCAACTCTAAGATTGCCATGGCAAACTTGGTGATGGATGAGCGTCGCCGCGAGTTCATGTTCGAGGGGAAGCGCTGGTACGACCTGGTACGCCGTTCCCGTCGTGACGGTAACACGAATTATCTCGTTGCTGCGGTGAAAAGCAAGTACGAGCAAAATGCAAATGCCATCGCCATCAAGATGGCCGACCCGAACATCATCTACTTCCCCTACTCGAAGAATGAAATGAAGGTGAACCCGTTGCTGGAGCAGAACCCGGCATACAGGAATGGCGAAGATGAGGAATACAGCCGATAAATGCGGCCTACGGCCTAATGAAAAATGAATAATGAAAAGTGAATAAAAAATATGGAAACAATGAGGAAGGTATCAATAATAAAGGGAATGCGGCATGCAATAACGGTTATTGGTTATTGTTTATTGGATATTGGAATGACCCGTGCAATAACGGTTATTGGTTATTGTTTATTGTTTATTGGAATTGGTTCGTGCGTGGACAATGACGATGTGCCGGAGACGATGTACACCGCTAAGAAGATGACGGCTGGTGCATTCCTGGAGGCTCATGAGGATCGTTACGGTGAATTTACGGCGTTGCTGAAACGCACGCCCTATTTCTCGATGATGACCACGTACGGCCGCTATACGCTCTTTGCACCCACGAACGACGCTATTTCACAGTTCATCAAGAGCAACGGATATGGTTCAGTAGACGGCATACCACAGGGCATCTGTGACTCTATTGCCCGTACGCACATCATGCGTAGTGGCGCCTACTTCACTTCCGACGTGCCTGAAGGGACGGTAGGTATGAACATGCTGGATGCCTTCATCGTATGGTCGAGCGACTCTGATGTGGTGAATGACAACCACCTCATCTACTACGTGAACAAGAATTCTCGTATGCTTGAGTACAACGACTCGGTGACCAACGGAGTCGTTCATACGCTAGACCACGTCATCTCTGCCAGCACCGACTTCCTGCCAGAGAAGATGGAGGAGGACTCCACCATCACCCTATTCTGCGAGGCACTACGCCTGACGGGAATGGCAGACTCGCTGCACTATTATATTGACGAGACGTATAGCATCAGTGCCGACTCTGTGTATAACGGCACCCAGGAGCGATGCATGAACAACGGTAATCCCTACATGACCTGTCTGTGGGTAAACACCCGTTATTTCAAATACACAGCTTTCGTAGAGCCCGACTCAGTGTACCACCGTTACAACATCCGCACGATAGACGACCTGAAGGCCTACGCCAAGGAGGTGTATGATGCCACCTATCCTGAGGATGCCGGCCTGTATGATGACGACTTTACCCACAGGAAGAACCCGCTGAACCGCTTCGTGAGTTACCATCTGCTGGACCGCATCGTCTCTTATAACGAGTTGGTTGGTTCAGACCTGACGAAGGAATGTTGGAATCCGAACATCTGCGACCCCGAGGATTTCTATGAGACGATGTGTCCTGGAACACTGGTACGTCTGGCCTTGCCTGCCAGTCAGGGTGTATTCATCAACCGTCGTGGACACAAGGACGATATCTACGGAGACCCAGAGAATCGTGGCGTAAGGGTGCTCTCCCCCTCCGAGTCAGGACGTTTTGACCAGAATGCCTTGAATGGTTACTATCACTATATTGATGACATTCTGACCTTCAACACCCATACACGTGACGTCATCTTCAACTGTCGTATGCGCTTCGACCCCGCCGTGCTCAGTCCCGACTTCATGAACTGCGACGGTCGTAACCACAAAGACCAGATTGGTAACACCATCCGTGGCTTCAAGAAAGGCTATCTGAAGGGCTGGGAGATGAGCGACGAGAGTTTCGTCGGTGTGACAGGCAATGACATCTGGTGGCGCTCCTATCTGGGACACGTGGTGGTTATCACTGGTCGTTTCGACGTGACCTTCAAGCTGCCTCCCGTACCCAAGAAGGGAACCTACGAAATCCGAATGGGGTACACCCCTGACGAGGAACGTGGTGTTATCCAGGCTTATCTGAACAATGTGCCCTGCGGCATCCCCGTAGACATGCGTATCGGAGCCTACGATGCTGAAATAGGTTCGGTTGCCGATGGTGCTGATGGCGCGCAGACCGAAGAAGAGATGAAACTGCAAGACAAGGCCCTGCACAACCGTGGTTTCCTGAAGGCTATGGACTGTTGGTATCAGGGAGGCTATTCGAGTGGTAGCAGTCTGCGCTCCTTCAACCACGGACTGCGTCGCGTGCTGGCAACGGAGAGCATGGATCCAGAGAAGACCTACTACCTGCGTATGCGCCAAGTGCTCGACGACCCGGAGAAATACTGTAACTTCAACTATCTGGAAATCTGTCCGAAGAGTGTATATGGCAGCCCTGAGGGAGAGGACAGGCACTAGTGCGGCCTGCGGCCTAAATGAAAAGTGAAAATGAAAAATGAAAAAAGAATGAAAAGACCATCAATTATAAAGAGAGTAACCAATGGAATAACGGTTATTGGTTATTGTTTATTGGTTATTGGAATGACAGCCTGCTCTGACTGGACCGACCACTACGAGCCGGCATTGGAGAATGGCGGCGATGCCACCTTGTGGCAGCAGTTGAAGGCCAACCCCCAACTGTCGGATTTCTGTCAGGTGCTTGAGCAGACCCGCAAATTCCGTATGCACCGCAAGACAGAGGTCAGTTTTGCCCAACTGCTTGACGGCAGTCAGGCGTTTACCGTGATTGCCCCCATTAACGGCACGTTCAACAAGGACTCCCTTCTGCGGCTTGTTGAGACGGCTCGCGGCGACTCCATGGTTGAGAAGTCGTTTGTATTCAATCATCTCTCACGCATGACCACGTCCATGAAGGAGGGTTCACAGACATTGCGTCTGATGAATGGAAAGACCGTGAGCGTGACGAAATCGACCATTCAGGACATTCCGGTCATTACTGCCAACCAGCGGGCAAAGAATGGTGTGATACATGTGATATCCCACGCGATTCCATACGATTTTAATCTCTATGAGGCTCTGTGTGACCAGCCTGACTTGTCGGCCATCGGCAGCAACCTGCGTCAGTTTGAATGGGATGAGTTCGACCCCGATGCTTCCGTGTCGAGTGGTATCATCGAGGGCGTTCCCGTCTACATCGACTCTGTGGTCCACGAGCATAACCACATTCTGGACAACATCGGACTGCTCAATGCCGAAGACTCCACCTACTGGGTGGTGGTTCCTACCAATGAAGGTTGGCAGAAAGCCTGGGAGAACACGTCGAAGTATTTCGTCTTTGACAAGTCCTACATGAAGGCCGACTCTTTGCAGCGATACTGGACTAACCGGGCACTGCTCGACGACGCTGTCTTCAACATGACCGACCAGAAGTCAACAAACGACTCCTTGGTATCAGTCCCTTACCTGAGCTGGCGTAGGAGTTATGTTGCAGGCAGACCTATATACCATGTATTCCAAAAACCATTCGCTCCTGGTGGCATCCTTTATGGTGCGACACCGCTGCAATGTAGCAATGGTATTCTATACAAGACCAAAGAGTGGCCCTTTACCCCCGAACAGACTTTCTTCAAAGAACTATGGACTGAGACAGAGTCTTCATGGTATGTCACTGACGAGAAGGATTGCGTCTATTCAGGAATTAGGCTCATTGCCGACAGTGTTTCCCAGAATGGTTTCCTTCAGATTATTCCCACGGGACGTTCGAACTGGGAGATTACCATCCGTTTAGACAATGTGTTGTCGTGTAAGTACGACGTTTGTGCCATCATCTTGCCACAGGCGGTATTCGGCAATCCTGATCCCAAAAAGATTCGCCCCTGTAAGTTCAAGGCATCCATTAACTATGTGGAGGCTGATGGCCAAGAGAACACTTTCGATTGCGGTGGCACGGTGTTCCAAAGCAATCCGGAAAAGGTTGATACCGTTATGCTGGCCGAAGCTTTCTCATTCCCCGCCACAAACTACAACCAAAGTACTAGCAAAATCAGCCTGACCATCAAGTGCAGCATATCTACTTCAGAGAGGGCAAAATTCTCTAATGAGATGTTGCTTGACTGCATCTACCTGCGCCCAAGACGAATTGAAGATTGAAAATTGAAGATTGAGAATTATGATTAGCAACATACATAAGACAATCTGTGCGATATGCTTGGCCTGCGTTTCGATTGCAGCGACAGCACAGGAGGATAAGAAGACAGTGAGCGGTACCGTGACCGACGCGGCCACAGGCAAGCCTCTGGCAGGTGTCATCGTTTCTGCCTACGACAACCAGCGTATGACGACCATGACCGATGAGAATGGCCAGTACGAACTGAAGGTGAACAGCAGCACCCGCTCCTTGCTGCTTCGTGTTGATGGCTATAACCTGCAGCAGCGAGCCATTCATGGCGAGAAAGCCGATGCCAGCCTGTACAGCAATGCCTTCAGGGAGACTTACGGACGTACCACTTCGGCATTCATCAGCGCAGAGGCTAACCGCTTTGACAACAATGCCGAGGTGAGTATCGACCCGCTCGTAGCCCAGCAGTTGGGAGCCGATATGCGTATGGTGAAACGTGGAGGCATACCAGGCATGGGCAACACCATGCTCATTGAAGGTATCAACTCGCTCAATGCCAATGCGCAGCCGCTTGTCGTCCTTGACGATGTTGTCATGGATATGCAGTACCAGCGCTCCATGCTTCACGATGGATACTACAACAACCTGCTGATGAACCTCAATGTCAATGATATCGAGAGCGTAGAAGTGCTGAAGAACGGAACCGCCCTCTACGGAGCCAAGGGTGCCAACGGGGTGCTCGTCATCAAGACGAAGCGCAACAAGTCGATGGCCACGAAGATTGACGTCAACATCAATGGACGGTACGAGCTAATCCCCCGTATGCCGGAGATGCTGGGAGCCGAGGAATACAGGCTTTACACGACGGAGTTGCTGTCAGGCCATATAAACCCCACGGCAATGAGCAATATGCGTTACCTCAACAGCGAACCTTCCTATTACTATTACAATCAGTATCACAACAATACCGACTGGAAGGATGAGGTCTACAAGAATGCTTTCTCACAAAACTACGGCATCAACGTGCAGGGTGGTGACGACGTCGCCTCTTATAACCTCTCTGTTGGTTACTCGTTAGGCAACAGCACACTGAAGGAGAACGACTACTCGCGTTTCAACCTTCGTCTCAACTCCGACATCTCCATCACCAACAGACTTGATGCCCGCTTCGATGCTTACTACAGTGATGTGGACCGTGACCTGCGCGATGACGGCGCACCGCTGAATCCACTCGGCACTGTCATCACCTCGCCCGGATTCCTTGCATTGGCCAAGTCGCCCTTCCTCTCACCTTACGCATTCGACAACCACGGTACTATCAGCCATTATCTCGCTGAGGCCGATGACTATCTTGAGGGGAAATTCCAGGGACGCGGACGTCTTGCCAACCCCACCTCCATCTTGCAATATGGTGATGGAAGAAACCGCAACTCTTTTGGTAACCGCCTTATCACCTTTGCCATCACACCGAAATATCGGTTCAACCGTCATCTCAACTTGAGCGAGCATTTCGTGCTCGGCCTGGTCAATACCAACGAAAACTACTACCTGCCTCTTCAGGGTGTGCCTAACTTCGTGGTCGATGGTATTTCGGAAGAGACGAAACTGAAAAACATCGCACAGAGCATGGCTGCCCGCGAGACGGCCATCCAGAGCGATACGCGGCTCACGTGGCAGAACAAATATGACCTCCATGACATCAGCGTCAAGGCTGGTGTGCGCTATCTGAGTTACGACTTCACCAGCACGTCACAGTTAGGATACAACTCCTCAAACGACAAGAACCCGAACATGTCGAACTCGTTGCAGTTCAAGTCCACAGATGGTGCCGATGACCAGACACGTGAGATTACCTGGTATGTCCTGGGTGACTATGGTTTTGGTGACCGCTTCTACGTCAGTGCCGGTCTCTCGGCACAGGCTTCGTCACGTTTCGGCGACGATGCCAGTGGTCTCAAACTCTTCGGCACCGTTTGGGGACTCTTCCCGAGCGTCGAGGCTTCCTGGGTGCTCACCAACGAGAAATTCCTCTCCGGTATCAAGGGCATCGACTACTTGCGGCTGAACGTGGGCTTCGATGTCTCTGGCAACGATGACATCAACTATACTGCCTCTCGCTCATACTTCATCTCGAAGCGAATGATTACGGACACAGGTGTCACGGGAAAGCTGATTGGCAATATCGGTAATACCGACCTGCAGTGGGAGACAACACGCCGACTCACGGCTGGACTGACCGGCAACTTCCTCAACAACCGCGTGAACTTACACCTGAATGTGTTCAAGAGCTGGACAACCAATCTCCTCTCTCTTCGCCAGTTGTCATACACCAGTGGACTTCAGGAGAACTGGAGCAACGATGGTAAGCTGGAGAACGTGGGCTTCGACGCAACCCTTTCGACAAAGGTACTCGCCCTGAAGGACTTCTCCTGGGAACTCGGAGCATCTGCCGGACACTATAAGAACAAGGTGACGGCCCTGCCCGACAATGACCGCTCCATTGAGACCAACATCTTTGGTGCCACCATCCTCACACAGGTGGGGCAGCCCGTAGGCATGTTCTACGGTTACAAGACCGATGGTGTCTACGCCACCACCACTGCGGCTGAGGCCGACGGACACTACCTTCTCAAGCAAAACGGCGACCGTGTGTATTTCCAGGCTGGCGACATGCGCTTCCTCGACCTCAGCGCGTCCAGCGGTTCGCCCGCCGGAGAGAACGGTCTCATCGACGAGGCCGACCGTACTATCATCGGCGACCCCAACCCCGACATCTACGGTAACATCTTCACCTCACTCGCCTACAAGAACCTGCGCCTCGATGCCACCTTCACCTATTCACTTGGCAACGACATCTTCAACTACCAGCGCTCACTCCTTGAAGGCGGCACCTACTTCATCAACCAGACCACAGCCATCCAGAACCGTTGGACAACAGAAGGCCAGGTGACCGACATCCCCCGCGTCTCCTACACCGACCCCATGGGTAACTCACGCTTCAGCGACCGCTGGATAGAGGACGGTTCCTACCTCCGCCTCAGCAACGTCACCCTCAGCTACCACGTGCCCATACAGAGCACCTATCTGCAAGGCGTCACCATTTGGGGCAGCGCACAGAACCTCTTCACCATTACGCACTACCTAGGCAGCGACCCTAACTGTGCCTTCTCCTCCAACATCCTCTCACAAGGCATCGATCGGGGACTCCTCGGCTCAGGACGTACATTCTCATTCGGTGTGAACATCAACCTCTAATACAATAAACAAGACGGTGGTGAGTACCAACCGTCAACGTTAAACAATAAACAAGACGGTGGTGAGTACCAACCGTCAACGTTAAACAATAAACATTGAAAACAATGAAAAAGCTATCAATAATAAAGAAGATGACCAATGCAATGACGGTTATTGGTTATTGTTTATTGGTTATTGGAATGACTTCGTGTGGCGATATGCTTGAAACCGAGTCCGAGCTTGTGGAATATGAGAAAGACAACACGCTGAATCATCCCACAGACTCAGTGTATAGCGTACTAGGTATCATCAACAAGATGCAGATTATTGCCGACCGTACTGTCATTCTTGGCGAGGCACGTTCCGACCTCATGACCGTCACCGATGCCGCCTCTTCAGACCTCAAACGCCTTGCTTCCTTCTCTCTCAACTCTCAACCCTCAACTCTCAACTCTCAACCCTCAACTCTCAACTCAAACAAGTACAACAAGATAGCCGACTACTACGCCGTCATCAACAACTGCAACTACTTCCTCGCCCATATTGACACCACCATGCAGCGCCGCGGACGTCAGCTCTTCCGCAACGAGTATGCCGCCGTCAAGAGCTTCCGTGCGTGGACCTATCTTGAGCTGGTCAAAATCTATGGAGAGGTGCCACTCGTCACCACGCCCCTCATGACCGAGCGCGAAGCACACGCAGCACTCAACTCCCAGCTCTCATCCATCAAGGACGTCTGCAACTATTTCATCGAGGACCTCACGCCCTACGCATACGTCAATCCACCCGTCTATGGAAGCATCGGCAAACGTTCTTCCACTAAATTTTTCATTCCCACACGCGCACTCCTCGGCGACCTATGCCTATGGGCAGGACGCTACGAAGAGGCCGCTAAATGGTATTCCGATTACCTGAACGACAAGATAGCCCCCATCAAGATCAGTGCCAGCAACCGCGTGCACTGGTCCACCCCGATGATTTACACCTCACCCTCAGGAAGCTACTCCGTTACCGGCGACAACGAGGTTCTGGGCATCATCCCCATGGAGACAGACATATTCGATGGAAACATCAGTGACATCGATAACATCATGAACTCCACACGCGAAAACAATTACTTCTACCAGCTACAGCCCACTGTCACCATGCGGCAACTCTCAGCCAGACAGATTAATTGCTTGGAGTACTCCAACGAACAAACCAGACAGGTCATCTACGTAAACGATTTAAGCGAGCAAATCCTCACAGGAGACCTCCGTCTCTATTCCGTCTACAGCCTCAGATCACGTGGCACACAAGACCCCTACGAAGAGTACTCTTCCCTCACACAGCAAATCGACAAGTTCACAAGGGGCTCCATCACCACCTATCGCAGCCCGATGGTATACCTTCGCTTTGCCGAGGCCCTCAACCGATCAGGCTATCCACAGTCAGCCTTCCTCATCCTAAAGCATGGTCTCTGCCCTGAGAACGTAGAGCTTTTCGTGGACAGTATCGAGCGTAGCAAGGCCGGACAGCTCATCATGTTCGACCCATTGGCATTCCCTCGTCTCGATGAACAAGGAAATCTGGCAATACTAGGCATACACTCCCGTGGTTCCGGCGACTCGCATTGTAATGATTACTACGTACTGCCGCAGCCGGAAAAACAGTTAGCAACGCGAGAGGACACCGTCCAATACCAGATACCCCTCGTAGAGGACATGATTATCGAAGAGATGGCCCTGGAGGGATTTTTCGAGGGTTACCGCTACTACGACCTCATGCGAGTGGCCCTGCGTCGCAATGACCCTGACTACCTCGCAGGCCCCATCAGCCGCCGCAACGGAGAGCAGGACAATGTCCTGCACACACTTCTCATGGACCAAAAGAACTGGTACTTGCCCAAGCAATAGTTAGTTCATTTTTCTTTATTCATTATTCATTATTCATTATTCATTAGCGATGCGCCTTTGAAACAAAAAGAAAAACCATTTGGACGTATGATTATATAATGTATAAAAAATACTAGTAATTTTGCAGCCGTAAATAGTAGTTTTTATTCATAAGTTAGTTATTAGTAAATATGGTTAGTAGTTTTTTTAGTCAATCATAACTCCTCATGTTATGACAGCACTAAGATTCATGGCCACCTGTATGTGAATATAGGTGGCTGATTTTTCTAAAAATGAGAAATGACAAACTAAAAATGAGCAATATGGATATTCATCGTATATTACTAATTAGCGTAACGTGTATTTGTTCATTATTCGTTAGCGAAGCGCAAGAGACAGGCCGCTACCGCAATGTGTTTGTAGAGATGGGCTACCAGCCTGATGAGGTTGAGGCCAAGCTAAAGGAAGTGTTCAACGCTGTGTTCCGTGGCCCCAACAAGGTCTACTTTGAGGTTGGCGACACGCTCGGCTACGTCTCCGACGTCAAGAACCATGATGCTCGCACCGAGGGCATGTCATACGGCATGATGATTGCCGTGCAGATGAACGAGAAGGACATCTTCGACCGTCTGTGGCGCTGGAGCAAGAAGTACATGCAGCACCAGAGCGGCTCGCGTGAGGGATATTTCGCCTGGAGCTGCAAGACCGACGGCACCCACAATGCCGAAGGGGCAGCTAGCGACGGCGAGCTTTACTTCATCACCGCCCTTATCTTTGCCTCCAACCGATGGGGCAACAATACCGGCATCGACTACAAGGCAGAGGCCAAGCATATCCTCGACTGCATACAGCCTCGCGAGTACACTCCTGAACCCCGTCCCGGCTTTGGTGGATTCGGGCCACAACAGACAGGGCCACAGAAGATGTACCTCATCGACCCAGAGACACGCCTCATTACCTTCACCCCCGACGGCTTCGGCCAGCGCTTCACCGACCCTTCCTACCATATCCCCGCCTTCTACGAGGTATGGGCAAAATGGGGCGATGACGGACGCTCCGACTTCTGGCTCGACTGTGCCAAGAAGAGCCGTGAGTTCCTCCACAAGTGCATCAACGAGAAGACGGGTCTCAACGGCGACCAATGCCAGTTCGACGGCAGCGAGATGCAGATGCCACGCTTCCCAGGCATGCAACAAGCGCCTCAGGGTGCCCCCCGCCGTAACGGCAACAACAATTTCCGCTACGACTCCTGGCGCGTGCCCATGAACATTGCCCTTGACTATGAGTGGAGCTGTGCCGACGGCGAGTGGCAGCAGCAGTATGGCGAGAAGATTCAGAACTTCTTCTACAGTCAGGGAATCGACACCTTTGTCGACCAGTATCGCACCGACGGCACCCTGCCTGAGGGCAACGAGATACTGGGAGCCGGCGGTTTCCGCAAGCTGCGCCACAGCATCGGCCTCGTCAGCACCCTCGCCGCAGCCTCCGTCATGTGCAAGCACGAGAAGAGCCGTGAGTTTGTCAACGCCCTCTGGAATGCCAAGCACGAGCCCTTTGAGGACGGCTACTTCGATGCCTACTACGACGGTCTGCTCCGGCTTTTCGCTTTCATGCACCTCAGCGGCAACTATCAGGTCATCGTTCCTCAATAGTCTATGTGACCCATCTCCTTACTTTTCTCCTGCCATCATAGCCGTCATCTCACAGCATAAGAACGTCAGTTCCCCATAGTTTCAACGGAGGAAACTAACAGTTTCCATGGGAGAAACAAACTGTTTCTCCCATGGAAACAGTTTGTTTCAAATATTATTGCTGTTGTGAAACACCGTTTAAATCAGTAAGTTACCTTACTATTTCCTACATTTTTGACTGCTTATCCAACAAATATGAGGGCTATATGACGGCATTATGATGGCTCAAAGAGCAAGCCATCATAGGATAACGTTTTATAAATCAGTAATATAACTATAAGAATGACGGCTTGACCCTATTTTTCAAATAATTCTGAGAAATACTTTGCAAGTATCATTTTCTTCCTAATATTTTGCTGTAAGAAAATTATTGTGTAACTTTGCCCCTTACTTACATAAATGCGAAATGAACTATAACCGCCTTACTCTTTTCCTAGCTCTCGTCAGCTGGCAGGGATTTACCCGCTGGCTGGGATTTGCAATTCCGGCTCGTTGGGTATTGGGATTTGCAATCCCCCTCCTGTTGCTCACGGCTTGCGACGCTGACCGCCATGAACGTATGCAGCAGGAACTGCTCCGTGCCCCATTCGGGCAGCAGAATTAAGTACGATAGAGAACTGACGTCAGGGAAATCCGCGGGAGCCGGCAAACCGGCTCTGCGGGTTTCCCGATTGTCGCGATTATACGAAATAACAGTTAAAGGAAGAACAAGTAAGCGATGGCTGAACAGAAGAGAGATTATTATGAGGTGCTGGGACTTTCAAAGGGAGCCAGCGACGATGAGATAAAGAAGGCCTACAGAGTACTGGCCAAGAAATATCATCCCGATATGAATCCCGGAGATAAGGAAGCAGAAGCCAAGTTCAAGGAAGCTTCGGAAGCGTACGCAGTCTTAAGCGATCCCGAAAAGAGGGCGCAGTATGACCAGTACGGCCACGCGGCCTTTGACGGGAACGGAGGCTTCGGCGCGGGCGGCTTTGATTTCAACAGCGCTGATTTCAGTGATATATTCGGCGATATATTCGGCGATCTGTTCGGCGGTTCCAGGAGGACCAGGAGCGCGGGCAGCGGCCCCATGAAAGGTGCCAATATCAGGACCAGCGTC
>JAFVFY010000034.1 GCA_017475265.1 Prevotella sp. | reverse complement strand
CGGAAGTGCAAAAAGTCCAGCCACAAAGCCCTGAAAGGGCGTTAAGACTACAGGCGGGGGTTGCACCCCCGTTCCTCGAAGCAATGAGAATGAGATGATATGAAGCAATTGAAACTATGGATGTTTGCCGCCATCCTACGGCGATGCACTACCGGGTAAATCAGAGTCCTTCGCCTGCATGAAACACCGTCTGACAAATCTGTTAGACGAATCCTACAAGGGAGGGGAATGGCTGCGCGTGGTTTTAGAGTTGTTTCGAGCTGGAGCCACACATGTAGTGGCAGCAAAGCAGTACGATAACAATCAAGGCTGCAAAGATTGTTACATCCCTACAGCCTTGAAAGTCTCGGTTTGCAAGTTTGTTATTTCGTTATAGCAACTTTCTTGCCACCAATGATATAAATGCCCCGTGGCAGTTCCTTATTCAACATGGAAACAGGAATATTACTACGTACTTTACGCCCTCTCAAGTCAAACACGTCTACCTGTTTGCTGTCTACCGACATGGTTTCTATTGCTGTAGCAACAGTCCATGTAGCAGTATAACTACGATTACCAATGCTACCCTTGGCAATTGTAACCTCAAGGGTGGCTTCCGTGAGGTCTGTGCCAGTCCATCCTGCGAAGGTGTAGCCCTCGCGGGTGGGGTTGGCCAGCGTGATGCCCTCACTCTCGATGGTATAAGAGACGGGGTTCGTCACATTCTCTTCCATTGTTCCTCCAGCAAGGTCGTAGCTGATGGCATAGACAATCGGTGTCCAGAGCGCCTTCAGGCTTGTGCCATTGAGCGGCATCGTTTCGGGGAATTCGGGCGACCAGCCTGCGAAGTCATAGCCCGTCTTTGTGGGATCCTCCGGCTTGGTCAGAGCTGACTGATAGTCAGCGGTGATGTCGTCAATGGCAGATCCTCCGTCGGTGTCGAAGGTGATGGTGTACTGGTTAATCTGGAACTGTGCCGTGTAGGTCACGTCCTCGGCGGGCATGGTCTCGGCCACCTCGGGAGTCCATCCGGTGAAGGTGTAGCCCTCCTTAGTCGGGTCTTCGGGCTTGGTGATGGGATCCTCGTAGAGCACCTCTGTCGTGGACTCCTCACCGTCAACCACCCATGTCAGGTTGTACTTGTTGCGCTCCCACTGTGCCGTGAAGGTCTTGTCCTCGGCGGGTACGGTGGCGGGCACCTCAGGGCTCCAGCCCTTAAACGTGAAACCGGTCTTCTGGAGGTCGGCGGGGGCTGTCAGCTCGGTGCCGTAGTCCTGTGTCTTCACCACGTTCTCCTCGCCGTTGTCGAGCACGAAGGTCATGGTGTACTGGTTGACGGTCCATGTTGCCGTATAGCTGCGGTTGCCGGTGCTGCCCTTTGCTATGGTCACGGTCTGTGCTGCCTCCGTGAGGTCTGTGCCAGTCCATCCTGCGAAGGTGTAGCCCTCGCGGGTGGGGTTGGCCAGCGTGATGTCCTCACTCTCGATAGTGTACTCAACGGGGTTCGTCTCGCCCTCGGCCAGTGTACCTCCTGCGAGGTCGTAGCTGACAGCATAGACAACCGGTGTCCAGAGGGCCTTCAGGCTTGCACCATTGAGCGGCATCGTCTCGGGGAACTCGGGCGACCATCCTGCGAAGTCATAGCCTGTCTTTGTGGGATCCTCCGGCTTTGTCAGCGTGGAATTGTAGTCTGCTGTCAGGTCATCAACAGGAGTACCTCCGTCGGTGTCGAAGGTGATGGTATACTGGTTTGGTGCGAAATTAGCCACAATACTCAAATCGTCGGTCACAGTAAAGGTGTAGGCGGCATCGGTAGAAACCTCCGTCTCGCCTACTGTCCAGTTAACGAAGTGGTAGCCGTCATTGGCTGTTGCCGTCACGGTGACTGATGTTCCTGAGTCATATTTGTCTTTTCCTTCCGGGCTTATGGCAGTAGAACCGTAGGCGCTGTTGTTGACACCGACTGTAATCAGACATTTTTTGAATACGGTTACGGTGACTTCCTGGTCATCTGTCTGGTAGTTGCTTTCATTTTCGTCACTCGCAGACAGCTCGGACAACTTAAATGTATAGTCATTCAAGGCGACATCTTCCTTAGCCTTGATGTTGACCTTGACCAAGACTCCGCTGGTCTCGTCCGTTCCTATTTGCTGGTTGTCGGTCAACACGAGACGTAGCTGAGCACCGTCGTTCACAAGGTTTGAAGCAATGGTCAGTCCTGAAGACACGTCGGAGGTGGTGGCATAGACAGGTCTGCGTGCCGTTCCAGTGTTTTCAAACTCAAATCCTTCGGGTATGTCAACCACGACCACGGCGGAAGTGATATAGACATCACCGTCAAACATTATCTCCCATTCGGTGCTCTCGCCCGGGGAGATGGAGAAGCCGTCGGCATAAATCCTTGTTGACTGGCTCCATGCCTGCCCTGCAACAAAGAGCATGGCAAGCAACATAAGAATCTGGTATAATCTTTTCATAAATGTGTTGTTATTATAATAAACGAGTCTACATTATGTGCACTTTCTTTCCGTCCACAATGTAGATGCCCTTATTCCATTTATTATTTACGAATTTACTATTTTCGATTTTCCGTCCCTGTAGGTCATAGATAATTGAGCCATGAAGGTTAAGCCTTGCGATGTCTTCGATTCCTGTGCCATTGACAACACTGACCGTCACGTCCTGGTCTTCCATAGTATAGTTGCCCTCATTTTCGTCACTGGCCGAAAGCTCAGACAGTTTAAACGAATAGTTCCCGGCATCCACATTGTCATTGGCCTTGATATTGACCTTTACCAGCACGCCGCTGGTCTCGTCTGTCCCTATCTGCTGGTTGTCGGTCATTACAAGACGCAGCTGGGTGCCGTCGTTCATGAGGTTATGGGCAATGGTGAGACCGGAAGACACGTCGGAGGTGGTAGCATAGACAGGTCTGCGCTCCGTTCCCGTGTTTTCAAACTCAAATCCTTCGGGAATGTCAACCACGACCACGGCGGTAGTGATATAGACATCGCCCTCGAACAATATCTCCCACTCCGTGCTCTCGCCAGGGGCGATGGAGAGCCCTTCTGCATAAATCCTTGTCGACTGCCCCCATGCCTTCCCTGCCATAAGCAGCAGAGCAAGCATGAGGGAACTGAAATAAACAATTTTAAATCTAATCATAAATGCTGATTGCTATTTCTTTAAAATAATGTTTATGATAGCCGACAGGTCGGCGGCATTGATGACACCGTCACCGTTCATATCGGCGGCTGCTTCGTTGAACGTGACGTTAGGGCGTTTCAGGATCTTGTTGATGACTGCCGACAGGTCGGCAGCGTTTATCTGCCCGTCGTTGTTCACGTCGCCGGGGATAATCTGCGTTACAGCGATGACCATCGGGCTGCTGGGCAGTCCCACCACTTCCATTGACTTGAAGTCAACAGTGACATCATTGACTATGATCTCAGTGTCGGTCTTGCTATGATAGATTTTGAATGTGATGGTCTCACCCTCTTCCTGGTTGCTGCGGATGCGCAGATAGCCATACGTCGCTGCGTCGCTGCCTTCGCCTGCCGTCTGTATGGTTGCCACGCCACGGCACTCACCACCGCAGAAGGCGGCAATCTCAAAGCCTGACAGATTGCTGACAACATCCCCATTCAAGGATAATGCCACGTAGGCCGTCATGTCATACTGGTAGGCGTAGGGGTCTACAGTCCAATAGGTATCCTGTGCGCCTGCCCCTAACGGGAGGAGCAGGCACAGGAACATCATTATCAGTTTATTCATTGTTTTCATCATGGCTTTTTACTTGTTTACGTATTTTCCATTTATTACTTTGTGTCCGTTGACAATGTAAACGCCCTTTCTGGATTGACCATTGAACATTGAAGATTGAAGATTAACCTTTCGGCCTTGCAGGTCGTAAAGATAATTATCCATTTTCAATCTTCCATTTTCAATTTCAGCAATTCCCGTGGCTTCGCCGATGCTGATGGCAAACGGCTGTTTGCGGCTACCCACCACATCGTCGCGGAACGTCAGGTGCTCGTTGGCCAGAATGGTCTCACCAGTAGTGGCGTTCTCCACTATGAAACTGATGTCCACAGGCAAGTCGCCATAGACAGTAATGTAGTAGTTGCTGCCTACAAACTCGCCAACGCCACGCAGCTCGTTGTCATTCATGGCATAAAGCAGATAGTTGTCGCCAGACAGCTCCATGCCATCTTTGTATAGGCGTGCCGTGATGCTCATCGTGCTCGGGAAGGAGTTGAGGAAGGACGTATCGGAGTAGTCAGAGGAGGCCGTCCGTGCATTTGCGTAATCAGACGAGCTGGATTCCCTACGAGCGGCGGCTGCGGTGAAGTCATAGCCCAGCGTCTTGTCACTGGCCGCCTTGTACATATATCCCTCGCCAGGAGTCAGCGTGCGCAGGCTACCCTCCCAATAGCCGTCGGCATACTCAGTGAAGCCGCGCTGTGACACGAGGTAGTCGCCCTCCTCTGCATTGGTGATGGCAGCACTGACCAGACGGCTGTCCGTCCACGGGTAGGCCACCCAGTTCCAGCCCTTCTTCAGGGTAATGGGAGCTGCGAGCAGATGTCCGCGGAAGCTCGTAGAGAAGCGTTCCAGGGCCTCCACCTTGTAGGCCACTCCTGATGCCATCTGCTCCAGACCGCCCACAAGACCAAACTGCGGGTCACTGATTAGCTCGTCGAACTGACCAACGATGCGGTTGGTATAACTCTTCATATAGTCCACAGGCCAAGCCTCGCTGATATAGCTCGATACCCAGTTCCATCCACGTGCCAGCGTCATAGTCTGGCGGTAGAACTCATGCTCGAACACAGCCTTGATGGTCATGGGAGCGTCGACCGTGAGCGTCAGCGTCTCGCCAGTCTCGTCGGCAGGCTCACCGTTGATGATCCATTCTTTCAGCACATAGTCCTCGTCGGCCACAGCTGTCAGTGTCAGTTTAGCATGGTGTTCATAGATGCCTGTACCGAGACCTTCGATGTGTCCGCCCTCGCTTTCCTCCACCTCAACGAGTATCGGCAGGCTGCTGAAGTTGGCCACCACGTTCATGTCGCTCAGAGCCGTCACGGTGTATGTCGGGTCTGTGGATACGACCTCGCCGTTAAGCGTCCAGTTCAGGAACTGGTACCCCTCGTCAGGAGTGGCGGTGAAGGTGATGATAGAGCCATACTTGGCAGTACTATCGTCCACATCGTCGTTAGCCTCTGCACGGCGTGTACCTGCTGGCTTGTCAAAACTAAAGTCTATATTACCAGATTTGGCTGGCCACACCGCTGTGTTGAGCACTATCAGGCCGCCACGGAACAGAATCCAGCTAGTCTGTTTGCCTACTTTACCCTTATATCCTTCGGCATCAGTGATGTCAGCGGTCTGCACGGTCATGGTGTAGTAGCCGTTGGGCAGCGTGTCGTTCATAGTACTCATGTCGAGCGTAAACCGTTTGTTGTCCTCGGTGCTGATACCAATCTGGTTTGCATTTTTCTTCACACCCTGTACGGCGAAGGTGATGTCGTCGCCTGTGAAGGTCGTAGCATCGATTTCTTTATTAAAGTCCACGGTAAGCGTCTCGATAGGCTCCTCGGCAATCTCACCCTCTGCGGGAACAGGACCGATAGACTTAACAGCCAGCACTGTTTCAGGCACGGGGTCAAAGGTCAGCACGTAGGTCTGTGCCCCACCAGTGGCAAACTCATCGACGAAGTGCAGACGGTACTCATAGAGCCAGTCCTTGCCATCACGCAGTGTACGGTCGGTCTGCCAGAATCGGGTGCTGCCCAGCTCCTTGCCGTCGCTCTTGCGCACGATGCTCTTTAGTTCGGCGTAGCCGTGGGTGGGGTCATAGACGTTGCCGTAGTTCCAGCCTGCTGCCGACGGAGTGATGGTCAGTTCACACTCAGTGTTCGACTTTCTAACAATCTGTGTTGTTGCGGCTATAGCTACACTGGTGGTGTCACCGTTGGTGAAATAGAGCTTGTCAGGCAGGTCATTGGCATCAGCAATGTCGTTCACAAGAAACGCCCTTCCAGTGGGTAAACCGCCGGACACACTGCCAGTGGGATAGTCGAAGCCGTGAATCAGTTCATGAATGGTCACCTGGTCGAGCAGCGACAAATCTTCGTTGCCATAACTTGTGACATGAGTAGCCTCTACTTTGTAGTCCACGAAGTGGCCGAGCAGGGTGCTCGTCAGCCACCACTGGGCATACATCTGCGAATGGGCGGGGATGGTGCCAAAGTCGTTGGCAATGGCCTTGCCAAACGACAGGTTCATGTCACCAACATTGAGGTGCGAGCTGACTAGTTCGAAGTTGATGAGCAGGCCCTTCTCATTGTCGATAATCTCAGGCTGCTGGGTCACCATGCGCACGTTGGTTGCATCGCCATAGCCCTTATTATTGATAAGGAGTGCAAACTCGGCCTCCTTCATCGGCTCAATGACATCTTCCGTCAGTGGGTCGTCGCCATAGACATCGCGCTGCATGAAGTAGGTGAGGTCGAGCTCGGGCGAAGGCTTCACCGTCAGGGTGACAGGACTGAGTTCGCGGGTGACTTCCAAGCCGGTGAACGGATCGAGGTAGACAAGACGGCCACCGAAGGTATAGTCGATCGGCTCCGTGGGAGCTGCGTACTTGCTGGGGATGAAGAGGATGGTGGCCGTGCCATCGCCGTTGGGGGCGAGCGTCCAGCCGTCAGTGAGGTTCAGGGGGCCGACAAAGCCAGAGAGCGACTCGGCACTGATCTGCATCTCGTGGCTGGTGGCCAGGTTGCCGTCAGTAGCACGGCGCACCTCCAGCTGAAGTATGACATCTTTCATCGACTCTGAAGGATTGCCATTATGCACAGTGAGCGTGCCCCGGAAGGCCTGGCGTGTCATGGTCATGGTCTGGTTGAACTGCAGGGTGATGCTGGCACAAACGGTGTTCGACCGTCCGCTGAGGTCGTTATAGGCATTGTCATAGTACTTCTGAAGCACTTCAGAGACAGAGCCAGTCTCGCCCTTCGTGAGTTCTATCAACTGCTGTTCCATCGACTGTCCCAGTTTTTCAATGCGTTGCAAGTCGATAACGTTGTTTTCAGCAGGAGCCTTCTGACGGCGTGAGGCGGCTTGGTTCTTCTTCACGGTGTTGCTATACCTTTCAAGGAACTGGTGGAAGGCTTCATCGGTGATGCCCTCAGGGCAATAAATACCAATTTTGGGATTGTCGACGGCCCTCTCGTCAGCCTTCACTTTCTCCATAGCCCATGCTACGGATGCCATCTGAAAGTCGGTCAGACTTGACCATTCCGGCGAACCGAAGAATTCATTCTCCATTTCTTTCAGGTTCTGCAGGAACTCCCTGGCCGTATCGAGTTTGTCAAGTAGCAGTTTGTAGGAATAAGGCAATTCGTTGAACCTGACACTCATAGCCTTGCGCGGCGAGCGACTGCCTGCAATCTCATCACCTCCGGCAGGTTCTTCACCACCTTCACCGGGGCCTTCAAACTCGCAATCGCCGAATGTATAGTGGAGCAGATCGCCAATATCGTCGGCCTTTTCCAGGAGTTTGTTGGTAGTCTCAAGTGCAGCGTTCTTGACGATAGCATCTTCGGTGGCGCTCAAGGGTTCTGACATGCCTGGAATCTTATTGATATTATAGGCCAGATCGCCAATGACCTTAATGCCTGCACGTGTCAACTTCCGGGTTTCTTCCCTGGTGGGTTTCTTCCCGTCGATCACCATATTGTGGGTGGCTTGAAGGAGATCATAATAATCCTGTTCAGTAGCAATATCACTCTTAAGCGACTCATCTATCTCCTTCTGGAGTCTTTCGTAATCCTCATTTTTGTGGGGAGTGATCAACGGACTGGTCTCAATATCCCAACGATAACGGTCATCCTCAACAATATCACGGGTTTCTTTCAGGCTTTCATATTCTTTTTGTATCTTAGTAGCATAACCATCGACTGTTTCCAAGTTCTTCTCGAGTTTTTCACCCATTTCCGACAAGTCGTCGAGATCATCATTCAGTTCATAATAGCTGTCACAGACATTCTTCAAGTCGTCCAAATGTTGCTTCGAGAATTCACTGCTGCTCTCAACATGGTCTTTCAAGACACTCACATCGTTACCCAGCCCCAGGTAGTCTTCGTAAGTCTCCATGATCTTGTCAGCAGCCTTATCAAATGAATTGACGATTTTCTCGGTATACTTACAGCCGGCAAAGCGATCATGCCAGTTTTCGCTGTTGACAACAGAATTGGCACAGTTGATGATATCCTTGGCCGTTTCGACACCCTTGAAGAACGGCCCCAGTCCAAACACCTTGGCCAGAGAGATGAAAGCCGAATTGGAACAGGGCGAACACTTGTAGGGTTCGCCTGTCGACACGACCGGCTTAACGTAGTCGTAATTGATGGTAGTGAAATACTTGCCGGGGGTAGGTCTGCCTCCACCGCCTCCACTACCCCAACCGCCGGCACCACCGAAGCCGCCATAGGATCCTCCGCCAACAGGTCCTGAAGGTTTCTCCTCACACTTGCCCACCCTGATGCCAGTGGGATATTTGTGATAAACGCTGTCGGTGCCACATTCGTAGAACCACGACAGGGGGAATTGGGCATAGCAGGGGTCGTTATCGACAGGTTTCACCCCTTCCACCATCATTCTCGACGGGGCAGCCATACCGGTGGAGTTGGTCACCTTCACGGGTATGAAGACGCTCTGCTGTGGAGCCAAGTCAAAAGGTTCGTCGACATAGTCGAGAGGCTCGTAGGTAAGCACCTTGAAGTCGGTGGGCATGTCGAAAACCACATCCTTGGCAGTGATGAGTCCCACATTGGTCAGGGCTGCGTAGAACACAAGCGACTCGCCGTCGGCCAGTTCCTTGGCAGGTATGTAGTCAGGTACGCTGACCAGAACAACAGGTGCGGGCACATTGGTCTCATACTTTACTGTGGTGACTATCTCGTAGGTATCCTTTACGGTGGTCTCCACCACATCCCAACTCACCTGAATGGCATCGATAATGAGATTGATGACCTTGTTGGTTGTCTTACCAGGATCAATCAGGATATTGGCGCGATAGCCGTTGTGGTTGGGATGCGTGACCACCAGCGTGTAGTAGCCCTCAGGCAGTGTGATTGCAAAGAGACCGTCGACGCTAGTGGTATCGCTGGCAATGACGGCACCTGTCGTGGGATGGAGGATGCTGACGGTAGCACCGCTGACGTGCGGAGCCTCCTGCGTATAATAGGTGTATTCGTCGCAGACATCGACAATCAGATTGCCGGTGCTTTCACTGACGGGCTCTATGCTGAAGGGGATGGCAAGTCCGTTGCCATTCTCGCAGTTGATGCCTATCTGACCGGTGACAGGCACGTTGACAGGCATATCGTCGGTAGGCACAAAGCGAATAATGACCTGGGTGGTATCGCCCTGTGCCATCGAAGCCATGTTCTTGGGCGTGACACTTTGCATCCAGTCGGGCAACGACAAGGAAACACCACCGGTGTTGCCTTTGCCGATATTGGATATTTGGAACATATAGTCGCGGGTGGAGCCTTTCGACATCGTGGTATTGATCTGCCTAACACTGCAACTCAACTGGGCCTCAAGGTTTCTTGAGTAATAATATATCGTCTTACTAAGTACGGCCCCTTCGTTCGTCGTCATGTTGAGTTTGACGGTCTGCCAGTCATTGCCAGACCCCATCTTGCGACTAGTCAGCGTATATTTGATGTCAACGGTCTCACCGCCCTCAATACGCTGCGGTGCATCGAGTATCACCTCGCCCTCATCAGCGTTCTCGCTCACGCTTACGGTCAGTCCCGTCAGCGGCAGACGCCCTGGATTGACAATAGAGAACTTTCCGCTTAAAGGCTCGTTGATAATATTATCAAGGGTGATGGAAGCAGACGACTGATGACGCATGCCATAGATGTCGACACTGGCCATCTCTTCACGCAATAATTCGCCAGGATAGCATGCCCCAATGCCTATATGCCCCATCTGATAGCGGGCAGGCTTCCACACGTAAGAGAATTCTCCATCGGCGTTGGCCGTCACGCCCTCGGTCAAGCGTTGGCCGTCGGCGATAATATAGAGCACTACCGTAGTCTTGTCCTCACCTTCCCAAGCTGTTCCGTTGGGGTGTCTTAAGTGACCAGTGATAGTCACGCTGTCGCCATAAAGCAAAATGCTCTTATCTACATTGACCATTGCCAAGAATGAGGCGAGGGCATTTACAGAAACGGTGGCCGATGTGTTATTAGCATAGAGCAATTCACGCGTTGCCTTGTCTTCGTTCACTATGGCAAAGATATTGATGGTGCCGACCTGATCAGTCACCTTAACATTACAAGTAAGGGTAACGCTCTCACCAGGTGCGACAGACTGCGATGTGATTAGTGAGGTGTAAGGCCGTGAGTTCTGGTATATATTGACAGCAGTACCGGCTGGCAAATCAACGACTCCAGCGTTTTCGATGGTAATGACCGCTTGAAGCCAGTCATTTACAATTACACCTTCTTCGCCTATTGGCGTACCATCCTTCATCAGCAACTGTATCGAACGTATCCTGGCATCAGGCAGCGTTTGGTCACTCACCATGACCCAGCAGGTGCCTTGGTTGTGGCCTTCGGCCTTAGCAGTGAAGACAATGGTATTATTGTCATTTTCATTCATATTGGCCAGTGCCTTAACAAGAGTCTTTACTGTTCTCTCTCCTGCTGGGATGACTACGCTGTGCTGGTAGTCCAAAGACTCGTCACTGCTGCTCGTTATGCTGACCATAAGCGAATTGGTGACAGATGTGTTTCTGCTAATGGTCAATAAGGTTCCTTCATCGCTTCCCTCCAGAATCATGGAACGGCTCGATGTGAGTGTGAGTGAAGGCCCGTCGTTGTCAATAATATGAACAGCCTGACTCACAATGCCAGCATCCTGACCGCCAGCACTACAACTGCACGATTGAATGTAGACAGCAGCCGTAATAGTAACATCGCGATCACCATCGACCAGAAGATTGTCGTTGATACCTAGGTTAAAAGTAACTTCCTCAACCCCCTTAGGCATTGATATTGTGGAAAACTGTCCGTAATAGATGTCATGACCAGATGAGTCATCGCTCAATTTAACGGTAATGTCTTGGTCTTTGTGGGTCGTTCGACGTAATACAGCCATCATAGCCACTGGCCCAGCACTTTCGGAAAGGGTAATAGGTGTAATGGCAAGTTCTAGTACTGGCATATCGTTGTCTTTCAATAGTACGACAGCTTCAGCCTTGTTATACTTTGGAGCCAATGCCGTAAAGGCGTTTGACAGTTCAAGGCTTGGCAGTTCATCCTCAATGGCTGTTACCTCGACGGTTGCCGATGTCTCGCCTGCAGGGATAGTCATCGTCTGCGGGAACGAGAAACGTTTAGTGTTCTCACTGATGAGGGTAACCTCAATGGGCTGTGACGACACCCGGCTCGTGGTGACGGTGAGTTGGAAGGTCTCGCCCTCGGTAATTTCCGACTTTGAGGCTGTCAGCGTCAGGTTTGGATATTCATTGTCTTCAATGACGAGTTGCCCTGTGGCATCGGGATAGTTATTACCTTTGGCGGTGATGACGACAACGCTATTTTCATCAAGAACTTGGTTGTCGGTAACAGTCATGTAAACAATAGCTCCCGACTGTCCTACAGGTACAGTGACCTGTGTAGGCAGGGTAACACGGCTATCTTCTGAGACACTCAGCTCAAAGGTCTGCTCTCCGCTCCAGTCGCCGCTACGGCTTACCTTCACGGCAATGCTTCGACCGTAGTTCTCTGTCACGGTGGCGGGATTAGGCTCAACAAAGAGTCGCTTGGCCACGGTGAAGGTCTCGTCGCACTGGGCGATGTTGTTGCCCGTTGCGAGTGCCGACTCGCCCGTCTCGCTGTTGGCGATGACCTTCACTTGAATGTAGGCTTCGCCCTCAATGCCGAGCAGCTGGGGTACGGTGATGTCGGCCTGACGGCTCATCACGGCTCCGGCGGCCAGTGTCTCTTGCTGGTAGACAGTACCGATGAGCTTCGTCACGGTGCCGCGCTTGTTCACTAACAGAATCTGCTCGCTCCATCCGTCGCCAGTCTCAGTTCCGCCCACATTCTTCACCTGCCATGAGAGCGACAAGCGCTCACCGGGGGTGATGTTTTTACTTTCGGCTGCGACGCTTGTCACAGTTAGGTCTGGCAGTTTTGAGACGATGAGCTTACCGGCCTTAGTGTCGGTGAGCACGTTGGCTCCTCCGGCCACGATGAGCGTGGCATTGCTGATGACGAGAGGCAGCTCACTGCCCTCGGCCACCGTCTGCGGAATAGTCAGAGGGATGTAGAATACCGTGCCCTGCTGTGCTATCAGGGCGCGGTTCTCGTCAGAGCGGAGCATTACACGGTATCGTGTGGCTTCCATCTTGCGTATAATGACCTCGTGGCCGTCGCAGCGGTTCGTCACCGTTGCCACGGTACCGGCAGAGATGGTCGAGGGCAGTGTCAAGTCGAACTGCGCCGCGATAATCTCGTTGGTGTTCTCTATGGCCACCGGCAGCTGTGCCTGTCCTATCGACACTTTTGCGTCGGGCACGCTGAGCACGTTCTTCTGCTGTGCCCACGCACCGACAGACAGCAGCGTCAGCAGTGCCAGCAGCCAGTATTTATGTTGATTTACGATTTTCATATTTACAATTTACGGTTTTGATTAGACAAAACAATTATTTTACAACCTTCTTGCCATTTTGAATATACAGTCCCTTCTTGTGGATTGAAGATTGAGAATTGAAAATTGAAGATTGAACACTGACCTTGCGACCCTGAAGATCGTAGACAGAATTTCCAATGTTCATTGTTCCATTTTCAACCTCAGAGATGCCCGTGGTCGTGCCTGAGATCAACTTCACGGCAATCTCTTCTGCATTGGCATCGGAGAGCACGGCGTTGACAATCTCGGTGCCTCCTTGCAGGGACTCACAGATGGCGGTCTTGCCCTCAGCTAATGTCGCTCCACTCATGGAGTAGCCAACAACACGTGTTAGGTTGTCGTTGCTGTTGGTGCGCACGGTGAATCCCATCTGGCGCAGACTGTTGCAAACATCGATGGCAGTAGAGGGACTGAGTGTTACCTCAAATGCAGCCACTGGCACCTCAGAGTCTATCCACAGCTTGCCATTCTCAACAAACAATGTGGCTTCAGGGGCATTATTGGCAACAGGAGCCTTGCGGACTCGGAAGTCTGCACTCCTACTATCGACGGCATCGTTGATGGCAAGGAGCATGTCGGTCATTTTCACTACGTCCTGCACGTTGATGATATCGTCTTCCCACAGGTTTGCTGCAGTGAAGTTGAAGGGACGGTCGTTATAGTTCTCGAAAGCGAAGTTGATCTGAGCCTGCAGGTCCACCACATCGGCCTTGCCGTTGAAGTTAGCGTCACCCTGCCCGAAGCTGAGCTTCAGTTTCAGCGTGGTACTCTTGGCATCGCCGCTGTTGGCGGCTATGTTCAGCACGTCACCGCTCTGGCCACGGTAGGCATTGTTCTCACTCTTCTTGGTGAAGGTGACACCATCTTCACTCATGTTGACCGTTGCCTGCCAACCGTCTTCGGCTGTAGCAGTCACGTCGAGGCTGTTGCCATATCTCTGCTGCTTGTGGTTGTAGAGCAGGATGTTGGGTGTCCCGTCGGGCAAACCGACGGTTGCGGGCGATGTCAGGTCAACATCGAGGACCTTTGTTAGCGTCTGGCTGCTCAGGGTTAGCGTTGTCACCGTGGATGCAATCATCGGGGTCACTTCGTCGAAGCGGTTCTTCGAGGCATAGAGTGCAATGAGATTAGGCAGCTGGGCTGCAAAGGCACCGATGTTGCCAAAGAACCGGTTGTTAGATATGTTGAGTGACTGCAACGACGGCTCAGCGGGCAAATCGCTGAGCGTGGAAACGTTGCCGGTGAGCTTGTTGCCACTCAAGTTGAGCGAGCGCAGTTGCGGCAAGGCGAGCAGCCCGGTCGGGAACGCGCCAGTGAGCTTGTTGCTCGACAGGTCGATACTTGTCACGTGACCACTGAGGATGCTCACGCCGGGCAGCGTCTGCACGGTGCGCCTCTCCACGTTGAAGTCCCATGTCTTGGTCCATCCCTCGCCGTTGCCCATCTGTTCGTAGGCCGTCTGCAGGATGTTCCAGTCCTCCTCGTCCATGGTGGGCATTCCTATCTCCACCTTCTGGTAGAAGAAGTTGTCGCTTCGTGTGGCTGTCTCGCCGTGCTCCTCAAGCTGGTTGCCGGCGGCTGCCGTGGTGGCAAAGATATGGGCGTAGGTGCCCTCGTCGGCATTGCCGCCGAGCACAGGCTCGTAGGGGTTGACGATGGTGCCGCCCACGCTGGTCCACTCAATCTTGGTGACTGTGCTCATGTCGCTCGACACTAAGAGGTAGTAGCTGCCATAGCTGGCTTCGTCGAGCGTCACCTCCACGCTGTTGGTGTATTGCTGTCCGCTGGCCAGGCTCTTGGTGTTGGGCACGGTGGCGAGCAGTTTGCAGGTGGTCTGGTTGGTGCCGCCATAAACGTCGGGCACGAGCCATACGCGATCCTGCCATGTCTGGTCGAAGGTGGAGCCGTCGCCGTCGTTGCGTACTGTCCACTCGATGGTGGCCTTACGGCCAGCCTCCAACGGGAGCGCGGACGTCTCGCCCGCAGAACCGCTCCCATAGGCACGGATGCTATAGAGGTGTAGGTCGGGCAGCATGCGGATGCTGAAGTGCATGGTGTCGCTTGGCAGCTCCTGTGAGGCGTTACGGGCGATGACCTGCCACTTGTACGACTTCATGTTCTGGCAAAAATTCTGCGAGGTGTAGGTCAGATCACTGATTCCCTGGGCCACGGGTGTCGTGGGCCGCTGGTTGGTAGCGTTCCACAGATAGACATCATAGACGGCATTGGTGATGCTGTTCCATGTCAGTGTCACCGTAGTGGTCTCCAGCTCGCTGTTGTCGGCGGGTGTCAGGTCTGTGAACGAGCCTTCGAGGGCGGGACGCAAGGTGATGGTGTGGTTAAATGAGAACCATTCGTTCAATCCGTTGTTGGAAGACACCACTATATTATATATAATGTGTGCATCGTTGGCACTGCCGCTGGTGGCAGTCATTGAGGGAATGTTGCCTGTACCTTCTGTTGGGAAGCCTTCTGCTGTCTCCACGTCGGCGGTGGCCGTCCAGCTGAAGGTGAGGTCGGTACTTATGGGCGCGAAGTCCACCTCCTCAGTGGCCTCACTACTGAGCACGGTCTGTCCGGCCTCCACGGCGGCAATCATCGTCGGGTTGAAGCCGATGCCCCAAAGCTTCAGGATAACGTCGTCGCAGACCATCTGCTGGCCAAGGGCTACGAAGAGCTGCACAACATCGGCATTGATGGCCGAGCCTGCGGTGCCGAAGCAGAGGGTGGGGGCAGTGGCGGACGAGACGTCCGCGCTCCCAATAGTTAGCGTGTAGCCGTTGGCGGCAAGTTGCTGCTGGATGGTTGTCAGGGCGGCAATATTGTCGTCTGTTAGGTCGAGCGTGAATGTCTCACCGGCCTTCATGTTCACCTTCAGGTTGCCGACGATGGGCTTTGATGCCAGGAAGGTGAAGAGATCTTGGGCTGAGGTGAAATAGCGCACACCCTGTATCTCGGTGTCGAGGAAGAACACTCCGTCGACCACCCATGTGCTCTCGTCGTTGATGAGCACGGTCATCTTTGCCACGTCGCTGCCCGACATGCCGCGTACGGTGAGCACCACATCGTAGTAGCCCGAGGCGGCATAGATGTGCATCGGGTTTTTCTCGGTGCTCGTCTCGCCGTCGCCGAAGTCCCAGTGGTAGCTGATGGCCTTGTCGGCAGAGAGGTTGTTGAACTGCACGCGGCTCTGCAGCTTCTCGTAGGCGAACTGCGCATAGAGACCGTCTTCCTTCATGTCCTCCACGAAGATGTAGCCGTTGCGGGTGTTGATGACCTCTTTCGAGCCGTCGAGGTTGATGCGGGCAGCGTTGGTCAGCACCACCTGGTAGCTCTGGTCGGGCTCGCAGTCGGTGGCGATGGTCACGGGCGCGTCGAACACCTTGCCGTTGTTGCCGGTGATGGGCTGGTCACCCGTCAGGTCGAAGCGGTAGGCGTTGCCGTCGAGAGCCTCAACGGTCAGCGTATGGCCGGCGGCACGCTCGGCCTGCACCACATTGTCTTTGTTCACGGAGAAACCTTCGGGGAAGTGCACCACGACGGTCATACCATACACGTCTTCGGTGTTCTCAAGGAACACGGGGTAGACCACCGTCTGGCTCCTTACGCCGTTGGCAGTCATGCCATAGACGCTGATGTGTTTCGTTGTCGACTGGCCTGGCTCGCCGGGGTTGCCGGGGTTGTAGTTGTAGCTGTAGTGGGCCACTAAGGTCACGTCTTCGGTGGGGATGGTCAGCGTGTAGTTATAGCTTGTGCTTACCACCTCGTCGTTGATGGTCCAGTTCTGGAATGTGTACCACGTGTTGTTGTAGGCATAGAAAGTCTGACGTGTGCCCTCCTCAAACTGGTTGCCGCTCTCAGTGTTGAAATAGCCGCCACCCACGGGGTCGCACTCCAAGAACACGCGGTGGTATATTTTCTTCGGAGCCGGTTCGCTAGGCTCGCCGGGGCTGCCAGGGGTGTAAGTGAAGTTGGCCACCAGGCGGTTGGCGTCGGCCCCTTCAAGCATGATGTAGTTGAAGGCGCGGCTCTCAGAGATGACCTCCCCGTTCTGCGTCCAGTTCACGAAGGTGAAGTTCGAGGCAGGGTTGGCCTGCACGCGCACTGAGGCACCCACCTCATAGCTGGTACCCGAAGCGATATTGAAGCTGCCGCCGGCCGAGGGCTGTGCGGTGAGCCACAGGTTGCTATAGACAGGCTTTTCGGGGATGTCTGGCTGGCTGGGCTCCGCAGGGCTGCCAGGGGTGTATGTGTAGTGGGCAACGAGCGTCACGGCGTGGGCTGGCATGGTGTACTGGAAACGGTAGTTGGTGCTCACCACCTCGTCGTCCAGCGTCCAGTTCACAAACGTGAAGTTGGAGGCACGGTTCGCCTGCACCCAAAACGTCTCACCAGCAGTATGGTTCGACGTTGCGTTCAGGTTGAAGCTGCCTCCCCCCGACGGGTCGGCCTGGAGCGTCAGCGTGTAGTACGTGACTGGCGCTCCCGGCTCGGCTGGATTCGACGGGTTGTATTGCCCCCAAGCGCCGGCACTCACTGTGAGTGCCAACGCCATGAGTATATACTTGAAACCTCGCATAGATTTACGATTTACGAATTTACCATTTACGATTTATCACATCTTATTTATAACAACGAATTGAAACGAATTACACGAATTGTCACGAATTATTCTTTATTTCACGAATTCGTCGAATGATTAATTCGTCTAATTCGTGTAATTCGTCTTAATTTGTTGTTCAGAAAAATCACTTGTTCACAACCTTGCGGCCGTCCTTTACGTAGATGCCCTTCTTGGTGGCAATGGTCTTGCGGCCCTGCAAATCAAAGACTGAACCGTTATTGTTTATTGTTTCACGGTTATTGTCCGAGATGCCTGTTGTCTCGCCGCCGTTGCCCTTCACGCTGAATACGAGCATGAAGCGACTGTTGTTCACACCATCGGTGGCCTCTGTGTGGAAGGTGTAGTCCTCGGTTGTGAGGTCGATGGTGATGTCCTGCTCGGCATCGTAGAGGCTAACTTCGCCGTCGCTGCGCAGGGCGCTGATGGTGTAGTAGCCCTCCTGGTCGGCATAGTAGGCCAGAGCCACCTGACCGGTGCTGAGAGGACGCTCGTTAATGGCATAGCTGTTGCCCTCCTGGTCAAGGGTGAAGAGCTGCGGCACACCGGCCTCGAAGCTCATGAACTTGGCGGCGTCGCGCTCAATCTCATAGCTCAGCGAAGCCTGGTCGTTAATTACCACGCGGGTCACGTCAGCTTCAGCCAATTCGTCCAATTCGTTAAATTCGTTGTTAAAAGTAATTCCAATGTTGAATAGGTAGCGGCTGCTGTGCTGTGCTGCACGGGCTGCTGCTCCGTGGGCAATCGAGGTGGTGAGCTGGCGACCCTCCTTGTGGAAGATGATCTGGTCTACGGCGTCGGGCTTCTGCACGAAGAAGCTCTGCATGGGACGTAGTACAAACTCATCGTCGGCAATGGAGTATGCCTGGTAGGTGCTGCCGTTCCACACGGTGATGGGAGCGGTGAAGTCCATGTAGTAGATGTCGTAGTAGCAGGGATAGGGATTGCCTATGTAGTTCCACGAGCGGTTGGCGGTGCTTTCGGCCTCGTTCACGGTCAGCGTGCGGGTCACGTCGGTCGTGCCGAAGAGCTTGGCTTGTCCGGCGGCATCAGCGGGGAAGGTGATGGTGCAGGCAGTGTTGCAATGGAAGATGTAGCCTTGGCCACCAAGCAGCTTGTCGGTGTCCACGTTCTTCCAGCTGGCATTGTTCTTGGTTCCGTTGGCGGCGCGGTTCTGGGCGTCGTAGTAGCGGAACACATAGCTGGCACCGTTGCTCACGTCGATGTCGGCGATGGCCACATCATAGAGCGGAGTGAAGAAGTACCACTTGTTGGCATCCACAGAGAACTTCGTCGTGGCGGCATCGGCTGTCATGTTTTCACATGTATTCAGCAGACGACCGGGGTCGCTCTCGTTGACGAACATGTTGAACTGGCCCATGGGGAACGGGGCATTGCCGCCCACGGTGAGCTGGCCTCCATAGTAGAGATCCACGTCGGGCTTGCCCTGCATACGGCGGTTGTTAGTAAGCATCAGCGGAGAGGTGAGCTTCCAGTAATCAACATCGTCGCCCTCAACGATAGTACCGAACTGATACCAGTAGGTGTCGAGTTTGTAGTTCACAACAGAGAAGGAGGGAACAACGAGGGTGATGGCACTCTTGGCTTGGGCACCGTTGAATGGGTCTTCATCGATGACGGGTGGAGTAGCGGAACGCATCACAACTGTCTCAAGAGCGGTACAGTTCTGGAAGTTGTAGCGATAACCGTAGTGACGATAATTGTCTCTGTAATGTTCTGATCCATCAGCAGAATAGGTGTAGTCATAATAGCCTAAGTATGCGCCTCTCTCAAGGTACGATGGTAGTTCAACGTACTTTAGGCTTTTGCAATTGTTAAAGGCATAGCGATAAAGATATTGCATGGTGATGGGCAATTTGATAGATTCAATACCGCTGTTCTCAAATGCCTGTGCGCGAATCTCGTTGACCGTGGCAGGGATGTCAATCTCTTTCAGACTGGTAGTGCCCACGAAACTGCGCATGTAGATGCCCTCCAGTGCAACCGGCAAATGTACCTCTTCAAGGGCAGAACAGCCATAGCACACATGATCCCTAATAACGGTCATAGCATCGGAGAACACAATGCTCTTCAGTGACGTACAACTCTGGAATGCTCCGTACCAGACCTCAGTGACCGTGTTAGGCAACTGAACCTCTTGCAGGGAGTAGCAGTTAAAGAATGCCCCTCTATTAATAGTTGTGAGCACAGAGTTACTGCCGAAATTGACGCTCTTCAGCTGAGTGCAGGAAGCGAAACCACGCTCGCTGATGGTTTGAAGCTGTGAGTTGTCGCCAAAGTCTACACTTTGCAGGCTTGTACAATTATTGAAAGCATAAACACCAATGGTGTTCATCTGTGAGTTGTCTGCAAAGGTGAGGTAAGCAAGCGGTGTACTTTCAAAAGCTCGCTGGCCGATGGTGTTGACGGTGGAGGGCACGTGCATCTTTCTGATATCAGTTCCCCGGAAGGCATACTCGCCGATGGTCTTTAATCCTTCTGGTAGGATGACACTCGACAGGAGACTCTTGCCGTCGAAAACCTGATTGGGCAGATCGGTGATGTCAGCTTCGCTCAGGTCGAGGGCCAAGAGATTGGTCATGTTCTTGATGTCTGTCCAATCGGAGGCGTTAAGCGGACCCTTAATCTTCAGGAACTCCACGTCGGTCAGCACATCCACACCTGGGGTGTAGAGCACCTCGTAGCCCAGCGTACCAGCAGTGGCCAGCTCAACATTCACCCAATTATTCGACAGCTCGATGTTCCGTATCTGTGCATAATATGTGTTCGAGTTCTTAGTGGTATCCTTCCATTCCACTGTATAAGTACCCGGTTCCAATGCCCACACATCGTATGTAAAGTCACGTTGTGCAGTCCACCATTCCCATTGTACGCCGTTGACATAGATATTGATTCTGTGGTTTTCCGATGATGATGCCGAAATAGCCACTTCGTAACTTAATTTTGAGGTCTTGTCAATCGTGAATGTTGTAGAGAATGACGATGACGTATTAGCAAATCCATAGTTTCCATTTTGGATATAACCATCCTCAATGGTCCAGGGATAAGTGTCATTGTTTAGAAAAGTCAGCGGCTGCGAGTTTTCCGTCAGCACGACAGTCTCTAAGGGTAGAAGTTCCTTCACCTTAATATTCCTCACGCCACTTGCGTTTCTGTAATAGTTATAGTTTCCAATTGAGTCACGGAAAGCCACGATGTGATCACCAGCATCGACATAGAAACGTGCGGTGTTCCACGACGAGTTGTTGGTACTGCCAACAAGGATGCCGTCGATATAGAGTTCCAATGGCTGGTGCTGTGAGTAATTGTATTCGTACCAGTCAAATATCAACTCTGTACGATAAGTGGAACTATACTGCATGGTAAGCCATGATGTGGAGTAGGCAACTGAAGCATTGTTGGTATTATATGCCTCAGCCCCACTACTTGTCCAAGGATATTTAGCATCGTTTTGTATTGCCACCTGCACGTCGGAATGTGTGACGATGTCGTTGAGGTCGTTCTCGTAGAGGCCAAAGTCCATAAACATACCGCCGCCGCCAGAGTCGGAAACGTAAACGGCCAATACGTTGTCACCCTTTTTCAGGGCAGCACGTGCGTCGCCGGTCAAATAGTTGGTAGAATAATTTTGAACACTGCCGTTGTTGTAAATCTGCACACCGTTCAGATAGGCCACGCACTCGTCATCGTGAGCAGCATAAAAGGTGTAGCTCTTTGAGTCGTTCAGTTCGTCGATGGTGAAATGCGTACGAACCCAATAGCTGGAGTAGTTTTCTGTCCAAACGGTGTTAAGATAAGATAAGTTTCCCGCCTGACTAATGGGCCCCTGCACTGTTCCCCAAACCGTGTCGTCAAAGTCGGCGACATACCAGTCGGCGGGAGCCTGCTGCTCAGCGTTTCGAAGTGCATAGAAAAACTTTCCCTCCCAGGGTTGGTTTAAAAGAACGCCAAAGGGCACTAGCACCTTGGCATTAACTGCGATGCTTCCTACCACCATGATGGCAGCCACCGCAAAACTACGTAAGAAAGTCTTTTTCATAACTGTTTGTTTTTAAGTTAATAATGTTGATAATTGTGTAATATGTTTTCTCTCTTATAGGTCTTAGGTCTTATATATAATTAATGTACATACGGTAAGCTTTTTGTAAAAAGACAACAAGAAGGCGTGGAACTTGCTATAGTCCACATCTTCAAGCTGAGGGTCCTGAGAATTACCCGAAAGAAATAAGAATAGTACAAAAGAGCAGTTCCACGCTTTCGCGTGAAGCAGGCTTGCACTCCTCAATTTCTTTCAAAGGTAATTGTGTGACTGTGTGTACACACAGACCTCTCAAAGCATTCTTGCCGTTTGTTGAAAGTTTCTCAGGTTTTCAGCTTGCAAGAAAGAGCATAGTCGCTTCTATAGTTTACCCACGATGTCTGTTTTTCGTTTGCAGCACATGTATGCCACATTTTTCCTCACTTAATACCACCTTAATGGCCGCATTGCTTCTCATAGCTGTATGAGGACGCCCTTTGCTTTTGTTATCGTGTCGCAACCGACGGTTACACTTTAACGCAGAGCAACGAAAGATGCGCAAATATACACATTAATATTCTATCACAGTTGCCATTTTAAATAGTACAACAAGTTTTATGGTTTTTTAATACGCTTATTGAGGCTTTTAGCACTGAATAGTCACTGTCATGGCCCTACAACGCCTCCCATGATTTGGACAGCTTCAGATGAACAGCTGACCTATCTGGTTCACGGCCGCGCTGACGACCCAGGCCAGCAGCGTGGTGTAGTAGGCGGCGAAGGCTGCCCAGCGCCAGGAGCCCGTCTCATGCCTGATGGCCGCAATGGTGGCTATGCAGGGGAAATAGATGAGGATGAAGAGCAGGTAGCAATAGGCCGTGAGAGGTGTGAGGTCGTCACTGCTCACCTCTCCGTTGTAGAGCACACCGATGGTGGAGGCGACAATCTCCTTGGCCCCTATGCCGGCGATGAGGCTCACGTCGAGCTTCCAGTTAAAACCCTGGGGGCTGCACAGCGGCTCTATGGTCTTGCCCATGCGCCCTATGAGTGACTGCTCCTGCTGCTCCTGCTCAGTGAGAGCATCGTTGTGGGGGAAATAGCCGAGTGCCCATACGATGATGGATGCCACGAGTATGATGCCCCCCATCTTCTTCAGGTATTCCTTGCCCTTCTCCCACGTGTGGCGGCCGATGGCTTTTGCCGTGGGCCATCGGTAGGGTGGCAGCTCCATCACGAAGGGCGTGTCCTCACCACGTATGACGAAAGCCGAGAGCACCTTGCTCACCACCACCGAGAGCATGATGCCCACGGTGTAGAGCGAGAGCATGACCCATGGCCGCCATGTGGCGGCGAAGAATGTGCCCGTAATCATGATGTAGACGGGCAGTCGCGCGGAACACGACATGAACGGCAGTATGAGCATGGTGATGATGCGCGAGCGACGGCTCTCTATGGTGCGTGTGGCCATCACCGCCGGGACATTGCAGCCGAAGCCCATCACCAATGGTATGAAGGACTTGCCGTGGAGCCCCATCTTGTGCATCAGCCGGTCCATGATGAATGCTGCACGGGACATGTAGCCCGAGTCCTCCATCAGCGATATGAAGAAATAGAGTATGAGTATCTGTGGCAGGAACACTATCACCGCGCCCACGCCGCCTATCACGCCATCGGTGAGCATGGAGTGCAACGGCCCCGGCGGCAGCGTCTGCCCTACCCATTCGCCAACCCATTCCACGCAGGACTCTATCCAGTCCATAGGGTATTGTCCCAGGGCGAAGGTGGTCTGGAACATAATGAACAGGATGAAGAAGAAGATGGGGAAGCCGACGAACCTGTTTGACAGTACATTGTCTATCAGGTGCGTCATGCGGTAAGTGTCTGCCTTAGTGCCCGTAGTGAATCCTGCCTCTGTCAGCGCACCATTGATGAAACCGTACTTCGCATCCATGATGGCCGTCTCAGCATCGTCGCCCGTCTCCTCCAAGACACGGGCGGCAGCACGGTCGCGGGATTGGAAGAGGGTTGAGAGTTGAGAGTTGAGGGTTGAGGGTTGAGGGGTAAGTGGCGTGCGATGAGTTTCTCCATTTCCGTGTCGCCCTCAAGCAGTTTTATTGCGATATAGCGCGTGCTCATGGATGGCGGTATATGAGTGACGGCCCTGTTCCCTTTTATAAATCGCTGTATGTCCTTAATGCCATGCTCTATCTCGTGACCATAGTTTATGTGCAGATGGCGTGACTTACGATGCTTTCCCTCGTAGACCTGTATTACGGCGCGGAAGAGCTCTTTCCTGTTTTCCTCCAGTGAGGAACCCACCCCCCAATAAGTAAAAATTGTTTACAATCCCGAAAAAGTGCGTCACGAAATGGCCTTCTTTTGTGACACTATGTCATACAATTCCTGCTGTTCGCTATCCATTTGTAAAAT
>JAFVFY010000120.1 GCA_017475265.1 Prevotella sp. | reverse complement strand
CGCCCGTGGCGGCATCGACCTCAATCTGCACCATTTCCAAAGCAGACTCAGTGGTCTCATGCTGCCCGACTATCCTTTAGATGGCCATCGAAACTTCACCGTCCTCAAAACTTACGCCTCGCCCGAAGCCCGTTATCAGCACCATCGCTGGTGGCTTACGTTCTCACTGCCCATTAGCTACTATTATTATCATGTGGCAGACCGATTGGCTGACACCTCTACGGGAAAGCACTTTATGACCATCTCGCCAATGGTCTATGTTCGTCACCAACTCACGGCAAAGACCGAGCTCTCTGCTTATCTCAATTACAGCCTCCAGCCAGTTGCGCCAAGCAGTTACACGCAAACCGTCGTTATGTCTGACTTCCGAAACCTCACTTTTCAGACACCATCCACAGAAAGCATACGGCAACATTCGGCTTTCGTTAGGCTACGTTATCGAAACCCCATCACCTCGCTCTTTGCCAATCTCTCAGCCAAATACGAACAGGACTATCAGCCCCTGATGCAAAACCAACTGTTCATCAACGACCGTATTCTCACCGAGTTTGTCGCTTGTGGGAACAACGTCTCCGTCACACAACTCAATGGCGGCATCAGCAAAGGTCTTTGGTTAGCCAAAGTCACCGTAGGCATTGATGCGTCTTTTGGACATTCCAGTGCCAGAATGATGCGTCAGGGCGTGGAACAACCCTACACTTCCACTTTCATCACCCTTGCGCCCAAGTTCACTGGAAAATTCACCCGCTGGCTCTCCACCGACTATCGCCTGATTTACACTAACAACCGATACAAGGTCGATGCTTTATCCAGCCATTACAGCAGTTTACGTCAAAACTTCTCCGTTACGTTACTACCTACTGACCAGTGGCATATTGCTTTCGGCGCAGAGCATTACTACACGCGCTTTTCCACCGGCCAGACCGCCAGCATCATTTTCCTTGATGCCTCTGTCCGCTGGCTCCTTTCCAAAAGCGTTGACATCTCTCTTGCCGCCACCAATCTCCTTAACGAGACAGACTATCGCTACACCTCTTTCGGCTCCCTCTCAGAATCTTTGTATTCTTTCAACATACGACCAAGAAATATTATCATCAAAATGCAAGTCAAGATATAGTAACGAAACGTATTCACAAAGCTCTATATGGAAATTTTTCACTAACTTTGCACCAAAAATTATTTCATAAACAGGAAAAGATAAAGGAAATTTGAAAAAAAATATCGTTTTGCTTAGTTTTTCGCTTCGCTGAATCGTCCTTGTTGTGTATGAATGATAATTATGACGAAAAAAGAATTTGAAGACATATACCGTCAGCATTATGCCAAAATGTACCGTCTGGCAAGGACGATGCTCTATGATGCCGACGAAAGCAAGGACGTGTTGAGCGACATTTTCGCCCGACTGTTACGGGATAGTGACAGGCCACAGAAGGACAGAATGGAAGGCTACCTGATGACTGCCGTGCGCAACCGCTGCCGCGACGTGCTTAGCCACAAGTCGATGCGGGAACGGGTGGAAAGGCTCTTCTTGCAGGATTCGATGCAGAGCCATATCGTTTCGATGAATGATGACGACCGTCTGGAACGGCTGATGCAATTCATCGAGGCGGAACTGCCACCGCTCAGCCAGCAGATCTTCCGGCTGCGGTTTCTCAGCGAGATGAGTTATGAGGAAGTGGCACAGGCCGCGGGCGTGAGCAAAGTCACGGTCTACAACCATCTGTCACAGTCGGTACAGCGAATCAAAGAGTATTTTCAGAAAGAAACAGCAAAACGATAAACGTTATGGAAAAGCAAGACAGAATAGACCAGTTGGTAGCAGAGAACCAGGAACTGCTCGCGCTGACGAAGCAAGCCTTTGTGAAGCGCGAAGTCGAAAAGGAATCCGTCTCCGTGGACGAGGAATGGGAGAAGTTTGCAGCGGAGCACGCTGAAGAATTAGAAGCCCTTGAAAAAGACGAGCCACATGCCGTTGGAGGGGATTTGCAATCCCCGACCCGTGAGGTACGGATTTCAAATCCGTTCCATCTGGGCATACTCCCTTACAAGGTAGCAGCAAGCATCATCGGCATCCTCTTTACGGCAGGAGTGGCCTTCGCCGCCATCCACATTGTGCGTCATTTCGTTGGAGAAGATGTAAAGTCCCCGACCCAGGAGGTACAAATTCCAAATTCGTCCCAACCGTCCCCAGCATTGTCGGCAGATACTGTCAAGACGGACACGACAGCCAACGCGAAGCCCATTGTTTTCGACAATGTCGCATTGGATAAGATGCTTCCCCAGATAGCTGCCTATTATAACAAGGAGGTGGAGTTCCAGAATACCGATGCCCGCCAGCTCCGTTTCTATTTCGTATGGAAACAGGACGAGACGCTCGACGTCGTGCTGCATCGTCTCAACCTCTTCGAGAGCATCACCGTAGAACTGAAGTCGGACAAGATAGTAGTAGAATAAGCCATGAAGAGAATCATATCAATGCTTGTCTGCTGTCTTGTCTTTGCCGGAGTAAAGGCCCAGAAGACGATGGTGAGGAGCAATCGTCTTACGCACGAATATAACAACGTGTCGCTCAGCGAGGCCCTGCGCCAACTGAACGAGCAGACCGAGGACTACACCATCAGTTTCCTCTACAACGAACTGGAGGACTTCCGCATCACCACCTCTATTCATCGCAAGACCGTTCCCGATGCCATCCGCCAGATGATAGGCTTCTATCCCATCCGCATGACCGTTGAGCCGGGGATAGCCAATCCCAGCCAACAGGAAATCATCGTCGAGTGTCCGCAGAAGACAGTCCTCCGCTACAAGGGCACCGTCATCGACGAGCAAGGCCAGCCCGTAGCCTACGCCAACATCGCCCTGCTCTCGCCCCAGGACTCCACGCTGATTACCGGTGGCGTGTCGAACGAGAGCGGTCTCTTCGTCATTCCCTGTGAGCAGCAGCCCGTCCTTGCCCGCATATCATTCGTAGGATATAAAACAAAATTCGTCATGTTTGATTCACGAAATGCCAGAAATATTCGCCTCAAGCCTGAGACTATTATGCTGAATGGTGTGAAGGTGACGGGCGATCGTATTTTCTCAAAGGCAGAAAACGGACATCTGACCTATAACATGCCGATGCTCCTTGAAGTCTATCCTGCCAATGACGCCTACGAGGCACTTACACGTATTCCTGGCGTGATTGACACGGGCGAAAGCCTTACGTTCTGCGGACAGTCGGTGACGCTCATCATCAACGGCAAGGCGACGACGCTCAGTGCCGACAAAGTGGTGGAGCGATTGAAATCTATGCCCGCCGCCATGCTGGCCAAGGCCGAGGTAATGCCGTCGGCTCCTGCGAAATATCATGTTCGGGGCATGGCCATCAATATTGTGACAAAGGACTTCACTGGATCTAACCAACTCTCAGGACAACTGATGGGCGGCTGGCAGCAGAACAAATACGGCACAGGCTATGCGGGTGGCAGTTTTATCTACAATCACGACAAGCTAAGCATGGACTTGTCTTACACTTACACCAACGGCAGCAGTTACGGACAAGTGGAGCACGAAGCCAACCATCCGCTGGGTGACAAGCGCATTGCCTACGAAGACAAGACCCGCAACTGCAGCGACGGCATCGACCATGAGTACCGCATTGGCATGGACTATGCCATCAGCGAGAACCATCGCCTCGGCCTGGCCTATACGGGGCAGTGGAACTCTACCCGCTCCACCAATACCACGACAGGCACGGCACAGTCCACGCAACATTCCCGTGAGCACACTTTCCTGCACAACGTCGATGCTAACTATGCGGCTCCGTTCGGTCTGCAACTTGGCGTGTCGTACACCAACTATCAGGAGCCTCGCACGCAAAGCCTTGAGGGCGAACTGTACGACATCAACCGAAACCTGTCAGTTGATAGTCGCCAGAAAGTCAGCAAGTGGCTCTTCACCGCCGACCAGACCCACGCGCTGCCCAATGACTGGGAATTGAACTACGGAGCAAAGGCGCAGTTCACGAACAACAACAGCTATCAGACCACCCTCGACGCCAACCAGCAGCCCATGCCCGACGCCACCAGCAGCGTAGATTACGACGAGCGCATCCTGAATGCCTACGCCGGACTGAGCAAGCAGATTGGCAAGACGCTGAGCCTCGACGCCTCGCTGACGATGGAGCAATACCATGCCACGAAATGGAACGAGTGGCGCGTCTATCCGCAGTTCAACGCGATGTGGAACATCAACCCGAAAAATATGCTCAATCTCTCGTTCAGCAGCGAGGCCGTCTATCCCAGTTATTGGAGCACGATGAGCAGCATCTACTACGCCTCGGCCTACAGCGAGATATGGGGCAATCCCGACCTGAAGCCCATGTCGAAATATGAGGTGAACCTCATGTGGCAGCTGAACCACAAATACACCTTCTTGGCCTTTGCGCAGTTTGAACCTGACTACTTCGTGCAACTGCCCTATCAGACCTCCGACCGCATGGCCGTCATCATGAAGGAGACTAACTTCGACTACTCCAACTACTTCGGTCTGCAAGCCTCGGCGCAGTTCCATGTCGGCCAGTGGCTCAACGGTACCGTCAATGCCACGGGGCTCTACCGCCACGACAAAAGCAGCAACTTCTTCGACCTGCCCTTCGACCGCACCCGCCTCTCGGCCATCCTCGGCGGCACGGCTGTCGCCAAACTGTCCCAGCGGCATAACATCCAGTTCATCCTCAATCCCTTCTTCCAGTCGAAGGCCATCCAAGGCGTCTACGACATCAGTCCGCTGTTCTATCTGAACGCCTCACTTCGATGGACCTCCGACAACGGCAAGTGGAGCGTCGTAGCCAAAGCCAACAATATCTTCAACTGCTACGCCAACACCCGTTCCACCGTTGCCAACCAGGACTACGCCATGCGTGTCTGGATGAACTACGCCAGTGCCTCACTCACCGCAATCTACCGCATCGGCAACTTCAAGGAGAAGAAAAAGAAAGAGGTGGACACCTCGCGTATGGGATATTAGATGTTATGAAGAAAAATCAACCGATTATAAACTCTCTCTCGTTAATAGCGGGCAGTCGTCGGCCTCAGTGCCGACGCTGCCCACTTCAAAGAATAGAATATCGATTAAGAACATTTAACGCCCGACGATGCAGGATTTTCCTACAATTCGCGTTTATATAAACAGGAACATTAACAACAAATATCGAAATGAAAACAATGAAACTTTGGAGGATTGCATTTGTGATGCTTGCTGCTTTCTCCCTCGCCTCTTGCAGCAGCGATGATGACAACGATGTCTACGAAGCAACAGAGCTTGGTGGCACATGGCAAAAGGTGTATGACGAAGGCGTGGCCGATGCTGGCATGGTACAATACACATTCCATCCGCAGTCTGCCAATAACGGCACCGTTGATATATTCACCTCCGACTGGGCAGCAGGCGACACCACCGTTTATCGCATCTACACCATCACCGACGCTGGGCATCTGCAAATTTCGCCCAAGCCCGATGATACCTCAGTTGCCCTCACCGTGAATTGTGACATCCACCGCCTCACCAGCACGCAGATGATTTGGAACAAGCCCGGTACAAATGAAGAAATATCAAGGTTCAAGAAAGTGAAGTGAAAAATGAAACCGACAAACGCATTAATCCTTTTCCTTGCTGCGTTCGTCCTCTCTGTTACCGCCTCGGCGCAGAGTTTCGCAGACAAGTTCACCATAGAGTCGGCAGAGACTGTGTTGAACATCGGCGAGCGAATAGAGCGGGGCGAGGTTATCGGTGAGGCAGATTGGGACAGTCTGTTTGCCACGAAAGGCTATTCCATCTACAATATGAGGGATTCTCAACGGGAGAAGATAAAAGATGCCATGATGTTGGCCTTCAACCCTGCACGGAGAGCGGAGGCCGACAGCATTTGCCAACTCCGTCCCAAGGTGGACACCCCCGCACTTGTATTGTGTCAGAACCTTTGCAGACTGGCCAAGCGGACACAGGAGGCTCGCCTCTTTTTGGGAAGCACGGACTTTGCCCGTTTGCTCGCCAAGGCCGACAGCATGGTACAAAACTTCATTCCTCGCCGTGCCACAAAGGGCACCGTTGCACTCAACGACTTGCACCTCATCTGCTTCATACCCGATGCCACAGTGAGAGACAAGGCCGTGCTGATGGACTTAAACCTTGCCCTCAATATGTCGGAGGACGAAATCGTG
>JAFVFY010000033.1 GCA_017475265.1 Prevotella sp. | reverse complement strand
TCGTTCGGACTCATCATCTCCAACTACAGCGACACCATGCAGCAAGCCGTCTTCGTGATGTGGTTCTTTGTGGTGTGCATCATGCTGCTTTCGGGACTTTTCACCCCCACGCGCTCCATGCCCCAGTGGGCCTATCTTACCACCTACGTCAACCCCATGCACTACTTCATCGATGCCATCCGCACCGTCTTCATCCGTGGCGGCACCCTGCAACATGTTTGGCATCAGATTGTAGCCCTCTTCGTAATAGGTGTATTTATGGCCTCGTGGGCCGCGCAGAGTTACAAGAAAAACAGCTAAATTACTCCCTTTTCGGCTGCAGGCTCTGGCGGTAGTCGCTGGGCGACTGGCCGAGGTGCTTGGAGCAGTAGCGGCTGAAATGGGAGAGCGATGAGAATTCCATCAGTTCGGCTATCTGGGTGAGCGACAGACGCTCGTCGCCCAGATAGTTTTTCAGTATGGGTACGGTGTGGCGGTGGATGTACGAGCTGACGCTGTGGCCCGTCACGCGCTTCACGGTATCGGAGAGGTACTTGGGCGAGACGTTCAGGCGCTCGGCGTAATAAGTGACCTCACGCTCCGTCCGGCTAATGCCTGTGGAGAGCAGTTGCATCAGCTGCTTCACGATATAGGCCGTGCGGTCGGTATGCGTATCGGTGGCGTCGCGCTGGGCATGCGGCTCGAAGATGTCGTACATCATCGTCAGGCAGAGGCTCCCCATCAGTTCGCGGTAGAACAGCAGGTGGCTGTCGTCCATGCGGTCGCGCAGGCGGTGGAAGTCTGCCAGCAGGATGGCAGCCTGCTCATCCGTTAGCGAGATGACAGGATCGTGGTTCAGCGAGATACTGCCCCCGATGCTATAGTTGTTCGACGGCAGCAGGTTCTGCAGGAACTTGTAGTCGGCGGCGAACCACTCCACTTGCATATCCTCATGTGCCGCGAGGTTGCTGACACGGGCAGGCATCGGTATCACCACCAGGTCGTTCTTCGTGATATGGTAGCACCGCTCGTTGAACACAAAACTGCCCTCGCCCGCCGTACACAACAGGTGCATGCAAGTGTCGCTCAGTTCCTTGGCATTCATGCCGTAGAAGTCGGTGGAATACTGAAAATCTATCTTCATGTGAGGCAATGTTGAGATTAAGCGAGCGCAAAGTTACACATTTTCCGTTAATCTTTGTCACTTTTCCCGCGTGATTGCAGTTTATTTAGAAGAAAATGCTTATCTTTGCCGTCGAAAACGATTAAAACGAGAAAGATTATGCCAGAGATTAGCAAGTTCTACGGAATCATCATCTACATGTATATCGACGACCACAATCCGCCGCACTTCCACGTGTGGTACGATGACTACCAGGCCGAAGTCACCATCAAGGACGGCATCGTGCGCGGTGAAATGCCCCGTCGCGCCCTGCGCCTCGTCTATGAGTGGCTTGACCTGCACCGCGACGAACTGATGGAGAACTGGGAGCGTCTGTCGAACAGCGAGGCCGCTAAGAAGATTGAACCGTTGAAATAATTATAGGAGGACAAGAATATGACTACAAACAATCCATTGCTCAAAGTCGTAGCCGCCGAGTACGTGCGCGACTACACGCTGCGCCTGACGTTCAACACGGGCGAGGTGCGGCTGGTGGACTTCACGCCGCTGATGCAGAAGGGCATCTGCCGCAAGCTCCAAGACCTCGACTACTTCAAATCGTTCCGCCTCGACCCATTCACTGTTGACTGGAACGACGAGATAGGCTTCGCGCCCCGATACCTCTATGAGAGAGGGATGGCCGCATAGTATTTAATTTTAATAATTCAATAACAGCTATTATGAATCACATGGAGTTTATGGGCGTGCCCTTTGAAGGCACCGCGAAGACATTCTTTTCGAAAATAAAGAGTTCGGCTAAGATTTATTCTGTAGAAAAAGAAAGTGATGAGGAAGTGAATTGCCAATTATCTTTTACAGGGAAATGGGCATCTGTCAAAATTTACGGAAATCCTGTCAGACTTGTTTCCGTTGAGCTTCATTATGGGTATGGAATAAAAGACCCAACTGTTGAGGAATGGAAACAAATGGTTGATGATTATTATGACTACAAAGCAGCTCTTTCTAAAAAATATGGTTCTCCATCAATTAGCCGTCAAGTAACAACATATAATGGAGATGTTATAGATAATAGGAAAAACCTAACTTTTGATGAATTATCTTGGGGTGCAGGTAGGCCACATTGCTATTCGTGTTATAAGACGAAAACAGGAGACATCACTTTGTCTACTATAATTCGAGATGTTATTTATAGGGATGATTTCAATGGTCTCCAGATAAATTATTGGGATACCTATAACAAGGAACATCCTTTCAAGCCAGAGGATAATAGATTCAATGACCTATAAGATTCGGATGTAAGCAAATGACAAATTGTCAGTAGAAGTGCATAAATCAACTTTGGCATACCCTTTGCGCATTCTGGGTTATGCGCTTAAGCATTAAGTTTGAGGCTGAAATTAATCTCTATGAGATTCTTTCTTTACTACTCCAAGCTGCAACGCTCTTCGTAGCTGTAGTGTCTTAAACAGAAAAAGAAAAAAACATTTCGAGAAGAGCGAAGTATCGAAGTGAGATAATTGAGTTTCGGAACTGGACTCGCATAATAAGAGATAATGATTGGAAGATTGTAAATGGGCAATCTTCTTTTCTTTTTGATTCTCCCCATGTGAATTGTAGCACGTTATATTGCAAAAATTGTATAAAATCGGCAAGCATTTGAACCTGTTTGCCGATTTTTTCGTATCTTTGCGTTCAGAATTCGATCTTTTTTGGATAAAGAGCCCGAAGTTTTTCGCATCCTCTTGAAACACCACATCAGAATTGCGCGAATGACGAAGGGGCTACGAAGCTCACTCCGTATAGGCGTGGGCATTAGTAGTTTCCGGTAATGTTCGCGCAAAGGATGTGGTGTCCTCAAGAGGGCGTTTCGTTGATGAAAGTGCTCGCGCTTTTTATTCATGAGGTCGATTCGGTAGAATTTTACGAGCAACAAGAGATACGCGATTATGAACATGTCAAACCATCAAAAGGACGGGCGCCCTCCGCCTGCATAGATTGGACTTTGGACTTCAAAAGTAGGGCAATTTGATTAAAAATGCTGACTTTGGACTTCAAAAGTTGATGAATCTGAGTGGAAACACCGACTTTTGACCTCCAAAGTTGATGAATCGGGGTGTAAACACCGACTTTTGACCTCCAAAGTTGACGAAGCAGGGTGGAAACACCGACTTTTGAACCCCAAAGTTGATGAATCGGGGTGGAAACACCGACTTTTGACCTCCAAAGTTGATGAAATTGGATAGATTTATTGTAGAACCATCAAAAAAATGAAGCTATATGATTGAGAATATACCACAAGTAACTTACATGGACATCACGTCGTGGCCGAAGGACATGCACCTGGGCTACGTGAAGAACATCGTCCGAAGAATCGACGAGGAATGGGACGCTGAGGTGCCCGCTCCGGCGAAGTTGCAGGGGGAAATCACGCCCCTGAAGGCGGCCGTCAGCAAGGAAGACCAGGACTACGAGCAGTCGCGCAAGTCGGACCAGACGGCGCTCATCCAGCAGGCCGACGACGAGCGCGACGCGCTGCTGAACCAGGCGCTGACGGTGATTGACGCGATGGCGAAGGTGTCGGCCATCCCTGCATCGCAGCAGGCGGCGCTGGCACTGCAGCGGGCGGTCGAGGTGTACAAGCCGAGCGCAAAACTGGACCTGAGAACTGAATCGACGCAGGTGGAGCAGTGGCTGCAGGCTATCAGCCAGAGCGTGGAGCTGACGCAGGCCGCTTCGACGCTGGGGATTACGCAGATTCTGAGCGACCTGGGGCAGAAGAACGAGCTGGTCATCACGCTGATGGACCAGCGTGCCGCCGAGCGTGCCGGCCAGAGCACCATCCAGCTGTCGGAGGACCGCAAGGAGACTGACCGCCGGCTGCGCAACTTCATCCGCATGCTGGACGCGCTGGCCACAGTGGACGACGACGAGACGCGGTTCAGCGTCATCATCGGCAAGATGAACGAGGACCAGGCGGAGTGGAAGCAGCGCTACGAGGACTACCGCCGCTCGGCCAAGCGTGTGTCGGTGAAGTCGATGGTGGTGGGCAACCATCTGTACTCGACCTCCCGCGACTGGACGTGGGCGCGGCTTATCGAGGACGGCAAGGCGCTCTTGGCCATCGACGACGAGCAGGCCGACCGCATCGTCTCGACGGACAAGAAGGCCTTGAAGGCGGGCGGGCTGTACCTTGCGCTGAACGGCGTGAAGGTGAAGCCGGGCGACTACGTTGACACGGAGATGGAGTATGAGCTGCTGGCGTTTGACGACCAAGAGGGCGGCACGTCGGACGGTGAGGTCACGCCGGAGTAATCTTTTCCGCATTATGTGAAAAATTAGCCGCAATTTGTGTAACAGCAGATTGCGGTTTTTTGTGTAATTTTGCACCCACAAACTACATCGAAATATGAATATCAAAAGTATCATCACAGCCGCTCTGGCACTGCTCGCATCGACGGCGTGCAGCGGCGGCGCAAAGAATCAAACAGTAAGTAACTCAAAAACAGACAGTGTTATGACTAAAGGAAAGGCATTGGTAGTGTTCTTCTCGCATGCGGGAGATAACTACTCAGTAGGAAACATCGAGGTGGGCAACACGAAGATTGTGGCCGACTACATCACGGAAGTGACGGGCGCGGAACAGTTCGAGATTGTGACTCACAAGTACGACGGTATGGCTTATAACCCATTGATTGAACTGGCCAAGAAGGAGGCAAAGAACGGGGAGTTGCCGGAGTATGAGGGCGACATCGACCTCGCGGGTTACGATGTGGTGTTCATCGGCGGTCCCGTGTGGTGGGGCACCTATCCGCAGGTGATGTTCACGTTCTTCAAGAAGCATGCGAACGACCTGAAGGGCAAGACTGTTATCCCCTTCACTACTCACGAGGGCAGCGGACTGGCCAGTTGCGTGGAAGATGTAAAGGAAGCCTTCCCTGATGCTAACGTCACGAAGGGTTTCAGCATCTACGGCCACGAGGTGCGCACGAATAAGGCAAAAGTTGAGAAGTGGCTGCAAGGATTAGGATATTAAAACAATACAAATATGGAGTACATCAGATTATCAAACGGAGTGGAGATGCCGTTGCTGGGCTACGGCGTGTTTCAGGTAAGTCCTGACGAGTGTGAACGATGCGTGACGGATGCGCTGAACGTGGGCTACAGGCTCATCGATACGGCGCAGGCCTACCAGAATTAGGAGGGCGTTGGCAATGCCTGGCGCAAAAGTAGTATCAAGCGCGAAGACTTGTTCCTCGTGACGAAGGTGTGGATCTCGAACGCAGGCGAGGAGAAAGCCTACAAGAGCATCGACGAGAGTCTGCGCAAGTTGCAGACGGAGTACATCGACTTGCTGCTGATCCATCAGGCCTACGGCGACGTATTCGGCACGTGGCGGGCGATGGAGAAGGCCTATCGAGAGGGCAAGGTGCGCGCTATCGGCGTGAGCAACTTCCAGGCAGGCCGCTTCTTCGACTTTGCGCACTACGTGGAGCTGAAGCCGATGGTGAACCAGTTGCAGTGCAACGCCCTTGCGCAGCAGACGTGTATCGAGCCGATTCACGCTGAGTTCGGCACGAAGGTGATGGCGTGGGGACCGCTTGGCGGACAGGGTGCTGAAGGTATCGTAAAGAGCGAGGTGTTGGCTGCCATTGGAGCGAAGTATGGTAAGACTGCTGCACAGGTTGCCCTCCGCTGGCTCACCCAGCGTGGTATCGTGGCTATACCTAAGTCGAGCCATAAGGAGCGCATGGCGCAGAATATCGACATCTTTGACTTCTCGCTGAGTGACGATGATATGGCTCAGATTGCCAAGATGAACCAGCATGACGCTGGTACCAGAGATTTCGACGACCCACAGTTCGTGAAGTACTTGATAGAGACTTACGGATGATGAAACTGGTATCAGTATTCATCTCGCGGACGTTTTATCAGTGGTGCAGACTTTCTGATTGACGGAGGTTGCACAGCCTCATACTGGTATGGAGATTTACAATATCTTAAAGCTACCCATTATATATGAAGAAGATAATCGTTACATTAACTCCTTGTGGAGTGTAATAAAAACAAACAAGGTAATAATTATGAGAGACTTTATATTTGAGAACAAGACCAAGGTGTATTTTGGTAAGGAGCAGTTGTGTCACCTGCATGAGGAAGTGGCACGTTTCGGAAAGCGCGTGCTGCTGGTCTATGGCGGCGGCAGTATCAAGAGAATCGGCTTGTACGATAAGGTGATGGCCGAACTCCAGAAAGCAGGAGCAGAAGTGTTTGAACTGGCTGGGGTGGAGCCTAACCCTCGTCACACCACCGTGAACCGCGGTGCCGCCATCTGCAAGCAGGAGGGTATCGACGTATTGCTGGCCGTTGGTGGCGGATCCACCATCGATGCCACGAAAGCCATTGCGGCAGGAGCAAAGTATGAAGGTGATGACGTGTGGGACTTGATTACACAGAATGCTTCTGTCAGCAAGACGCTGCCTATCATCACCGTGCTGACCCTTTCGGCTACAGGCTCTGAGATGGATGGCGGCTGTGTCATCAGCAATGTGGAGACCAACGAGAAACTTGGCTATTTCGCTCCCGACAACAATCCTGATGTGTCGTTCCTTGACCCCACGAACACCTTCTCGGTGAGTGCCTACCAGACAGCCTGCGGCAGCGTGGATATCATGTCGCACATCTTCGACGTGGCATATTTCAGCAAGAAGCAGTCGATGGACATGCTGCTGCGCATACAGGAAGAGGTGCTGAAGACTGTCGTGAAATATGCCCCTGTGGCAGTGGCTAAGCCCGATGACTACGAGGCTCGCGCCAACCTGATGTGGGCATCGTCGTGGGCACTGAACAACTTCCTCTACGAGGGATTCTTCCAGGCCACCGTCTGCCACTCTATGGAGCATGAGTTGTCGGCATTCTACGATATCACCCACGGCCACGGCTTGGCAATCCTTACTCCACGTTGGCTTACCTACGTGCTTGACGATGAGACCGCTCCCATCATCCAGCGTTTCGGTGTGAATGTTATGGGACTGGATGCTTCGCTGCCCGTCATGGAAGGAGCCAAAGCCGCTATCCAGGCTCTTGAGACCTTCTTCTTCGAGACCCTTGGACTGAAGAGCCGTCTCTCAGACTTGGGCATCGACGACAAGAACTTTGCGGCAATGGCACGTAAGGCCTGCGGTGCAGAAGGTGTGCTCCACGGATTCACCGATCTGACTCCTGCCGACGTTGAGAAAATTTTCAGAATGTGTCTGTAAACATGGGATTAGAACATGGAAGAAATAAGGATTGACATGCGCAAGCAGACCCCAGAGGAGCAGGCGCAAGGCGTAACGGAGGTTCAGCTCTGCTTCAGGTTGAACAACACCATGCCCTTTACCAAAGAGTACGACGAACTGGTTCACGAGCTGTTCGGTGAGTTTGGCGAGGGAAGCCGTCTGATGGCTCCCACGTCGGTTGTGCGAGGAAAGAACGTGAAAATAGGCAAGAATGTAGTAATCCAGACCAACTCGCTCTTTATGAGTGCAGGAGGCATCACCATCGAGGACGATGTGCTGGTGGCAGCCAACACCCAGCTAATTTCCAACAACCACGACCCCGAGGAACACCAGATTCTCACCTGCAAGCCCGTGGTGCTGAAACGGAACTGCTGGATAGGAGCAGGCGCTACCATCCTACCTGGCGTGACAGTTGGTGAAAACGCCATTGTCGGTGCAGGAGCCGTAGTGACCAAAGATGTAGAACCGAATACCGTCGTTGGCGGCATCCCTGCAAAACTGATCAAGAGACTATGAAACAAGACAAACAATTATCGACTTGGTATGATTAAGAATACAACGGTTTTGGTAGGTGCAGGCAGCATCGGACAGGCGATTATCCGTCGCGTATCGGCTGGCAAACATATCGTGTTGGCAGACTACTCCATAGAGAATGCTCAGCGAGCAGCAAAGACGCTGGAGGATGCTGGCTTTGAGTGCTCAACCATCCAATGCGACCTCGGCTCAAAAGAGGATATTCTGAAGTTGGTGAAGTTTGCCACCAGCAAGGGGGACGTGACTAACGTGGTGAATGCTGCAGGTGTGTCACCCTCACAGGCTCCTGTAGAAGAAATTCTGCGCGTTGACCTCTACGGAACAAGTGTTCTGTTGGAAGAGTTCGGCAAGGTGATTGCCGAAGGTGGTTCGGGCGTGATTATCTCGTCACAAAGCGGTCATCGTCTGCCAGCCTTATCGCAGGAACAGAACGAGGATTTAGCCACAACTCCTGTTGACAAGCTGCTGGAATTGCCGTTCCTGAAGGAAATCAACGACACGCTGAAAGCCTATCAGTACTCGAAGCGTTGCAATGTGCTCCGCGTGATGTTCGAGGCTACTCGCTGGGGACGACGTGGTGCCACCATTAACTCAATCTCACCAGGTATCATCATCACGCCATTGGCCAACGATGAATTGCATGGCCCACGCAAGGATGGTTACCTGAAGATGATTGAGGGCATGCCCGCCCGCCGTGCCGGAACACCCGACGAAGTGGGTGATATGGCTGAGTTCCTGATGTCCTCCCGAGGACGTTTCATCAGCGGTGCCGACTTTCTGATTGACGGTGGCTGTACAGCTTCTTATTGGTATGGTGATTTGCAATACCTCAAAGCGACACACTAAACAGCCACCCACTTCCGTTATCTTGAAAAACAAATAGAAGTTATGGAAGATACTTACGGTTGTAATCTGATTAACACGAAGCGTGACGGACGACAAGTAAAGGAGTTCGTTGGCAAGTATCATGTGCACGTCCTTGTGCGGCAGGGAGAGATGACCTTCTCCGACGGCAAGAACTCATTCACTTCACGACAGGGCGACCTCGCCATCTGGCAGATGTCGAACACGATTCAGCGCGTCGAGTGCTCGGATGATTTCGAGGCCGACGTGCTGCTGCTTTCAGGGGAGTTCCTCCAGCAGTCCAATCCAGAGATGGTGTGGGCCTCGAAAGGTTTTGTATTCATCCGTATTAATCCTACGTTCCATCTCGATGAAGAGGCTTTGCGTCTGATGAATGATGACTTCGAGCTGTTCCGCAAGCGTCTGTTGATGGAAGATTCAGGATTCAAACGCGAAATATTAGGTCGTGTGATGCAGATATTCATTTATGACTTGTGGACGGTGTGCCAACACGGACTTTCACAAATGGATACCTCTGACAATACAGCTCGGATATTTCTGCGATTCCTTGCACTGGCTCAGCAAAATGCCAGGGCAGAGCGAGAAGTGGCCTTCTATGCCGATCTGCTCTGCATCACTCCGAAGTATCTCTCACAGGTCAGTCGCACCATTACGGGATTGCCTGCATCCGGGTGGATACAGTTCTATGCTTCATTTGAACTGGTATCGCTGCTGAATGACACGACGAAGACGATCACCGAGGTATCAGACCTGATGCACTTCGAAAACGTATCCCACTTCTCGCGCTATGTAAAGAAAACGCTTGGGAAATCACCGAGTGATTACCGAAATAAGTAACCTTCTGTAAAATGTGAAAGTTATGAGGCAATTCGTGTAAAGACGGATTGCCTTTTTCGTTGTACCTTTGCATCAGAATTTAAAACGTACAACTAAAATGGATATTTTCGAGCAATTAAGATCAGGGGCTGATGTCGATATGGCAACACCCGAGTATGCGAAGGCCATCAAGCACATGACCGACTGCGCCAACATTTGTTTTAAAATCAATACAACGGCTCCACAGCCTGAGCAGATTCGCCCATTGGAAGAACATCTTTTTGGCGGTAATCTCGACCAGACAAGCTATCTGATGCCTCCGCTACAGATTGACTTTGCCTGTCAGATGAAGATTGGCAAAGGCGTGTTCGTGAACCACTCGCTGACCTGCATGGCGGCTGGCGGCATCACCATCGACGACGGGGTGATGATAGGTCCCAACGTGCGCATCGTCACCGACAACCACGACTTCCAGAACCGCATGGTGCTGCGCTGCAAACCCGTCCACATCGGACGTAACGCTTGGATTGGTGTTGGAGCAATCATCTTACCAGGTGTAACCATCGGAGATAATGCCGTGGTGGCTGCCGGTGCCGTGGTTACAAAGGATGTAGCACCTAATTCTATCGTAGGTGGCAATCCTGCAAAATTCATTAAGAACATATAAACAACAGGAGGATATAATATGATTTTCGACAGAAACGAACAGAAACAGGTAGTGGCACTATTGGGTGCCGGTAGTATGGGAACAGCCATTGTGCGCCGTATTGGTGCCGGTAAGAAGATTCTGTTGGGCGACATCAGCGAGAAGGCATTGGAACGTGTCGGTGACGATTTCCGCCGCTGTGGCTATGATGTAGAGACTTTGCAGGTAAATGCTTTGCAGAAGGAAAGCGTGGAGGCATTCGCAAGGAAGGCAGCAGATCTGGGGCCCGTGATGTACTTCATTGATACAGCAGGTGCATCGCCCAATCAGGCCAATCCTGAACACATCGTTAACCTCGATATGCTGGGCACTGGCTATGCCGTAGACGCCTTCGGAGAGGTAATGGCCGAGGGTGGTGCAGGACTAATCATTTCGAGTCAGGCAGCCTATATGTACCCCATCCCCAACGACATCGAACTGCAACTGGTGAACACTCCGACCGCTCAGCTGAAGGACGTGAAGTTCGTTCAGGAGGTGGCCATGCAGAACTCAGGCTTTGCCTACATGATTGCCAAGCGCATGAACCATCTGCAGGCACAACGCGCCGCAGCTACAAGTTGGAAGAAACGTCGTGCCCGTATCAACACCATCAGCCCTGGTGTCATCGTTACCCCGCTGGCTTACGATGAGTTCAATGCCAATGGTGAGGGCTATCAGCGCATGATTGATGCCTCTGCCGCCCAGCGCACAGGCACCAGCGACGAGATTGCCGAGGCAGCAGCCTTCCTGCTGGGAGAGCATGCCAAGTTTATTACAGGTACCGACCTGCTCATCGACGGTGGTGTCATCGCTGCTATCCGCACGGGTGAATATCAATTAGGATAAAAAACAAAGACAACAATGAAAAAGGTAATATTTAGTTTAATCGCATTGATGACAGCAATGGTTATGAACGGACAAGTGAAGCAGACGTATCTGACGTTGAACAATGGCGTACAGATGCCACAATTCGGACTCGGAGTGTATAGCATTCCCGACGGTGACGAGACCTACAATTCTGTGATGACAGCGTTGAAGTGCGGCTACCGCCATATCGACACGGCACATGCCTATCAGAACGAACGTAGTGTGGGACGCGCTGTGAAGGACAGCGGCATCTCGCGCGACAGCATCTGGATTACCAGCAAGCTATGGCCCAACGAGTACGGTGAGGGCAAGACGCTGGCGGCCATCGACCGCATGCTGGGCCGACTCGGGCTGGAGTACATCGACCTCGTGTATTTCCACCAGTCGATAGGCGATTACATAGGCGGCTGGCGCGAGATGGAGCAGGCACTTGAGAGCGGCAAGGTTCGCGCCATCGGCATTTCGAACTTCGACGTGACGGACTCCATCTGGAACTCGCTCGTAGAGACAGCCCGCATCAAACCGCAGATTGTGCAGATAGAGTGCCACCCCTATGCCCAGCGTCGCCATTGGCGCGAGATGGCAGCCAAGCACGACATCAAAATTGAGTGCTGGTTCCCCCTCGGCGGACGCGACTCGAAGGGCGAAATCCTGCGCAACCCTGTCATCAACGACATCGCCAAGGCGCACGGCAAATCGGCTGCCCAGGTCATCATCCGCTGGCACCTGCAGGAAGGCTTCTCCGTCATCCCCGGCTCGTCGAATCCCGCCCACATCCGTGAGAACATCGAGGTATTCGACTTCGCCCTGACCGCCGAGGAGATGCAGCAGATCCGTGCCCTCAATAAGGAGCAGCGCTACTTCAACATGCCATACGAGCAGCAGAAGCAGTGGTTCTCGCAGTGGAATCCTACGGACTGATCCTCTTCGGCGACAGACTCTGGCGGTACTCGCTGGGCGAGAGGGCGAAGTGTTTCTTGAACATGCGAGTGAAGTGCTGGGGGTATTCGAAGCCGAGGAGGTCGGCAGTCTCGGTGATGGTGTGGCCTGAGGCGAGTAGCGACTGGGCACGATGCATCACGAAACGGCGGATGGCGGCGATGGCGGTGTCGCCGGTCAGTTGGCGGACAAGGTCACCGAAGTAATTGGGCGAGAGGAACAGCTCCTGGGCGCAGTAACGCACCGTGGGCAGACCGTAGCGCTTGTATAGCTGCTGGTCGTAGTAGCGCTTCAGCAGAGCATCGAAGCGTACCAACAGGTCGTTGGTGGCGGTCTGTGCCTCGACCTTAAACTGGCGCTCGTAGAAGCGGGCGCAGTATTCTAGGATGAGTTCGATGAACGTCGTCACGATGTTCCGCAGGTGCGGGTCGTCGGCATGCGTCTGCAACTCGTGGCGAATCATCTTCATACACATCGCCAGCGTGCGCTGTTCGTCAGGCAGCATCCGCAGGGCCTCGCTGTCGTAGTAGGAGAAGAAGTGGTAGTCGTCGATGCGTTTCTCCAGCGCGGTGCCGGCAATTAGCTGCGGCGAGAACATCATCACCCAGCCCCTGATGTAGATAATCTCGCCATCGTCGGTCACGCCGCCCTTCTGACCAGGTGCCACGCACATCAGCGAACCCGATGAAAAGCGGTACTCACCCTGTCCGTAGCTGATGGTGTAAGGGCTCTCTTCTACCAACCAGATGCCATACACGCCGTAGTTGCACAGGGCATGACGGCAGTGTTCCAGTTCGTCGTAGTGCACCACGCAGATGTTATCGTGCAGCACTTCGGCACCCACGTATCGGGCGTAGTCGTTAGGGCTGTTTACCTGTAGAATCTTCTCCATAATCAACCAATTTTGGTGCAAATATACCACTTTTTTTGCAGATTCCGTAAAAATGGTAAGTCAATCCGTAAATTGTTTAGCATATTGTAACGTTTTTCGCCGTAACTTTGCACCCAGATTCAGAAATCAAATAAATAAACGAAAAGAATTATGACCAAAATCGCATTAGGAACCTGGGCCTGGGGCGCAGGAGCATTCGGAGGAGACTCCGTGTTTGGAAGCAACACCAACGTTGAAAACTTGAAGCCGGTATTCGATGCCGCCATGAAGGCTGGATTGAATCTCTGGGATACAGCCACCGTGTATGGCATGGGCGAGTCGGAGAAGATTCTGGCATCGCTGGCCAAAGATTACAAGCGCGAGGAGGTGGAAATCAGCACCAAGTTCACGCCGCAGCTGGCCGAGGTATATGAAAATAGCGTGGAGAAGATGGCCGAGGCCTCACTGGAGCGTATGGGACTGGACTACATCGACATCTACTGGATTCACAACCCGATGGACGTGGAGCGCTGGACGCCCGGGCTGATACCCCTGTTGAAGAGCGGTAAGGTGAAGCGCGTGGGTGTGTCGAACCACAATATTAAGGAAATCAAGCGTGCCAACGAGATTCTTGGCGAGGAAGGCTTCAAGGTATCAGCCGTGCAGAACCACTTCTCGCTGCTGTACCGTTCTTCAGAGAAAGGCGGAGTTCTGGACTACTGCAAGGAGAACGGCATCGAGTTCTGGGCCTACATGGTGTTGGAGCAAGGAGCCCTCTCTGGTAAATATAATAAGGAGAATCCGCTGCCCGCCGAGAGCGACCGCGGCAAGAAGTACAACCCCGTATTAGATCAGCTATCAGCCCTAACGGACGAGATGAAGAAGATCGGCGAGAAGTACAACGCCTCGTGCTCGCAAGTAGGCATCGCATGGGCCATCGCAAAGGGTACGTTGCCCATCATCGGCGCTACCAAGGAGCGCCACGTCATCGAGGCTGCCGAGGCTGCGAAGATTCAGCTCAAAGCCGAAGAGGTAGCTCGTCTGGAACAGCTCGCCGATGCCACCGGCGTTGACACTCGTGGAGGTTGGGAGCATTCGATGGAGTAAATGCGTCGCAAGTGAAAAGTGAATAGTGAAAAGTGAAAAATTTGCTACCGCATTGAGAAAGGTAAATCTTACATTGTTTGCAATGATGATTGCAACTGGAATACAGGCTCAGGGCGTGATGGATGTGCATAGCCACATCATCACATCTGAGTTTGTGTCTGCTTTGGAACAGGAGGTCAGGCTGATGGACGAGGGATTCCCCCTACCGAAGTACGACGTGACGGAGCATCTGAAATGGATGGACGAGGCTGGCATCGAGACATCGGTGCTGACATTAGCGGCTCCACAGCCGACGTCGGCAGAAGTGGTACGCAAGAGCAACGAGGCCGCTGCCCGCATCAGGAAGGAGCACCCAGGGCGATTCATGTTCTGCGCCGC
>JAFVFY010000119.1 GCA_017475265.1 Prevotella sp. | reverse complement strand
GATGACGTGGCAGGGCTACCCCTACACAAGCATGAGTGGTACGTCGATGGCCTGTCCCACTGCGGCGGGCATCATCGCCCTGTGGCTGCAGGCCGATCCACAGCTCACCCTGGCCGACGTGAAGGACATCCTGGCAAATTCGTGTGACAATGACGAGTTCACCGCAAAGAATCCTATCCGCTGGGGCTACGGCAAAATCAATGCCAAGAAGGGAGTGGAGTATATCAAGCAAGTTACGGACATCAGTCTCATCCCCGACCACTCTCCAAAGGGAGAGGGGAGTAATTACTGGTATATGCTGGACGGTCGCCACATAGACGGACAGCCTTCCCAAAAGGGCATATATATTAATAATGGTAAGAAGGTAATCATCAAGTGACCAATGCTTCAATATTGGCTCAAATATCTCAAGTTGTTGGTAAGCCTTTGTCTCCTGGGTTTGTCGCTGACGGCGGCAGCCCAGGAGAAGACTGCTGAAATGGAGCAGCTAAGGAAAGACATGTACCGTTTGTTTAACAAACAGGATTCCCTTTCGCAATTCATAGAGGTCACCAACAAGCTGATAGAGCTCTCAAAGCAAGCCAATAATGAGGACCTGCTCTATCGGGCATGGGCAAACCAGGCCACCATACTTTCGTTTAATGGCAAGCGTGATGAGGCTCTTGAAACTGTCAAGGAGATGTCGGAATATGCCCGTAAGAACGACAGCAAATACGGTCTTCTGGTATCAACAGAGACCAATGCCCAGATATTCAGCAGCCTTCGGATGGAGTATGAGGCCGAAGAGCTGTTCCTTCGGTGCATCAGCTATAAAGAACAGTATCTGCCCAATCACAATAGTGTCCCCTCTTACCTCCAACTGGCAAAAATCTATTTCAACAGGAAACAGAAGGATAAAGTCCTTGCGATGGCAGAAAAGGCACTCCAACAGCCGAATCTCCTCCCGGAACAGCTTGTACAGGCCTTGGGCTATAAGTGCATGGCCGCCACTATGGGCGAAGGTGACAAGGAGGAATTTAACCGCTATTATGCAGACCTTCAAAAGGCGATAAAGGAGACAGGAGCGTCCATGAACCTAAGCCGGAGAGTGGATGTCTATCATGCCGACCTCAACGGTGACTACGAGAAAATGCTTGAACTGGCTCAGAATATGAAGAATCCGCTGGACCGGCTGATGTTGACTTCACTGGCTTACAGAAGGTTAGGACAATATAAAGAGGCTTACGACTATCTGTTGGAATACAGGCGGTATAGCGACTCTGTCAATACTACAGAGGTGCGCAAAATTGCGCTGAACCACTCATTAGCCCTTGATGCTGCACGAGCGGAGAACGAGGCCAAAGACCTGAAGCTGAAGAACCAACAGTTGGAGTTGGAACATGTCACTGACGAACTGGAGCAGCGACGCTTAGAGGAGGAGGCCCTGAGTCTCTCGTTGGAAAACCAGAGCATAGAACTCCGTAATCGTGAGATAGAATTAGAAAATGCCGCCGTACAGTTGGAGAACGACAGTCTTGACCGCCACAACAAAGACTTGCAGCTGAGCGAATGGGCCTCAAAGATGGAAGCCCAGAAACAAACTGAGCACGCACATCACGTGTTTATGACCATGCTGGCCATCATCGCCGTTCTGGTCATTGCCTCGCTGGCCTTCATTCTGCATCGACGCAACAAGCACTCGAAGGAAATCGAAGCGGCCTACGGCAAGTTGGAGGATGCCTACAACAAACTGGAAGAAACGACTACCGCCAAGGAGCGCATAGAGAGCGAACTCCGCATTGCCCGTGAGATACAGATGGGTATGGTGCCACATGTATTCAACGCCTTTCCAAAGGAAATGGGGGTCAATCTCTATGCTTCCATGACGCCGGCCAAGGAGGTGGGTGGCGACCTCTACGACTTCTTCCTGAAGGACAAGAAACTGTATGTCTGTGTGGGTGATGTCGCTGGCAAGGGTGTGCCGGCTTCGATGACGATGGCCGTAGCCGTCAATCTGTTCCGCAGCGTGGCCAAGGAGGGGGTTACGCCTGCCCACATCGCCACACGTATCAACAGTACGCTCTCTGCCGACAATGAGAACAGCATTTTTGTCACGATGTTCATAGCCGAAATAGACCTTGAAACAGGGCGTATGGACTTCTGTAATGCCGGACATAACCCGCCTGTCATCGTCAACAACCACCTGAAGCCAGGAGATGCCAATCGTGCCTACTACATCAAAATGGAGTCAAATGCACCCGTCGGACTCTGGCCTGAGTTGCAGTATATAGGCGAGAGCATTGACAATATCAAAGGCCATACGCTCCTCATCTATACCGATGGCTTGACCGAGGCGGAAAATGAAGAGCGGGAACAGCATGGAGAAGAACGCCTGCTGGAGTTGATGGGCAAGGACGCCTCTGCCAGCGCAGCATCTACCGTGAATATGCTGCTCAGCGATGTCGCTTCTCATGTGGGTAGCGCTGACCAGAGCGACGACCTCACCGTTCTTTGCATCAAGATAAAAACCACATAGCTGAGCCTATCCTACATTATTCATGGCAATATGTAAAACAACGGATTAAAACTGATTTCACGGATTTTCACGGATTATTTATTATCTCCCCATCGAATCTGGAAGAAATCTGTGAAATCCATTATAATCTGTTTAATCCGTGTAATCCGTAAAATCCGTTGTTGAAAAGAGTATGAATAATCCAAGTATAATCTGTTTAATCCGTGTAATCCGTAAAATCCGTTGTTGAAAGAGTCTGAATAATCCAAGTTAATCCGTTGTTGAAAGAAAAATGAAAAAGAGCAAGCTGTCGCGCCGCATCACATGGCGCGTTATCGGAATCATGTCGTTCTTCAATGTGCTGATCATTGGAGCCATACTCTGGTTTGTCTTTGAGGTTTCACTCAGGAACAGCGACATGCGCGGGCAGTATGTCGTTGACGGGATAGAAGGCAAGACAGAGACGTCGCTATGGGCCGTGCATGTAGGGGCTTCCAACAACCGTGACGAGATAGAGAGAAACCTCGAGAGCCCGGAGCAGGTCTTTGATGCCTTGGAGCGTGAGATTACTGCGAACCAGTTCATGGGTTGCTTTGCAGCCTTCGAGCCTGATTACTTCAAAGGTCAGGGACGCTGGTTTGAGGCCTATGTCTATCAAGCAGACAGCGCCCGGTATGAGCGCCAGCAGATAGGCTCGTCCAGCCACGACTACTTCAATGGCCCGTGGTATCAGAAAGGGCTCAGCCTGGAGAGACACGGCCTCGGCTATCTCACCGTTCCCTACTTCGACAACTCCGTTGACAGCGCTATGTACTGCAGCTATGTGCTGCCCATCGTTGACCGCGAGGGGCGCAAGGTGGGCGTGTATGGCGTTGACCTGGAATATCTATGGCTCAACGAGGTCATCGGCGAGGTGGAGAAAATCGTGAAGCGAGAATTCCTCGACGACGAAGAAAGCCTGCAGGATCGTGACGGCACCATCAATTTCTCTGTACAGATTATCGACAACAAGGGTAACAGGATTCTGGGTTCTGACTCCCTTGACATCAATATCCTCAAGGCTGAGCAGGAGGAAGTCTTTGGCAACCTTGGGATGAAAGACCTGAAGGGCACCCCTTATTATGTTAACTTCAAGTCGATACCCTTTACAGACTGGACAGTGGCCGTCATACAGCATCGCGACCTTGTGTTTGCGTGGGGTGAGGTCCTTGCTGTTGTCATCCTCTTCTGCATGGGCATCGGCTGCCTCGTCATCTTCTTCTTCACAACCAGGAGCATACGCAGCGCCACCAAGCCGTTAGGATTCCTGTCCGAGTCTGCCCAGGAGGTGGCAAAGGGTAACTTCGACACCCCCCTGCCCGCGTTCAAGCACAACGACGAAGTGGCACAGTTGCGCGACTCGTTCGGCAATATGCAGGAGTCGCTGGTGAAATACATCGAGGAACTGAAGGACACCACCGCCCAGAAAGCCACGATAGAGCGCGACCTCCGCATCGCCAGTGCCATCCAGATGGGTATGCTGCCCACCATGCCCCCTAAGTCAGGGAGCATTGACATCTACGCCTCGCTGACCCCCGCCAAGGATGTTGGCGGCGATCTTTTCGACTTCTATTTCCGCGACGAGAAGCTCTTCTTCTGCATTGGCGACGTCTCGGGCAAGGGCGTGCCCGCCTCGCTCTTCATGGCCGTCACCCGCTCCATCTTCCGAACCGTGTCGGCCCATGAGTCGATGCCAGAGCGCATCGTGACCACGATGAACAAGACGATTGCCGACATGAACAAGACCCACATGTTTGTGACCCTCTTCGTCGGTGTGCTCGACCTGCCCTCTGGCCGTTTGTACTATTGTAATGCAGGCCACGATGCTCCATTGCTCATCGGAGCCGATAGTGGGGCACGCTTCCTAGCGTGCCAATCCCCTTCAGCCGGTGTCAGCGAATTGCCTTGTGACAACAACATCCCCGTGGGCTTCAGGCCCCAGTGGCAATACTCGCTGCAGGAGGCGCAGATAACCACCGGCACCACCATCTTCCTCTTCACCGACGGGCTCACCGAGGCTATGGATGCCGACAAGGCTCAGTTCCAGATGGAGCGCGTCAACAACGTGGCAGCACAGGCCCTCGCCCAGCAACAGCAGGAGCCTCGCCAGCTCATCGGCCTGATGACCGAGGCCGTCCACCAGTTTGTTGGCGATGCCGAGCAGAGTGACGACCTGACCATGATGGCCGTACAGTATATCAGGCAGCAGCGTGACGTGAAGATGCAGAAGAGCATCAAGTTGACAAACGACACGCAGGAAGTGCCACGACTGAATGCTTTCGTCGAAGAGGTTTGCCAGGCCGTGGGATTCGACGAACTCGTCGCCACGCAGGTCAAAGTGGCCGTAGAGGAGGCGGTGGTCAACGTGATGAAATATGCCTACCCGACCGGACATCGCGGCGACGTGACCATAGAGGCTGCCGCCAACGATGTACACCTGAAGTTCACCATCACTGACAGCGGCAAGCTTTTCGACCCCACTGTCCTGCCAGTTGTCGATACCTCGCTTTCCGCCAAGGAACGGAAAATCGGCGGACTGGGCATACACATTATGCGCCAGAACATGGACTCCATTAACTACGAGCGCATGGACAACCTCAATGTGCTGACGCTGAGAAAAACAATAAACAATAACCAATAACCAATAACCAATAAACGATAAACAATAAACAATAAACAATAACCAATAAACGTTGAACAATAAGCAATAACCAATAACCACAATGAAGACAACAATTCAAGAAAAAGACGGCAACATGGTTGCCATTCTGGAGGGCAGTCTCGACACGGCAGCAGCCCCCGAAACCGAAAAGGCTATGAGTCCTCTTAACGACGTGGAGGATAAAGACGTCATCATCGACTGTACCAATCTGGAATATGTCTCATCAGCCGGTCTGCGCATCTTCCTTGGCATCCTGCAGAAGGTAGAGGAAAAGGGCAGACACGTCTATCTTACTGGTATCAACGACAAAGTCCGTGGCATCTTGACCATCACGGGCTTCATTAACATCTTCGAGTTCAAGTAAGAAAAGAAAAAACACGTTTTCCTTTGGTTCTTCGCCCGCTTATTCGTACCTTTGCAGCATTAAATCGTAAATCGCAAATCGTAAATCGTAAATAGTCATGGTGGCAACAAGGAGGAAATACCCCGAAGCAAGAATTAAGGAAGGGCTGCGCCTATGGGCGCGGCCTTTTCTGTGTCTACGGAAGCATGGAGATAAGAAGAAGCTACGCGCAGCCCTCCCTTCCTCCTAAACTCCGTAGAAAGAAAAACATCCGCAGAAGATATGGTCTAAGGTCACACAGAAATCACGGAAATCACAGAAAGGGCTGCGCGCAGCTTCCTAAATTCTTGCTTTGGCAAGCGTCCCTTTGGGCCGAGCGCCTAAATTCCTTAGACAATATATTCTACGGAG
>JAFVFY010000118.1 GCA_017475265.1 Prevotella sp. | reverse complement strand
CTTTTAAAAGTTTCTATCTGTTAGACGTAAGAACAATGCAAAAAGTTGCAAGCTTTCAGATGTGATTGATTACCCAAGCGAATCCCTTGGCAGTTCTTTCGTCGGAATGCTGGAAGTGATTGCCGGGATTCCATTCAAGAATGGTATCGACACCTTGCGCTGTCAACAGTTCCTGTTGCTTGCGAATGCAGTTGCCAACCTGAGCCATTGTGGGGTTCTTCGTCTTCTCTTCCTTATCACCGAGGCTAAGATAAACGGAAGTTGCCAAGGGCTTGTTGATCTCTGCATACTCCATCCATTGAGGGTACCAGACAGATGGCGATACGGCTGCGATACCATCAAATAATTCAGTCTGGTAAGCTGACCATAAGGCAAAGAAGCCTGCCAGAGAGTAGCCACCTAACACGCATTGCATCTTGTCCTTATCGAACAGTTGCTTTTGCTCCAACTGAGGAATCAGCGTATCCTTGATGAAAGAAAGCGTCGCTACAGCCCCATCCCCAAAGGGAATCTTCCCAAAGACAGCTGGAGCCGTCCAAGGTGTCAGTTCGCTCTGCCAGTCTATGATCTCAAACGCTACGAGTGTAAAGGGCTTATTGGTCTGTGACTGAATCACTGCCACCTCATTGTCCAATACCTCCAAGTCATGTTCATCAATTGGCTGAATCAGCAGGTATTCAGGGTACTCAGACTTGTGTATGGTACAAGTTCTATCTGAGATTTGAACGGTCTCTTTCTTCATCTTAACAATCTAATATAAGGTATATAAGTGCTGTCTGTACCAACAGAATCAGCGGGAGGCCATACTTAAACTTCTTATGCATCGTCTTATGATGCCATACTTTCATGCCAAGCAAAGCTCCAATGCTGCCACCAATGATTGCCAATATCAGCAAGGTTGCCTCCGATATGCGCCAGCAGCCTTGTTTAGCCTTCCATTTGTCAATGCCATAGACCAGGAAGGTCACGACGTTGATGACTATCAGATAATATAGCAGAGCATTTGCCATCACAGTTATTCTTTTGTATATATGTAAACAGCCAATGTCGGTAGAATGACCAACAGTAGCAAAGTAACCTCCACAAATGCATACGACTCGAAATAGTCAACCAATGTCTGGAACTTCAGGACTCCATCAACCAGCAAGACCAAAAGTACAAACCAGCAGAGAAAGAATAATGCCGAATACTTGATTTTTCGTTTCTTCATTGCTTTTTCTTTTGAATATCACGATAGTCAGAGAGCAGATTCCAAATACCATCTTCTGATAGTACGCCACGTTTGAGGTCTGAGGGAAGATTCCCTGCTTCATCAGCAGCAAAGTCCAGTTTCCACAACTCACTGCCATAGTATTTGCTGAGTTCGGCAACATCCTCCTTGATAGCCTTCAACGAAGCAGCAGACCCATCCTTAATAGCAGCCAAAGCATTATTGAAGAGTTGCTCCATCCACTTGATTCGTTCAATTTGCAAAAGCTCACAAATCGAATCCTCTCTGATAATCTTTGGTACAGACTTACCAGCCAGCACCAATACCTTTTTACCATTGCGATAGATATGTAGCTGGCGAGATCGGACTACGGCTGTCAATTCTGAATCATCCTGCATAACCATCCAAAGAGAATGATAGATACCATCCTCTTCGAATAGCTTGCGTTGCAGGTGCGAACACATATTTGTTGTGTCGATAGTTATCATACCTTTAATACCATTTGTAACCGTGTTCCTTACAATAGTCAATCGCAGGCTGATAGCCTTGGAAGGTGGCCTTGTGAATCCATTTCAGGCCTTTCTTCTCATCCACGGGTACGCCTGTGCCAGTCATCAGGAACCAGCCTGTGGCAAACTGTGCCTGAGCATCACCGCCATTGGCAGCCAGCTCATACCAGAAAGCACACTCGGACAGGTCTTTCTCTACACCGTCGCCGTTCCAATAGGCCGCACCGCAGTTCTTCTGGCTCTGGATATGCCCTTGGAAGGCAGCCTCCCTGTACCAAAGGAAAGCTTTCGTATGATCCTGCTCTGTGCCGTCACCGAGGTAATAGGCGTTGGCTACGTTCACTTGTGACTGCATATCACCTTTGTCGGCAGCTTTCATGTACCACTCGAATGCTTTTACCGCATCCTGCTCCACGCCCTTACCGTGATAGTAGCACTCGCCGACGTTGAAGCAGCCATAGACATCGCCCAGCTCCGCAGCTTTCATATACCACTCGAACGCCAGTTCAAGGCTGACCTTTACGCCAGTGCCACGCTCATAGCAGACACCCAGGTTATTCATCGCCTTGGTGTCGCCCTCGTAAGCCTTCTCACGATAGCCATCAGCCTTGTTTCGTTCCTTGGGCATAGTTTTTTATTGAACGATTTACATGATACAGGGCAATCTCAGATCAGTACAGACACTATTTCACTTCATTTACCAGCTCTTTCCCCTCCTCAAAATCACGGATGTTCTGGAGCGTCGTGACTGCGATGTTGTGGGTGGCCTCTTTGGTGAAGAAAGCCTGATGGGAGGTCACGATGACGTTCGGCATCATCAGCAGCAGAGCCAGCTTGTCATCATCGATCATCCTGTCTGAGCGATCCTCGTAGAAATAGTCAGCTTCCTCCTCATACACATCGAGGGCTGCTGAACCCACCTGATGCGAGCGCAAGCCGTTGATGAGGTCTTCTGTCTTGATGAGTTTGCCGCGCCCGGTGTTGATAATCATCACGCCGTATTTCATCTTCGTGATGCTGTCACTGTTGATGATGAACTTGGTCTCTTCCGTCAGCGGACAGTGAAGCGAGATGATGTCAGAACCTTCGTACAGCTCGTCAAGCGTCACCATCTTTACCTGAT
>JAFVFY010000117.1 GCA_017475265.1 Prevotella sp. | reverse complement strand
CTGTTCTACTATGGCATGCTCACAATAGAGTCGGTCTATGGCGTCAAGCTAAAGTTGATTATCCCCAACAACAATGTGAGACAACAGTACTACGCTTACTTGATGGAGGAATATCAGAGTATAGCACATGTGGACACTATGCGACTCAGTGAAGCTTACGACCTTGCCGCATTGGAGGGTGATTGGCGGCCAATGGTGAACGAGATAGCACGTATGTATGAGACGACTACTTCCGTGCGGCAGCTTATAGAGGGGGAGAGAAACCTGCAGGGCTTCATGAATGCTTACCTGACACTGAATCCTTACCACCTGACGGCTCCAGAGATGGAGCTGAGTCACGGCTACTGCGACTTTTTCCTGATGCCTGACCTGAATCGCTTCCCTATGGTGGAACACTCATATATCATTGAACTGAAATATCTGCGTCAAGATGACAGTGAGAAGGCTGCGGAATCGCAATGGGACGAAGCAGAGGGGCAGATACGCCGATACGCTCAGGCTCCAATGGTAAAAGTGCTGCAAAAAAACACCAAGCTCCACTTGCTCATCCTACAGTTCTGTGGTTACAGAATGATACGGTCGGAGGAGATCAGGTAAAGGAGATAGTGGGCGGTTGATGGAAAAGTATGTTGTATGCGTTAGCTCATATTTTGAGGGAGAAGTGTCCTTGGGTGTGGGATGCTATTGAGGCGTTGAACTCGCAGCTGTTCGGATGGTTGTATGGCCGGAAGTTGCGGGGGATGGAGGAGGTGCTGGGACGTTACCAGCAGGAGTATGCCGTGGAGTACTTGAGGGAGGGGGACGTGGTAGCGTTGGTGAGGTTCTTCGAGGAACAGCCGGAGGAGGCGTTTACGTACTTCAAGCCTCACGGGTTTGACGAGAAGACCATGAGAAAGATACAGCGGAGCAAGTCGTTTCTGGCGTTTGTGGTGAAGGAGCAGGGCGTGATAGTGGCTTATTTTTTCATGCGCTGCTACTTCATGGGCAAGTGCTTCCGTGGATATATGGTGGACTATAGGCAAAGGAACAAGGGCATCTCGAAGCTGACATCGAGGGTGATGACGGATGTGGCAGAGTTGCTGGGCATTCCGTCATACGGTACGATAGCACCGGAAAACATCGCTTCGATGAAGTCGCAGAATGCAAAGATTCTGAGGCAGTTGGAGAATGGAGACTATTTCGTTCAGTACTGAACGAAATTGACAATTGACAATTGACAATTGACAATTGACAATTGAGAAGTTAACTTCCGCAAACTCCGCTTGCTCTGTAGTAACAACTCAGTCCCAGTGTCTTTCAGAACAAAAATCTGCAAAAATCGTACACAAATAATATACGGCAGCCGATTATCGTAAGATTATTCCATGTCTGAAGACATAAAATCCACAAAAATAACCATCACAGTGAAAGATTTTTGTTAGATTTTTGAAGATTTTTGTTCTTTTATAACCTGACGGGTCGAGATGACTAAGCAGTAACCTCCGATAATTGATAATTGAGTCCACTTGAAAATGTGGCATTAATTTGATTAGACATTGACCTCAGACTGGCTTTGTATCCCAGCGTTGGTCGTTTACTCTCGGAGCTGGCGTGAGTCGGAAATCGGTCTCAGATGACCAACAGGACGCTCACGGGCTCATATATAGCCCTCAGATGAGGACTGAATGCGTTCTTTGAAACATTTTATGCTTTCTGGAGTGCCAGATTGGCTGCTTTCACGTCAAAGATGAACAGACGGCGCATGTTGATCCATGCACAACGGGCCAGTGCCTGTAGTGTCTGCTTGAAGAGTCCTCTGTAGCGTGTCTTGTTGTTCCTTGTCAGGAAGCAGTACTGGAAGATGGTCGCTTCGACGTTGTTGCGTTTCTTGCGCTCCTCCCACGGGATGGTTTCCATCCGTTGTCGGTTCTGTGAGCGTTCGATGGCCTCATTGTCAAAGTATCGGTATGACTTCTTGCCCTTGGGGCTTTCTACGGCAATCTTCCATTGGCCGTCCTTCACCTTCGTGGCTGTGATGACCTCTGCCGTCTGCTTGTCCGTCACTTCAAGACTGCCGTCATCCTGCAGCTCAAGGTCGAAGCGCGAGGGCTTGCCCTGCAGACCGTTGGCTACGAGTTCGAACCCGTTCTCCTCATCAGAGGCGAGATTTCTGTTTTCCTTGCTCTGGTAGGCTCCGTCCACGATGACCTTGTCAATGCTGTTGTCTGTGACCTTCCTGGTATCCTCTACGGCATCTTTCAGGAAACCGTTGTCGGCTGCATTGGCGGGCTTCACCTGTACGTCGGTGATAAGGCTCGGCTTGTCCTCCTCATCGCAGGTCTCGGTGATGTTCGTGGAGTAGCCCTTCACCTTCTTGCCGCCCTTGCTGCGGTAGGCGGCGTCGGGGTCGTTCGGGTTCTGCACGCTGGTAGCGCTGACGAGTTTCTTGTCACGCACGGTGATGTTGCCGTCCTTGTCCACGTCATACTGCTCGTGGAACACGCGGTGAAGCAGTGAAACCTCACCCTCGCCACGCATGGCAAGGATGTGGCTGATGACGATGCCAAGGTCGAGCAGGCGCTGCCCCAGCGTCTCGTCGTCCGAGCGGTACACCGTCTTCGAGGCATCCTCGGCAAGGAAGTCGAGCGCCTTCTGGCGGTAGAGTTGGTCGGAGATGCGCATTGCCTCCTGCTCGGAAACCTGCTTGCGGAAGGTCTCATGGATAATCTCATAGCGCGAGAACCAGGCGATGTTGCTGCCGATAAGCTTGGAGTCCATGCGGATGGTGCGACCGGCTATCTTGTACTTCTTGATTTGCTTGGCCGTCAAGTCCTGATAGATCTTCTTGTAGAGGTTG
>JAFVFY010000116.1 GCA_017475265.1 Prevotella sp. | reverse complement strand
GTTTGGCGTGGACAGCGTATATAAGCTGTTCCCGGAGTACATTATCTTAAAGGTGAACGACTTTAACCGTTGGTCGAAGGTACCGTTGGAGCAGTGGTGCTACTTCCTGGCCAACACGGACATTCCTGAGGATGCCAATGCGCCCGGCCTGTAGGAAGCACGTGAAAAGCTGCTGTTTGTGAAAATGAGCCGTGAGGAACAGATGGCCTACAGACGTTACATTGACAATCGTGTCATCCTGGCCGACCAGATTGTCACCGCACGGGGCGAAGGAAAACTTGAAGGTCGTGCTGAAGGTCGTGAGGAAGGCCGTGCTGAAGGTCGAGCAGAAGGTCGTGCTGAAGGTCTTGCAGAGGGTCTTGCAGAGGGTCGTGCAGAGGGTCGTGCGGAAGGTCTTGCAGAGGGTCGTGAGGAAGGCGAACGTGATAAGGCTTTTGAGTCAGCCCGCCGGATGAAAGCCGATGGCATGTCTGCAGAACTGATAGCAAAGTACACAGGCCTCACTGTTGAGACTGTCAACAGCCTGTGCGGGTCGCGGGGACAGGAACAATGACCCAAGGCTGGGTCAAGTGCCTGTCCCCACGACCCCCTTTTGATGTAAGTGCGTGGGCTAGCTGTAGTAAGTGCGTGGGTTAGATATAGTAAGTGCGCAGGTTAGATGTTCTAAGTTCGCAGGTTAGCTCAGCCTCGTCAGCAGGTTTGCTCAACAAAAGCACTATGGTATGTTCAACAAAAGTACGGCATTATGATAAAGTAGAGTGTAGGAAAATATGTGAGGTAAGATTTGGCCGTTACGTAAAATGTTCGTAACTTTGCACCTGCGTTGGCAATCCCACCCGGCGCAGGTGCTTTCGTAACTCTCAACTCTCAATTCTCAAATCTCAAATCTCCATGATGAACTATCCCATTGGCGTACAAGACTTCGCAAAGATTCGTAAAGGCGGCTATGTCTATGTTGACAAGACCGACCTCGTATATAAACTGACACGTGGAAATATCTATTTCCTTGGTCGTCCACGCCGCTTCGGAAAGAGCCTGCTGGTGAGCACGCTGAAATATTATTTCGAGGGCCGCCGCGACCTGTTCAAGGGCCTGAAAATTATGGAGCTAGAACAGGAGTGGCAACAGCACCCCGTATTTCTCTTCGATTTCAACCTGGGCGACAAGAAAGCTGCCATGGGTTTAAAGGACTACCTGTTTGACATCATAAAAGAAGGCGAACAGAGATATGGCATAGAACCGCTGATGAACGCAGATGACAGCGGCCCGGCGCTTGATGCCCCCCGCCGTTTCAAGCACCTTCTGGAGCGGGTGCATGAGAAAACGGGGCAGCAGGCCGTGGTCCTCGTCGACGAGTACGACAAACCCCTGCTCGACCTCCTTGAGACGGGAAACCCCGGCGACGAAACACAGCTTGAGGCTAACCGCGAGACACTGCGCAACTTCTTCGCCACTTTCAAGGCTGCCGATGCCCATCTGCGCTTCGTGCTCCTCACGGGCATCACGAAATTCTCGCAGGTGTCGATGTTCAGCGGGGTGAACCAGCCCGACGACATTTCCATCGATACCCGCTTTGAGGCTATCTGTGGTATCACCGAGCAGGAACTATATACTGTCTTTGCCGATTCCATCGCCGAGCTGGCCGAGGTTATGGCAAGCACTGTGGAGCAGATTAAGGACGAATTGAAACAGCAATACGACGGCTATCATTTCAGTGATCGCCTTACCGACATATACAACCCATTCAGTATTCTGAAAGCTTTTGCCAAGAATAAGCTGGGCGACTATTGGTTCGCTTCTGGCACCCCTTCTTTCCTCATGCGTCTTCTGTCTAAATGCAGCGAGGATGTGATGCAGTACACTGGCAGATATTACGACGAAGACACCTTCATCAACTACAAAGCCGACGCTGCCAGCCCCTTACCCATAATATACCAGAGCGGTTACCTCACCATCAAGGACGCGAACCGCCGTTTCAACACTTATCTGCTTGACTTCCCCAACCGAGAGGTGCGCGAGGGTTTGACGGCTCTACTGGCCAGTAACTATTTGCAACCAAAGACGGATACAAAGTCTTGGGTGGTCGATATGGTCGAAGCCCTTGAGGCTGGCGACCTCGACCGTGTGCGCCGTCTCTTCACTGGCTTCCTCGCCGCCACGCCCTACTCCATGCGCCCGAAGAAAGACCAGAAGGACCGCGAGCTGTACTTCCACTACACCTTCTACCTGCTCATGCGCCTCATTTCCTGCTACACCGTCTATACGGAGAAGCAGCTCAGCGAGGGTCGTGCCGACTGCATCGTGGAGACGCCCGGACAGGTATACATCTTCGAGTTCAAGCTTGACGGCACCGCTGCCGAGGCTCTGCAGCAGGTCAAGGACCGGGGCTATGCCACTGCCTACGCCGCCGACCCGCGCCGCCTGTTCCTCATAGGCGCCTCGTTCAGCAGCAAGACCGGCACCGTGGAGGAATGGCTGTCGGAAGAGTAAGGAAATTGTTGTGTAACTTTGCCCCTTACTTACATAAATGTGAAATGAACTATAACCGCCTTCCTCTTTTCCTAGCTCTCGTCAGCTGGCAGGGATTTACCCGTCGGTCAGGATTTGCAATCCCTGCCCGTCGAGTATTAGGATTTGCAATCCCCCTCTTGTTGCTCACGGCTTGCGACGCTGGCCGCCATGAACGTATGCAGCAGGAACTGCTCCGTGCCCGTAAGATGAACAAGGAGTACGTCGACTTCACCACCGACTCCGTGATGAAGGAGGTCGCCGACTGGTACGACCGCCACGGCACCCCCAACGAGCGTATGGAGGCCCACTACCTCCTCGGCTGCACCTACCGCGACATGGGCGAGGCACCCCGCGCCGTCGACTGCTACCTCGATGCCGTCGCCTGTGCCGACACCACCGCAGCTGATTGCGACTTCAGTCTATTGGCCCGCGTATATTCCCAAATGGCCGATTTGTATCATAAGCAGCTTTTGCTTTCCTACGAAATAGAATCAGATAGGAGGTCAAGCCATTATTTCTTCTTGGCTAAAGATACGGTAAATGCTATTTTTGAGATTAAAATGGTGGCTGGAGCTATGATATTATTGAATAAAGAGGATAGTGCTGAAATTATACTGGACAAAGCTATTAGGCTTTACCGTGAATACGGTTATATTCAAGACGAGATTAGAACCTCCACTATGCTTATGAATCTTTTCATTAAAAAGCCTGAGCGTGTCAATGAATTGAAACAATTGATTGACAGGTATGACAGTGAAAGTATCTACTTTGACAGTTTACGCCTTCTACCTCCTTCATTGCGTCAATACTATTATTATAAAGGTAATTATTTTGAAAGTGTTGGCCAACTGGACTCAGCAGAATATTACTATAGGAATATATACTGTCCAAAAATGGAACCGATAGGTAAAGTTCCGATGTACAAAGGTCTCTTGAACGTCTACAAGAAACGGCATGTCTCCGATTCTATAGCAAAATACGCCCAACTGTATTGCGAAGTCAATGATTCCTCCATAACGAAAAAAGACCAGGAAATCACGGCGCAGATATCTGCCAGCTACAACTACAGTCGCTATCAGAAAAAATCTGCTGAGGACGCAAAGAAGGCAAATATCCTTCAATCTTACGTCATCGTGTTGCTTGTCGTTATTATTATCTGTATCATATTGTCTGCCATACTTCTGCATCGCCACAACCTGATAAAACAGGAAAAGCGGAGGATAATGGAACGCACAAAAGCAGAAATGGATTCACTTACGCGTGAGTATGAGGGAAAGCTGTCTCAATTGCAACAGCTGGAAACATCGCATAAGAAAAGGATTGAAACCATTCAGAAGGAATTAGGAAATGCCAGGGAGAAGAACAAGGGTCTTCTGTCACAAAATAAGGATTCACAGGAAATCATGGCAAAGCTCAACACACAATTCGATGAGGAGAGGAATAGTCTTTTGCGTGAAATCAATGATTACGCCAGTAAAGTCAGCGAGCTGGAGCGACAGCTGAAAATTTCAGCATACAAAAAGAACTCCATGCCTTTCCTGAAGACGGGCATTGTTGTGCGCATAAAAGAATATTATGCAAAAGACCCCAGCAAAAAACTGTCGGAAGAAGAGCTAAAGTCACTTGTGGAGTTCACCAACGATTATTTCCCCGATTTGATTAGCGACTTGAACCATGCGTCAGGCATCAGCAACCTGGGGATACACGTCTGCCTTCTCGTGGCACTGAACATCCAGCCCTGTGACATCATTCACCTCTTGGACATTTCATCGGCACAAGTAGGCAATCTTAAGAAAGACATTAACAATGCCTTGTTTAGTGAAAACACGGCCAAGACCCTATACAAAAACCGGCGCAGTTCAATTCTTCCGTGGATGCCTACCCTGTGACAACTATCCGAAAATAGTGCACAGACGATACATGAAGAATGGGACATCAGCTACCCCATGTACCTGTGCCCTAAAGCCTTTGATCTTCGAGTTCAGAGATTC
>JAFVFY010000115.1 GCA_017475265.1 Prevotella sp. | reverse complement strand
CAGCATGGTGTATCGTTGCAGTTCACTATTTGCTTCCATGGGGGCAAAGGTACTGCTTTTTTATAAAATATGTATCGTCTGTGCACTATTTTCGGCAGTTGTCACAGGGTAGGCATCCACGGAAGAATTGAACTGCGCCCTTCTATTTTTTCGACTACGCTCAACAACACGTCTTTGAGTACAAGAATAAATAAGATGAAACAGGAAATCGACCCCAAGAACACCAGTCGGGCGCAGGCATTCGAATTGTGGATGAAGTCGCCCATGCCGATGGTGACGCTCACGAAGACCTTCGATGTAACGCGACTTCGTAAGGTAGGTCGGCGGCGAGGGGCAAACATGCCGCCCGATTCCTCGACAAACTTCAAAAAACAATAAACACAATATGAATAAAATGATTGCATGCTGTGGCATTAACTGCAAAACCTGTGAGGCTCGTATTGCCACGATGAAGAACGACGACAAGATGCGCGTCGAAGTTGCTAAGAAATGGTGCGAGATGAATCACACCAATCAGATTACACCAGAGAGCATTAATTGTACAGGTTGCCGTGAGGAAGGCGTAAAGTTTTACTTCTGCAGCCACATGTGCGAGGTAAAAAAGGGTACAACAGCAAGTCCTATACGGGTAGGGTGATTGAGCCAGGAAAGATTTATGAACTGAGTTATCTGGAATGTACGTGCCCTAAAGTTAAATGTGGGCTGAGAAACCATCCGCAGCAATGTGAGTGCTCGCGACAGAGCATTTTATATATTCTTTCGCAACTTGAACCAGGCAGTCATTTCGAGGTTCGGATTGAGAATACAATTCTTAGGGGGAGCGACCGCTGTACATTCCGAATAACAAGACATGAAGGTTATTGAATTAAATATCGGCTCTACGCCAGTGTGTCGGTCTATCCGCATTCCCGCAGTTCCCGCTCCTACCTGTAGCCTTTCATGTCGTTGACTTTGTCTTCGATTGTAGTTATACCTTACAGCCCCCCGATTTCCTCGGCAGTGAGGCCGGTGGCCTCGGCAATCTGCTCGGTGGTCATAACGTTCATGGCCTTGAGTTTACGGGCCGTGTCGAGCTTGTCTTGCATTAACTTTTCTACTTTGGCATTGGCTTTCTCTGCCTTGGCATTGGCTTCTGCGACTGCCTTCTCGGCCTCGCGATAGATGTCATTCACTATGGTCTTCTGTCTGGAGATGTAATCCCAGAACTTGTCGTAGGCTCGCATCTCGCCAGGACTGTATGCGCCAATCTCCAATATCTTCAGAGCCTCGCTCACCTCGGGGTTCTCCAACAACTCAGCAGGAGCCTCCAGCGTCTTGTCGGTGATTTCGGTGAGGAAACGGAGCCACAGTACCTGCATCTTCTTTTCTGTGAATGTCTGGGGCTTGAATTTCTTCAGCTCCACGAATACGAGGTGCAGACCGTCGATCACCTTGTCGGTGTATTTGTCATGGACAAGGTGGAAGTAGTGATAGTAGTCGTCCACGTCTTTCATGAAAATCTCGTTGACGAAGTTCAGGGCATAGACGGGCTGTAGTGTATCGTAAACTCCACCCGCCTCCGACTGCGCCACATATGCCTTTGAGGCGTTTAGCAAGACACGCTTCTTGAACGATTCCGTCCACGTCATCTGCATCTCGACGATGAACTCTCGGTTTTTGTTGTCGCGACAGCAGACGTCTACGATACTGTCCTTCTCGACCTGTGTCCTCTTGGGAATCTTCTCGGCAGGCCAGTACTCGATGCTCTCTACGCGCTCGTCGTCCTTCAGGGGCAACAAGGCATTAAGCAGACTGATGACGAGGTTCTTGTGTTCCCCGAACACCTTCTTGAAAGTCAGGTCGGCTCTCGGGTCTAAATACTTTCCCATATTCGTTAATCTTTAGAATGATGGCGCAAAGATACGAAACAATCCGCACATTCATAGCAATTCTTCGGGAAAATCTACAAGTTTTAACGGAAAAGTGAGTGCAACTCGTCACAGAAACATGCTATTCATCCCAGAAATGGGGTGGATTGCAACTTTTTATGGGTTATCAGCATCAAACGGGCAAAACCTTTAATAATTGAAAAGATGAAAATGTTAAGTTTGAAAATGGTAGCTTTGACAGCTGCAATGATGATGTGTTTAACAGCCGAGGCAAAGACCGAGGATGTAGGTGGACGAGTAATTGACATGCAGGGTGAAGCCTTGCCATTTGTAAGTGTGGCACTGCTAACAGCCGACTCTACTTATATACAAGGTGCAACGAGCGATGTGGATGGTTTCTTCCAGATAAAGACCACTGAAGCCTGCTGCATCCTGCGATTCTCGTACATCGGTTATCGCACCAAGTATGTTAACGTGAATGGTTCGGAAATAGGAACCATCCAAATGGAGGAGGACCAGGCAATGCTCAGTGAGATTGTGGTAAAGGGACAGATGCCTAAAACCAAGTTGACAGGCAACTCGATGATAACCACCATCCAGGGAACTATCTTAGGCAAATCGGGTACAGCCAAGGAAATGCTGGCTAAGGTGCCCGGCATGACGCTGAAAGGCGAAGACCTGGAGGTGCTGGGTAAGGGTACACCTGTCTTTTATATCAATGGTCGCAAGATGCAGGACAAGGACGAACTGAAACGACTGCGTTCGGAGGAGATACAGAGCGTAGAGGTGATTACCAATCCTGGTGCAGAGTACGATGCCACCATTTCGGCAGTGGTACGTATCAAGACTGTTCGCCGCGAGGGGGCTGGTTTCGGCTTCGACCTGATGGCTGCCAACAATCAGGATCTGGCGTTTGGCTACAGTGACCCCAGCAGCACGCTGAACCTGCGTTATCGCCACAACGACCTGGACCTGTTTGGTATGGTGAACTATTGGTCGTGGGATAGTCCTAACGACCTGCGTATTACGCAATCTACATTCCTCCAGGCCGATGAAGGCATCAGGAATATTCTTCAGGACAGCCACATGCGTAACGACTGGCACGGAGAGGGCCTGAACTATAACCTGGGCTTTAACTGGCAGATTAACGACAAACACTCAGTGGGTGCCAGAGTGGAATGCCACGACCAGTTTAATACGTATAATGACATGTGGGTGGATACTGAAAACAATCTCACGGGTCGCGACCTTTCGCACCAGGACGGTCATACCCATTATCCGTACAACTGGCAGTCGAATGCCTATTATAACGGCCAGGTGGGCAAACTGAACATCGACCTGAACGTGGATTTTCTGACAGATAAAGAGAATGACGACGATAAGACAGATGTGATACTGCCCGAAGCCCGGACCATGCAACAGGACTCGCATACATGCTCGCGCCTCTGGGCTACCAAACTGGTGCTGAGCTATCCTGTTTGGAAAGGACAGTTGCAGGCTGGAACGGAGATGAGTTTTGTAAAGCGCCAGAGCAGTTCGTCGATTACCAACTATCCCCTCCCCTCTACCGATACGGATGTGAAGGAAAACAATGTGGCTGCCTTTGTGGCTTATAATGCCAACTTGGAGAAATATGGTAGCGTAAGTGCCGGACTGCGTTACGAGCACGTGGGGTTCGACTACATCGACAACCTGGATGCCGAGAACAATATGACACGCTATCAGGACGAGTTCTTCCCCAATATCACATGGTCAAAGCAGTTTGGTCCTGTCCAGACCTCGCTGAACTACACCATGAAAACCGTGCGCCCTAACTATAGCTCACTGAACGACCGTATTTACTATCTGAACTCGTATACCCTGTCGCAGGGCGACTCGAAACTAAAGAATGCTATCATGCAGGAGGTGAGCATCAATGCCCGTTGGAAGTGGATTAACCTGTTTGCCGCCTACGAACGTCGTGACAACACCATCACACAGGTGCCCATGGTCTATAACAACGAGGGTATCATGCTGATGAAGCAGGCCAATCTGCCCGACCCCGTTCGTAATCTGGCCATCTTCCTTTCGGCCAATCCCACATGGGGTGTATATAGCCCAAGCTGGACTATCGGCGGACAGAAGTTCTGGAATACGATGACCTACGACGACCCACATAGCGCCACAGGCAAGACGGATGTGACCTTCACCAAGCCCATCTTCTTCTTCGACCTGAATAACACCTTCCGCTTTAAGCACAGCTGGCAGTTGGAGGCCAACGCCAACATCCAGACCAAGGGTGATGTACTGAACTTCCGTATACTCTCACCCTCATACAACCTCCGTTTCGTGGTACAGAAATGCTGGCTGAAGAACGATGCCCTGTGCCTGCGTGCCAGCATCAGTGATGTGTTCCAGCGTAGCGTACAGGATATGGCTCATGATTGTGGTTTCTTCTACACTGTGCAGAAAACACGGAGCCGTAGCCACCGCCTGGATATCTCCATCCGCTACACCTTTAACGCCCAGAAGAGCAAGTATAAGGGAACAGGTGCAGGTAAAGCTGAGCAGCAGCGCATGAGCAACAGCAACTGATAATAGTCGGGCGCAGAAAAATCCCGAAGGCTGGCGAGGCTTTCGGGATTTTCTCTGAATATGATTATCCGCATGTACCCGATAGTTAGCCTGCTGTAGTAGCCCACGCTTCCCAGCGTGGGAGTCGCACTGTACCTCGACACAATAGTAGGTCACGCTTCCCAGCGTGACAGAGTTAGCACGGCATAGCACGATTCCCACGCTGGGAAGCGTGGGCTACTAAGCTGCCGTAGGTCGTTATCTGGTGATTGCGGATAATCATTTCTCTGAATTTCTAAGGAGTTTAGGAGTAAAGGAGTTTCTGTCCCCCGCCCCTCCCCATAAGGGCAGGGTTCAGAGGGGAGCGGCTCTGCGATGTGCAGGCGGAGGGCGTTCTCCGTCTTTTGGGTTCTTTGCAGAGCAAAGCGGCAAATCCGAGCGCGACATGCTCATATCTCACACAATTTTCGTTGTTCACTATTCATCCTGAGACCAAACGGACCAAACGAACCCGCCGGGCGCATCCTTAATCGATGTCCCGGCGGATAAATCCTCTCGGCGGTGTGGAAAGCCGTTACTCGTTAGGCAGGCTGAAGGTGCTGTTCCGTCCATTGGTCACAAATCGGCGCAGTTTATCCCAAATGTTTGGCTGTCGTCTGCAAAATGTTTAGCCCGGTTTCATTGCTGAAATGTAAAGAAAAAGTGCAGAAAAAAGTGTTCCTAAAAGATGACCATCTAGCGCGAAAACCTGCCCAAACCGGCTGTTTTTTGCAGGAATCGCGCTTCATAACTCTGCACAACCCCCCCTCTTTTGTGCAGAAATTGACTTAAAATTACATAAACTTAACACTTCCTTGTCCCTATTTCGCTTAAAACTGGCGTTTTTCGTGTTTGGAAAATGCCCCGAAAAAGGGTGTTCGAGGCATCCGTTGTGGCCTTTTTGGAGCCAAACAGCCAGTCTAATGGTAGTAAGTGGGTGGGTTTGTAGTAGAAAAGCACTGGTTTTGTTCAACAAAAGCTATGGTTTTGTACTACAAAAGATATGGTCTTGTACTACAAAAGATATGGTCTTGTACTACAAAAGATATGGTCTTGTACTACAAGACCACCTTTTTCGGTAAAAACCGACTAAAACGAACCAGTTCTAAGGGGCAATCAGCCCATAGCTGAGCAGTAGCGTTAAAAACGCGGAAACGACCCCTGTCAAAACTGGTCCATACGCAATCCACCAAACACCTCATTCAAAAAATCGAATTCTCAGAGGGGTCAATGTAAACATTTTTCAGAATTGGTTTGCAGATTCTAGGTTAAAACTTGAACTCCGTCCAGTCAAAGTCGGCATGGCTGATGGTCTTGGAAAGGGTGTGGGCAAAGATGCCGATGTGGACACCACAGAAGCCGCCGATGGTCTCAGTGCTCAGATAGCGGTAGTCCATGCGGGCAAGAGGGGTGAACCGCTCGCCGTCGATGGAGTAGTGTAGGTGATAGAACTGCTTGTCGGCCGTGATGCGCAGATAGACAACGTTCTCGTTCAACGGAATCTCTTTCTCGATGTGCTCCATTTCGCCAACACGAATCTTGGCTTGAACATAATGTTTGCCGTCGCGCGTTACCACCTGAACGTCATAATGATTATGGTGAGCGGCGTATGCCGTGATGCCAGCCACACCTCCATCTTTCAATCCGGAAACGTCAACCTTGGTCGTTGCACAGAAGTCAGGTTCCGACTGGCGATGGCCGATGAACGTTGGATTGCCCACTTCATCGAGTGTAACGGTAGAGGTGGTTAGACGGAGCCATCCCTTGCGGACATTCAGCGAGTAGTTCTCCTTCTGGGGCATATTCAGATGGCTCCAGTAGAGTGACAGTTTGTCGGCATCGAATTCGTCTCTTGAAGGTTCCAGGGGCATGGGCACCTGTGGCAGCGTCTGGCATTGCATGTCCAGTTGCAGCGTACCATCGTTATTGACAACCGGCCACCCGCCTTCCTTCCAAGAAACAGGTGCCAGGAAGGTCTCGCGCCCCATGACGTGCTGCAGGTAGCCATGCGTGCGATAACCCAGGCAAATCATCCACCACGAGCCGTCGCTGGCTTGCACCAAGTCGGCGTGGCCAAGTCCCTGAATCTGACTGTTCTGCATCTTCATGTTGAAATGCGAGAGAATCGGATTGGCACTATTCGGCTCGTAAGGACCAAACAGATTCTTGCTGCGGAGGATATTGACGTGATGACCATGCTCCGTGCCGCCCTCGGCCAGCAACAGATAGTAATAGCCGTCCTTCTTATAGATATGCGGCCCTTCTGGATAACGACCTCCAAGACCTACGCCCAGATGATGGATTTCTCCCAGTTGCTTGCCTGTCTTTACGTCAATCTCGCAGATCTTTATTTCGCCCTCTTTCCACAGGAAATAGCACTTGCCATCGTCGAAGAACAACGTGGGGTCGCAACTGCCTAGACAGAAGTCTATATAGATGGGGTCCGACCATTCACCTTTCGGGTCGTCGGTATATACATAGAAATGCTTACGCGATGGGAACACCGTCGTCACCATATAGAATCGGCCTTCGTGATAGCGGATGGTGGGGGCATAGATGCCTGTCTGCTCATCCATTCCCTCTATCCTGACTTGTGAATCGCGTGTAAGACAAGCACCCACTTGCTCCCAATGTATCAGGTCCTTGCTATGGAAGACAGGAACGCCAGGATAATACTGGAACGTGCTGTTCACCAGATAGAAGTCGTCGCCTGCACGACATACGGAGGGGTCGGCGTGAAAACCAGGGAGTACAGGATTCTTGAATCCCTGACTCCATCCACTTAGGGTAAGCAACAACAAAGCTGTTGTCAATAATAGTTTAATGTTCATCATCGTCTTCATCTTCTATTTTGCAGATTTTGTGTGTCTCTTTCCGGGCTTCCTTCCAGCGGGGGAAGAACTTGTCCATGAGCGCATGGAAACGGGCATTGTGGCTGGGTTCAAGCAGATGGCACAGTTCGTGAACCACCACATGCTCGACACACCATTCTGGCAACAACAGCACGTATGCAGAAAAGCAGATGGACTTGTCCTTGACATTGCAGACGCCCCAACGTGAAATCATCGCCCTGTAATAAACAACGGATGGCTTCACACCCATTTCCTTAGCGTGGCGTTCCACCATCGGCTCTATCAGGGCTTTCAGTCGTCTCAGGGCATCGTCAGCTTGTTCTCTCGTCTTTAGCGGCAGTTGATTGTAGAACTCTGCCCTACGCTTTTGGCTCTCATAGGCCTTCTTACGTGCCTCGGCAATCCACTCGCGGTGCTCCTCAATGAACCGTTCCACCTCTTCCTTAGGCATGCCAATGGGTGCCGACACATGCACATCGCCGTTCTTCACGATGCGCATCGACAGCCTCCTGGTTCTCCTATATGTCACCTGTATAGCCATATTAGAAATACTGGCTGCAAAGGTAACAAAAAAATACCAAACGATGCATAGATATTGGATTATTTGGCCCATCACTAATCAATTTATATTAAATAAGGTGTTTTTGCCTGATTATTCTTTGCTCTTTACGAGAAAATGCTTAATTTTGCAGCTGTCAATAAACACCTATATACAATGGGAATAATAATAGGAATAGACGTGGGCATTTCGACCACGAAGATTGTGGGGCTTCGCGACGGTAAGCCGTCGGCCCCGTTGCGCATCACCGCCACCGACCCCATCACGTCGCTCTATGGGGCCTTCGGCAAGTACCTCCACGACAATAATGTGCCCATCTCCGAGGTGGAGCATGTAATGCTTACAGGCGTCGGAGCGGCATACGTTAAGAATGATGTTTATGGCGTGCCTACGAGCCGCTGCGATGAGTTTGTTGCCGACGCGCTGGGTGCCCGCTATGAGTCGCACATCGACCATGCGATTGTCGTTTCGATGGGAACGGGTACGTCGTTCGTGATGTGCCACGGTGATGAAATTCTTCATATAGGCGGCATAGGCATTGGCGGAGGAACACTTCAGGGTCTTTCGCGCATCATGCTCAATACCAGCGATATAAAGCAGGTGTCGGCATTGGCCATGCAGGGTGACATCAGCCACGTGAACCTTCTCATCGGCGACATCTCGGCGCAGCCGCTGCCCGGTCTTCCCATGGAGGCCACGGCCAGCATCTTTGCCCGTGCTCAGAACGATGCATCGAAGGAGGACATCGCCTGTGGCATCATCTTCATGGTGCTGCAGAGCATCGGTTCGGCTGCCGTGCTGGCAGCGCAGGGTACTGACTGCCGCGACATGGTGCTCATCGGCAACCTGTCATTGCTTCCTCAGTGCAAGGAGATTTTCCCCTCCCTGGAGAAGCTCTACAAGGTGCACTTCCACATTCCCAAGTACTCGGAGTATTGTACTGCCATCGGCGCGGCCCTTGCCTTTGCCAATAAACAATAACCAATAAACAATAACCAATAACCAATAAGCAATAAATAAACAATAACCAATAAACAATAACCAATAACCGATAACCGATTGGGAGGAGGAAATGACGTTCAGGGACTTCTGGCAACCGCTGAGTCAGCTCTATGAAGCTGAAGAAGCCCGTGCCATCGCCCGTCTGGTGATGGAACGGCGTTTCGGCTTGTCGATGACCGACATTGCCTGTGGGGCAGTGGAAGGGATTGAAGAGAAGGAACTGACCGCCATCGTCAACCGTCTGCTTACGGGCGAGCCAGTACAGTATGTGCTGGGCGAGGCGGAGTTCTGCGGACGTATGTTCCGTGTGGAGCCAGGAGTGCTCATACCAAGGCCGGAGACGGAAGGACTGGTGGATTTACTATTTGACGATTTACTATTTGACAATTTACTTGACGATTTACTATTTGACCATTTGTGGAGTATCCTCGACATCGGTACTGGGAGCGGTTGCATCGCCTGTACGGTGGCCTTGGAGGCGGAATCACGCAAGCTGGATTCCCCAAACGTGACGGCGTGGGACATTTCAGACCGTGCCATTGCCGTTGCCCGCAGCAATGCCTTGGCGCTTGGCGCAAAGGTAATTGTGGAAAAGCAAGACGCGCTGACACCTCCCGATGATGTTCATCGTTGGGACATCATTGTGAGTAATCCTCCATACGTCTGTGAACATGAAAAAATGGCCATGCACCAGAACGTGCTTGACCATGAACCTGCGGAGGCACTCTTCGTGCCAGATGATGACCCGCTATTGTTCTATCGGGCAATAGGGCGCTATGCCGTTCGTGCGCTGAAACCTGGGGGCGCGCTACTGCTGGAGATTAATCCACTGTATGCCAACGAGCTGCAGGAGCTATTGTCGGCCACGGGCTTTGCCGGGGTGGAGATACATGAGGATATTTTCGGAAAGAAGCGCTTTGCGAGAGGGAGGCTCTAGCGGCGGGCTAGGTTGTAGTTGTAATAGTCTTTGTCGCCAGTAACTTCGCGGAGCACCTTCAGGAAGGGCGGGAACTTCACCGGCTCGTTCTTCGTGATGCCTTTCGTCTCGAGGATGGTGAGGCCAGCCAACTGGTCTTGGAAGTCGTCAATCTCGAAATACTGTCCCTGCCAGATGAAGCTGTGGCGCATCTTGTGTATGGTGTTGCGTTCTGGGTCGGCCAGAGGGAGCATCATCTCGTAGAGATTTTGGTTTAGCTGCCGCTCAGTGACCAGTTCCTCGTTGCCGTCAAGGACTTTCTTCGTCGTGTGCACATAGACGTTTTTTTTCCCCCACGAGCGTTTGCGTAGCCGCTCTTCGGCATCGGGATAGCCCTTGAGGTAGGTCTGCGTAATCTCGCACTCGGTGCAGTCGTCGGGCAGTGGCCCCGTCATCTCCACCACGTACTTGCGTTCCTCCTCAATAGGCTGGGGTAGGGAGAGCACCAGGCTGATTTCCTTGATGACGCGGCGCATCTTGGCCTCAAAATCATCGTGGTTGTTGATGACGCGGAGGTGGGGATGGCCCGTCCAGGCTTGCATCACGCGCTTGTCGAGCATACGAGCTATGCGCAGACCCTCCTCGTCCTGCTTCTCGTATCGCTGGGCGTTGTTGGCTGTGGTGTAATACTGCTCGGCACCGTCGGCAGCAGAGACAAGGTGTAGCACGGCATCGTAGCGTTCGCGCAGCTGGGGCGTCGAGGTACCTACGGCACGGGTGATGTCTTCCCAGATTTCTGGGGTCATATAGGCCGAGATATCCATAGCGCCTCGGTCGCAGACGATGACTGATGGTGTCTGACACTGCTCTGCCATGCGGAGGAACTTGTCCTCTAGGGCGAGCTGGATTTCGAGGGTGGCCTTCTCGCCCTCATAGAAGAAGGCCTGGTTCTTCGTCAGGTAGTTCATGCCGGCCTGGGTGAAGAGCGTGGGTACTTCAGGGATGGTGAACACCTTGAAACCAAGGCTGGAGAAGTGCTCGATGATGCGCACCAAGGCGGTGGTCTTTCCGGCGCAGGGGCCACCGGTGAGGACGATTCGCTTTATGTCGTTCATAGCTGTTTATGGAGTTAAAGGGGAGTTATGGGGGAGTTAATGGGGAGTTAATGGGGAGTTAATGGGGAGTTAATGGGGAGTTATGGGGGAGTTAATGGGGAGTTAATGGGGAGTTATGGGGGAGTTAATGGGGAGTTAATGGGGAGTTATGGGGGAGTTAATGGGGAGTTATGGGGGAGTTAATGGGGAGTTAATGGGGAGTTAATGGGGAGTGAAAGGGGAGTGAAAGGGACATTACTTTTGGTGTTTGATAGTATGGGGTGATAAGGTATCGTCCTTTAACTCCCCTTTAACTCCCCCTTAACTCCTTTTAACTACCTAATAAATAATAGTTCTCGGTATTTGGGGAGCGTCCAGAGGCCATCCTCGACAATCATTTCTAGATGGTCGGCCTCGTTACGGATGGCCTCCATGTGGGGGCAGACGGTATCGTGGTAGGCGATGGCGCGCTGGTGGATGTCCTCTATACGGTTGGCCACGCGGCGGGCATCGGTGAGTTCCTCGACGAGGCGTTCTATAGCCTCAGTGCGGTTGGCAATCTCTTCAATGAGCTTCATGTTGCGGGCGGAAAGGCGCAGGGCCTTTTCCTCGGGGAACACGTCCTTCGTTCCCTGTACGTTCTTGATGAGCTTGCTCTGATAGTGGGTGGCCACGGGGATGATGTGGTTCATGGCCAGGTCGCCCAGCACGCGGGCCTCTATCTGCACCGTCTTGACGTAGGTCTCCCACTTCACCTCGTTGCGGGCTTCCAGCTCCTTGCGGTTCATCACCTTGGTCTGCTCGAACATCGTTACCGACGACTCGTCGAGGTAGTGCTCATAGATGACGGGGCATGACTTCTCTACGTCCAGTCCACGCTTTGCGGCCTCCACAACCCACTCGTCGCTGTAGCCATTGCCGTCGAAGCGAACGGGCTTGCAGGTCTTGATGTCCTCGCGCAGCACGTCGACGAGGGCGTGGAACTTGGCTGTATGGCCGGTGCCGATGGCATATTCCGGACGTTGGGAATATTCGGATATCTTCGCGTCGACCCGTTGCTTGAACGAGCATAGGGCTTCGGCCATAGCAGCATTGAGGGCAATCATGGCCGAGGCGCAGTTGGCACTACTGCCCGGCGCACGGAACTCGAAGCGGTTGCCGGTGAAGGCGAAGGGTGATGTGCGGTTGCGGTCGGTATTGTCGACGATGAGGTCAGGAATCTGTGGAATGTCTATCTCTCGGGAGAGATTGGAGGTTTGGGATTTGAGGTTTGAGGTCTGTTCAATGGTGTCGAGCATCTCCGACACATACTTGCCGAGGAACGATGAGATGATGCTTGGCGGAGCCTCGTTGCCGCCCAGTCGGTGGGCGTTGGTGGCACTCATGATGGAGGCCTTCAGCAGTCCGTTATGCTTATAGACGGCCATCAACGTCTCCACGATGAAGGTTGCGAAGCGCAGCGTCTCGTTGATGGAAGACGTTTTCCCCGGTGCATGGAGCAGCACGCCGGTGTCGGTGGAAAGGCTCCAGTTGTTGTGCTTGCCGCTGCCGTTGATGCCGGCGAAGGGTTTTTCATGGAGCAGCACGCGGAAGCCATGCTTGCGGGCCACGCGCTTCATCAACGACATGAGCAGCATGTTATGGTCAACGGCCAGGTTACACTTCTCGAAGATGGGAGCCAGCTCAAACTGGTTGGGTGCCACCTCGTTATGGCGTGTCTTGCAGGGGATGGCCAGCTCCAGTGCCTGTATCTCCAGGTCTTTCATGAAGGCCTGCACACGGTCGGGGATGGTGCCGAAGTAATGGTCGTCCATCTGCTGGTTCTTCGCGCTCTCATGTCCCATCAGCGTGCGGCCTGTTAGCATCAGGTCGGGACGGGCAGAGTAGAGTCCCTCGTCCACCAGGAAGTACTCCTGCTCCCAGCCCAGGTTCACATGCACCTTCTTCACATCATCGTAGAAGTACTGGCACACCTCGGTGGCTGCCTTGTCGACGGCATGGAGTGCGCGCAGCAGCGGAGCCTTATAATCCAGTGCCTCGCCTGTGTAGGCAATAAATATGGTGGGAATACACAGCGTGTCGTCGATGATGAACACGGGGCTGGTGGGATCCCAGGCAGAATAGCCACGAGCCTCGAAGGTGTTGCGGATGCCGCCATTGGGGAACGACGATGCATCGGGCTCCTGCTGTACGAGCAGCTTGCCCGAGAACTTCTCAATCATGCCGCCCTTGCCGTCGTGCTCCACGAAGGCATCGTGCTTCTCGGCTGTTCCCTCCGTTAGGGGCTGGAACCAGTGGGTGTAGTGGGTCACTCCCATGTCCAGCGCCCACTGCTTCATGCCCGCAGCCACGTCATCGGCGATGGCGCGGTCAAGTCGCGCACCGTTGTCTATCACGTCGATGAGCTTTTTATACACCTCGGCAGAAAGATACTTGTACATCTTCTGACGGTTGAACACGTAGCGGGCGAAATACTCCGAGGGCCGCTCCTTGGGAGTCTCCACGTCGAGGGCACGCTTCTTGAACGCCTCCTCGACGACTTGGAATCTGAGATTGCTGCTGTCCATTCTTAATGGGGAGTTAAGGGGGAGTTAATCGGAAGTTAAAGGGGAGTTAAAGGGACGTTACTTCTTGAAGTGAGGGATGAAAAAGGGACGTTACTTCTTGAAGTGAGGGTTGGAAAGGTATTGTCCCTTTCACTCCCCTTTCACTCCCCTTTCACTCCTCTTTCACTCCCCTTTCACTCCTCTTTCACTCCCCTTTCACTCCTTTAGAACGGTTGTACACTCACACCAATGAGGAAGTTAGCGCGCTTCATGTAGGGGTTCGTATGCAGCTCTGCAAAGATAGGAACCTTCACGTCGCCGAACTCCAGTCGCTTGGTGGCTCTGATGGATGCCATGATAAACGACGTTTTATCGGAGTAGAATGGCTCCTTATGCACCAGGCTGATGGTGCCGATGGAGGTAAGGGGTGTCACGATATAGGCACTCTCGAAGGGCGTCATGCCGGCGCATACGTCCCAGTCGATGCCACCCAAGTAAAAGGGCACGCGCAGTTCGATGAACGTAGACCATGCACGTTTGCCGTTGGTGCGGTTTTCCACGTCTTCGAGTGTCTCATACTTGAAATCGTTACCCCACACCATGGTGTAGCCTTGCAGTTGGAAATAGCCGAAGTCAAAGCCCAGATTGGCCTCCAGCTGGTGTCCGTTCTTCACGGGGTCCCACTCAAAATAGAGATTCCGGCCTTCGAAGTCCTTACCCGATGTCCAGTAGTCAGTGGCACCGACGTTCATTGTCAGGAAATCGTTAAACTTGTACTTGTATCCCAGCGAGATATTAATTTCCTTGGCATCGTCCTTGCTGATACCCGTTGACCCGTGCAATTTGAGGAACGCACCTTGCCAGCTCACCTGAGCGTAAGGCAGGATGGTGAGATTGCCTTTGTCAGTGCCGCGCCACATGTAGTGGCTCACGAGGTCTAAGCCTACGGTGCCCTCTACCTTGTTCTGCGTGTTCTCCACTGGCTGATTGCTCTGACTGAATTGAAGTTCCTGTGCCTTCAGTGACGAAGGAAGACCAATAAACAATAAACAATAACCAATAACCGATAACCGGGCGGCGGCGGTCGTTGTGTTAAAACTAATAGTTTTCATTTGTTGTGTAATGTTTTGTATATGTCAAAAATGTAAATTCTCAAATCTCAAATCTCAATTCTCAAATCT
>JAFVFY010000032.1 GCA_017475265.1 Prevotella sp. | reverse complement strand
TATAATTCGCGATTATCTCAACTCTTTTAAAACCGATTCGAGCTCTTCCAGATTTCGAGGGCAGGCCACGATAGTTCCTTTTGCATCGATGACGATCAGTTCAGGATAGGAACGTATTCCGTATGCGGCAAGTGCGTCTCGCGGGTTGGTGTCAGGATTGGGCATCAACTGCGGCCATGTCAGCCCGCGCTGCTTTACTTCCTCTCGCCATCCTTGCACACCGAAACTGAAGGCCAAGGTGACGAACTCCACACCGCGGGGATGGTAAGTGTCGTAAATCGTCTTCATGGACGGAAGGATTTGATATCCATAACCGCCAAGGCCATGCCAGAAATGCAGCACGACATATCCCTTGCCGATATATTCGCTTAGCTGATGTGGGCGGCCCTTCGTGTCCACCAATTCGAGGTTGGTGTAAGGAGTGCCAGGCTTGCGCTTCTCCAGCCCTTCCACGTATTCGCGCATCGGTGCCAGGAGGATGTGGTGCGAGTAGGCATAGTTGTCACTAAGGTAAGACTTCAGTTCCTCGTAGCTCATTTCCGTATAGACAAGGCTGAGTGCACATGCTGAGATGATATTGTCACGGTTTTCACGGACAGCCTTGAGAAGTCGCTCGCCGCGCTGGCGGTTGATTTCCGCTTCTTTCTGGCTGTCGGTCTCATGGAGTTCGGCCAGTCGTTCACGCTCTACCAACTGCAGGAAATCGTTAACCTTTTGGCTGGTCTTGCCTCCTTTTACTGTCAGGTGCTCCATGTCCGCAATGATAGGGTTACCATCGGAACAGAAGAAAACAGCATCACGGTCGTCAAGGTAGATCTTACAAATCTCGTTCTTGGGCAACTGACAGGTGAAAGAGAACTTGCCATCGACTACTGTGCATGTCCCCATAGGCTCCGAAGTTACATTACGCCTTACGGAAATCTTCTTCCCTGTCAATGGTGCCGTACCGGATATCTGGCACTCCACCATCTCCTTTCCCACCATTTCATTCATCAGCATACTATTGTAGACGATAGTCTTCGACACCTGCGTGGTGGTTATCTCTGAAGCAACGAATGGCGCATGTGTGACATCTGTATTTCTGTCACCTTCATATAATTCACTCTTCTTGTAAATCATGTAGCAGGAATAGGCCAGGATGCTCTTCAGGTTTTCATTCTTTTCGTTATCAACTAACGGCTGGATATTACTCAACGCGTCGAAATACTGTTCTTTGGTCAGTTTGCCATTAAATGCGTTACACGTCTTGTTGAGCACCACCCCTGCTGCCGTTTTGCCTTGCGGGGTCTCGCGCTGGAATATCTCACAGGTGCGCTTCACCTTGGCCATGAACTCTTCGACGCTCATCGCATCAGCAGGGTCGTTATACTGCAAACCCGCAACAAAGGTGCCCGTCGCCGCAGGTCGCTTATAGTGGGCGATATAAGGTCTGTCGTCCATTTTCCATCCGCTGATTTCGTAAATCATGCCGTCCATCAGGAATGTATCGCCGATTTTCTTGTCTTGGTCAACGGTCTGGTCCCACATCAGCAGTAGGACATAAATCCTGCCGTCTGTCTCTTCAAAGGAAATCAGACGGATATTCTTGTTGAGGTCGAATGTCACAGCATGTATTATCGGATGTTGGGCGTCTGTCATCAACTGGAACTTAACGCCCGACAGAGGTGAGTCGCCGTCGCTGGCGTCATGGAAATAAACGGTCTTGGCATTCACGGCCTCACCTCTGAAAGCCTGCTCCAAATCCAACATTCGGGGCGTAAACAACGGACCGTAGTATTTGCTGTCCAACTCCTCACCGATGGCAAACTGTTGGGCAAACTGATAAACATTCAGTCCGTCTTTTGAGAAACCGAGTCGATGCACGCCGTACTCTTTCGATTCCACGAAAGCATTCAGTTTTTCCCTGATGTTGCTGGAGCGGGACGTCTGTGCGCTGCATGCAATAGCAATCAGCAATGCCACGATGGCAGTAAAAAGTCTATTCTTCATCTTCTTCTGTTTTTACGTTATACATGTTGTCTGCCGTCTGGGGTCGGCCCTCCTTGTCGAGGGTGTGCAGGATATAGCTGTTGACAATGCGCTGCAGTCGCTCGTCAGCACGTATAACCTTGTTCATCCGCTCTATGTAAAGGCTCTCATCCACTTGGGCCAGTTCGCGTTCTATTTTGTCAATATAGTAATCCAGACTATCGGTAGCTGGAATGGTTGTAGAAACCTTATGAGCAATGACTGTTGCTGTGCGACGCTGAATGGCTGCTCTGGCTTTATCCGTGACAGCCTTCTCCTGGGCAATCATTGGCTTTGGTTCCTTTATTTCAGCTTTTAACAAACTGTCCTTTTGCTCTATCTGCTGCGTCACCAGTGATTGCATTTGTTGTGGATCTACATTATTATTACGGTGAAGCGTCAGCAACAACAGAACACTGGCGGCTACGGCTATTGCCGATGCGATGTAGAGCCTGATACGTCGTGCGGGCTTAGGCTGCTCAGTGGGCAAGTCTGGCAGACTGTCCATGATGCGGTCGGTCAGTTCGTCAGGGTTGCTGATGTCGGGCTGCTGTTCCTGCAATCGGCTCAATATTTCATCAATCTTCATCATATCCTAAATCCTTTAGTCGTTTACGTATGGTCTGTCGGGCTACATAGAGGTTGCTCTTTATCTGTCGGGCATCCATGCCGGTTATCTGTTCTGCTTCTTCAGATGAGAGACCTTCCAGTTGGCAGAGGGTGAACACCAACCGTTGCTTCTCACTCAGTCCTTCGGCCAGTGTCCTCACGATGGCTATCCATTCGTTGTTTTCCAACTTGCGCTGTGTGTCGTCGCCCGAAGCAAAGCGGTGTAGCACTGTCAGGTCTTCCGGCTGCATGGCCGACATTTTTACAGCCTTCATGCGGTTGAGACACAGACGTGAGGCTATTGTGTAGAGCCATGAGGTAAAGGGCTGCTGGGGATTGTAGCTCCTGATAGCCAGCCAAGCTCGGACAAACGTATCCTGCACCACGTCTTTCGCCTCTTCCTCGTCGGCCAGCATCTTCAGCGCAAGCGAGAACAACATGCGCTGATAGGTCTGTACCACCCATCGGAAAGCGGCCTTGTCGCCGCCCTGGCATCGTGTGAGTATTTCGTCCTCTATCTGTATCATTGTTTGTAGGGCCTGCTATTATAATATACAACCAAAACAGGCAAAAGTCAAAAAGCAGAGCCTACTTTTTTTATCCTCTAGCTGAATGGGAAGAAATAATATATTGCCTCAGTCATCTAATAGAGCACAGAAAAGCGGATAGCGCCGAATGTTGTGCTATCCGCTGGTACTTGTTTTACCTTTATTATACTTTACAGCCTAAGCTCCGTCTTTGGGTTGAATAGTCAATTTTTCCATACCCTCAGTAAAAGTTTTCCATAGGGTAAAACGTTCTTCCTTACATAACAAGCTGATTTCTAGGAGTATTCATTTTTTCTTCGATTTTATATTTTCCATACCCAACTGATATGGTTTTGAAATAAATGTCGTAACTTTGCACCCGAAAATCTCAATTCTCAACTCTCAATTCTCAATTATCTATGAGAGCATTATACATATTTATTATATGCGTTCTGCTGGCTGCATGCAGTCAGCCGCAAACAACGCAGACGGCAGCAGGTTGTCTGGAGGAAGCGGAGGAGGCCTTGGCCAACGACAGCATCCGTCTGGGTGAGACATTGCTGCGAAAGGCCATCCGTTTGGCGGAAGCGTCTGAGGACTGGCACACCAACTATATCGCGTACCAGCGATTGGCAGAAGCCTTGTCGCAGAGCAACCCTGAGGAGGCCTTGCAACTGATGAAGAAAGCCTTGGCCATCTATGAGCAGCATCCCGACAATGAGCAAAATTATGTCATCCTGCTCGACTATGCAGGCACTTACGCCGCACAAGCAGCTTACGCCAATGAGGGGACCTACGACGAAGCAACCGATTACATCCATCGTGCCTACGACATCGCAGAGAAGAACCAGATGACTGACTTGGCGTGCCAGACACTTACCAGCCTTGCAAACATCGCCTGGGCAAAGGAGGACTACCGTCAGGCGCTCGACTATGCCCATCAGGCAGAATCAGCAGGGTCAATGGTCAATGGTCAACAGTCAATGGACGCGACAACCGACCTGCGACAAGGTGCATTACAAGTACTCGCCCGCAGCTACCTCAGCCTCAACATGCTCGACTCGGCAGAAACCGTCTATCGGCAGATGGAGCCAGGCGATGATGTCCATTTGGCTTATATCGTGCAGAGCAACCTCGCGAAGATTGCGCTCCGACGGATGGGAGCCAAACAGGTGGAGGACAGCGTGGCCGAAGCCTTTGAACAAGTGGAGGGTTTCTATTTCAAGGCTCTCGAACAGAAGGATGAGTACTATCAGGAGACTTTGCGCCAGGAAATGGAGAATCAGCGGCTCGAATACCGCTCAACGATGTATGGGCGTATTCTCCTTATCATCATCATTGCATCGGCGATTATACTCCTGGTGGTTGTGCTGGCACTCCGCTATCGCTTCCGTATGCTTCGTCAACAGCAAGCGTACGAGCAATCGAAGCTGGAGAACGAGCTACTCATGAAGGAGCAGGAGAAACGCCGGCTACAGCAGGAGGCTGAGCATCAGAAAAACCTGTTGCACCAAGCCAACGAAGTGGTGGCCTTCTTGCAGAACTTCATCCTCGAGCGTACGGAAGTGCTGAAAAAGCTGAACCAGGGCGGCGATTCAATCATCTACCTCAGTACGCACGAATGGAGCGAGATAGAACGCACGCTCAACGCCATCGACAACAACCGCTTCGCCAACATCCGTGAGCAGCATCCCGATATGCAGGAAAACGACATCCACCTGTGCATCCTCACCCGCCTGGGTCTCAGCAACCGCACCATCGGCAACATCTATTGCATCTCCGTCTCTGCCGTCCAGCATCGCAAGCTCAAACTGAAGAAAGAGGTATTCGGAGAAACCAGTCCGGATGTCACGCTGGAACAGATACTCAACAGCAGATAAATATCACGAATGAAAATACAATAACAACTAATAAAGAAACGAATATGAAAAAGAAAGTTCTATTGTCAGCAATTTTGTCGGTTATGGCAATTGCAGCCATGGCCGACGAGTACACCGACCCGCAGACCAATGTCGTCTATACCTACGAGCCTGGCCAGCCCACAGCCTCAGTCAAGGCGGGGTATGAGGATTTTATCACCAGTGGCTCTGGTTCTGAACTCATGCCAGTCGTTCACTCAGGTAGCCCTGATGCGGCGGGCGATGTGGTAATTCTCGACAGATTCAGCGTAGGAACCTCAGAGTATGTAGTGACAAGCATTGGCGAGTCTGCTTTCTGGACGAACAAGAATATCAAGTCCGTCAGCATCCCTGAGACTGTGACAGATATTGGAAATGCGGCCTTCTTATCCTGCGACAGCCTGACTACAGTTCACCTTCCCGAAGGGTTAACGCAAATAGCTCCGAAAGTGTTCTGCGGCTGCCGCCAACTCGTGTCGGTCGTCATCCCTTCCTCTGTTACTACCATTGGTAGCCAAGCTTTTTCCAACTGTATCAGTCTGACCAACCTCAATCTCCCTGCCAATCTCACCTCTGTTGGAAGAGATGCCTTTTACTATACGCCATGGTATAATGCCCAATACGACGCGGCTCCCGACGGTCTCTTTTATATCGGCCCACTGCTCTTCGGCTACAAGGGTGACAAGCCTACTGGCGAGCTGGTAATAAAGGAGGGAACCACATGCATCTACTTCGGAGCCTTCAATGGCTGCAACGACCTGACCAGCGTCACCATTCCCGCGAGCCTTACCTTCGTTGACGAGTGTGCTTTCACTAACTGCACTGGTCTGGAAGCCGTACATATTACCGATTTGGCAGCCTGGTGTGGCATCGAGTTTCAGTGGGGAGTTTACCGTGACAGCTCCAATCCCCTCTTCTACGCACACCACCTCTACCTCAACGGTGAGGAGGTAACTAACCTTGTCATCCCAGAGGGTGTTACCAGCATTGGTGATTATGCTTTCGACTATTGTACCACCCTGAATAGTGTCACCATTCCAGAAGGTGTGACCTCAATTGGCTCCAGTGCTTTTCGAGGTTGCGAGAGTTTGAAAAACGTTACCATCCCATCGAGCATAACCACAATAGGGGAAAATGCTTTCATCTGGTGCAAGGAACTGAATGCCGTATATATCTCAGACCTCGCAGCGTGGTGCGGCATTTCTTTCTATTGGACTGCAAACCCCCTTTATTATGGTGCCAACCTCTATCTCGGTAGAAAGAAAGTAACCGACCTCATAATCCCAGAGGGCGTTACAAGTGTATGCGAAGGTGCCTTCAGGAACTGTAGCCAGCTGACCAGTGTCGTCATCCCCGACGGTGTTACCAGCATCGGCGACCATGCCTTCAATGGTTGCAGAGGAATTACCAGTGTTACCATACCAAATAATGTTACAAGTATTGGTCAATCTGCTTTCGCCAATTGCAGCAGTCTGACCAGTGTTACCATTCCAGAGGGTGTCACCAGTATTAGAGAAAGTACTTTTGCCGAGTGCAGCAGCCTGACCAGCGTCACCATCCCCGCAAATGTCAGCAGCATTGGCCATAGCGCGTTTTACAATTGCTGGGCTCTCTCAAGCGTCATCTCCTGGATTGAGGAACCTTTCGCGCTAGATTACGTTTTCAATCTCTTCAACAGTACGACATACGAATCATCTTTCACTAACGCCACCCTTTACGTACCAATGGGTTGCAAAGCACGCTACGAGGCCACAGAGGGCTGGAAGGATTTTAAAAAGATTGTAGAAATGACACCACAGGTGGCCTACCGCCCGTTCGTCGAAAAAGGTAAGGTATGGAAGGTGGGAAACGGAAACACGGGTAACCCTGTGCAGATAGTTGACTACTACTACTTCGATGGCGATACCATCATCGGCGGAAAGACCTGCAAGCAGATGATGTGCCAGCGGTATGTCAGCCCTGATTACTCAAATGAATATTGGAAACCAAAAACTTCCTTGAGTAAAGTGGGGGCTTGGTATGAAGAGGATCAAAAAGTGTACGTTTGCAGAGAGGGAACACAGGGTATGCAGATGTTGTATGATTTCTCTCTCGAAGCCAACGACACCTTAATTCTCAATGATTATCAACCTGATTATATTGTAGGACCGAAGCAGACAGGAGGATTAAATGGCTTTAAGGGCGTTTATAGAGATATTATGCTTTGTGGCGGAGATAATTACATTACTACTTGGTTGGAAGGTGTCGGAGGTATTGACGGTCCGCTCAGAAATGTTTATCCTGAAACAGAAAGTGATCCACAGTTCCTGATGTCATGTACCGTTGGCGATGAGGTCATCTACCTAAACGACGAATACGAGGATGGGGCCACTCCTGAGGTCCTGAATGCCCGAAAGCAGCAGATTGACTTCACCCATACCATCAAAACAAGGCCAAAAGCGCCGAAGAGGGATGTAGTAGGTCACGCCATTCCCGCTGATGCGCCTACCCGTAGCCTTTCCCAGCGTGACAACAATGAGCCTGAAGAGGAAATGCTCTATGGTGAATACAACGCCCTGCAGTTAGACATTAATCTTACCCCGCTCGACGATGCCTATCTGGTACGTATTACTGACGAATCGGACAAGGCCGTCTATGAGAAAAGCGTCAACGCTGGCAACATCGTAGGCCTCAACATCGACATCTCCACCTACGCAGAAGGCCGCTACACCGTCACCTTGGAGAATAGTGAAGAGTCCTTCACAGGCATATTCGAAGCACAAACAACGGGAATCAGCGACGCTGCGCGTATAAATGACAAAGGAGAAATGATAAACGATAAACTTATCTACAACCTTCAAGGCCAGCGGCTCAGTTCCTTACAGAAGGGGCTGAACATAGTGAACAAACAAAAGGTTTATGTAAAGTAGCACATATACACAATGATTGAAAATAACTAAAACAATTACAGCTATGAAAAAAACATTATTCCTATTCATTATGATGCTCTTGCCAATGTGGGCAAGTGCCCAGACAGTATCTTTGCTGAGTGACAGCAAAGAGTGGACGATGGCATACTTGGGTGCTGTTGGCCCAGAGTACCAGCATACTTTCAGTTATGAACAGATTAAACTTGGCTCTGCAATAGAGATGGATGGCATGACATTCAAGCAAATAGTCAGTTCAAGCTGGAATTATAACCAAAATGGCCCAAGCAATTGGAAAGAAACCAATGAGTTTTTGGGCGAGGCTAACGGAAAGGTGTATCTCTATAACCAACAGTCGAAGAATACCGCTCAAATCATGGACTTCACGCTAAAGGTTGGTGACACCTATCGCCAAATGCTTACAGCCGACCCAAATGATGGATACATGGACTTTGTCGTGACGGCCGTGACAGACACTGTGATAGCAACCTCTGTTGACAAGACGCCGCGCAAATGCCTATATCTCAGCATTCCAGGCTCGACGAATAGAGTCGATGTGTGGGTAGAGGGCATTGGCTCACTCGTTGGAGGCGTCCGTGGAGCCTACGTTCTGCAGTCGGCTGGCGCCATACCGATGTTGCGCACATGCAAGCAAGATGGGCAAACGTTGTATGAGGCTTACCATCCTTTCTTGAAAGAGGGAAAGACGTGGAACTATCGAGAGTCTTATCACAACTTATGGGATGATGAGCAGTGGACAAAGGACGTTTCGTATGTCATCAATGGCACTACAGAGATAGACGGCAAGACCTATTATAAGATGTATCGCGTAAGCGAAGAGGGCAGCAATTATTACTGTGCCCTTCGTGAGGAGAACAGAAAGGTGTGGATGCGTACCGATGATGGTGACGACCGTTTACTTTATGATTTCGGCATGTCTGTCGGTGACAGCTATAAGCCATACAATGAATGGAGCACTTTTCAACTTGTTGACATCAGCCCTATGCGGTTTAACGATGAATTGCTGAATGTGTTTCATTACGAAGTCACGACAGATTATTTTGGAAATGGAGAGACAGTTAATGTCTATCCCTATTCTATTGTTGAGGGCGTAGGTTGTGATATGGGTTGGAATATCTTGGAATTGTTTTATGAAGTGCCTTCAAATGGTATCATTATAAGAGAAGATTTCTTGTCATGCTATGAGGATGATAAGTGTATCTTCACCGCTGATGATTTCAACGACCTAACCAACACAAAACCAGAGGATGACTACATTCCTTTAGTAAAGGAAGGTAAGCAGTGGCACATGGTAGTTTCAAAAGGCGACGAGGTCAATATGTTGAAATACATGTTGACGAATGAAGAAGTGGTAAAGGATGGAAAGACATACTTTAAGCTGTATTCAAGTTCGGGTGAGGTGGTCCATAATGAGGGACTTCTCCGAGAGGAAGACAAGAAAGTATATTTCTATGACTCCGATATGCAAGAGGAATTCCTTCTGTTCGACTATTCGTTAAAGCCTGGCGATACATTCGAGACTTTTTCGTATGATGATTATAAAAAGGTATCATACAAAGTGTTGTCAGTTGGCGATTGTCTGGAAGGGCCTGAGGTTATCCGTAACGACTATGAGGATGCAACAGGCAGTACAATATCCGATCGCCGTTATTTGCGGAAATGGACTGTATGCCGTACAGACGACGAGGCCTTTCAAAAGACGTGGATAGAGGGTATAGGCTCTTTTGGTGGGCCTATAGACAACCTCTACGATGCAAGTCCCATCTCTACCGCTGTTTACTTGGCATACGTGGATGATAGTGATGGTGGGCTTTATCTGCCGTTCTCATTTCATGATACGTTGTGGAAACAGGCATCTGGCTGTGACCTGCCAACAGGTGAAGAAGACCATTCGGGAGATGACTATCATCATCAGCTTAGATACGAATTGGAGGGTGACCGTTTGCATGTCTACGGAGAGGTGTACACTCAATGCGGACCTAATAACTATGCCTATTTCATCATAAGTCCCGAAACCTTATTATATGAAGAATTATATGGCGACCCCTCTATACGCAAGTACAATTTCGTAATACAGGAAGTGCAGCCAACCATGGATTGTATGGCACTTCGTTCTACCGATTTCTATGTCTCAGGCTTCGACCCTGACTTGAACTACATTATTGTCGACAATCAAGGGGAGGAACACCAAGTCATCAATAAGATTGCACAAATAGCCTACCGCCCAATGATTGAAGACGATAAGGTGTGGAAGGTAGGAGCCGAAGGTTCTGGTAATCCTGTGCAGTGGGTTGAGTACTACTACTTCGATGGTGACACCATCATCGACGGAAGGACTTGCAAGCAGATGATGCGCCAGCGGTATGTCAGCACAGATTTCCCGGAATATGATTTTTATTCACAACAGCCCTCTTTGGACTATGTGGGAGCATGGTACGAAGAGGACAAGAGAGTGTATGAATACGACACGACAAGCCAAAAGTTTAAGTTGATGTACGACTTCTCTCTTTGGACTAATGCCTATTGGCATTTTGATAATAAAATATACATGGTGGGGCCAAGGCAGACCGGAGGCGTAAAAGGCTTTAAGGGCGTATATAGGGATGTTTGGAAGTATTCTAACAATGAATTCTATGTTCGCAGCACCCCTTGGTTAGAAGGTGTCGGAGGTCTTCTCGGCCCAACAATAAATGTCATTGATGGAGAATTAGCAGATCCAATGTGGTTCCTCATGTCATGTACCGTCGGCGATGAGGTCATCTACCTGAACGACGAATACGAAGATGGAGCCACTCCTGAGGTCCTGAATGCCCGAAAGCAGCAGATTGACTTCACCCATACCATCAAGACAAGGCCAAAAGCACCTAAGAGAGGGGAAGCCCAACAGTCGCTCTATGGTGAATATAACGCCCTGCAGTTAGACATTAATCTTACCCCGCTCGATGATGCCTATCTGGTACGTATTACGGACGAATCGGGCAACGCCGTCTACGAGAAAAACGTCAACGCTGGCAACATCGTAGGCCTCAACATCGACATCTCCACCTACGCAGAAGGCCGTTACACCGTCACCGTGGAGAATAGTGAAGAGTCCTTCACCGGCCAATTCGAAGCCCAGATGACAAGAATTCGTCTGGGTGACGTGAACGGCGACAGAACCGTAGACGTGGCCGACATCTCCACCGTCATCAGCATGATAGCCAATGGCGTTGGAACTGCCGACGTGAACGGCGACGGAGTAACCGACGTGGCCGACATCTCGGCCATCATCTCCATCATGGCGGGAAGAAATTAGGTTATTATTGACTAGTAAAATGATTTAATGATTACAATAATGAAAAATGTATTTCTGTTTTTGTCAACCTTAAAACATTAATAATATGAACACAACACGTAAAGTGACAATGGTCTTGGTGGCAGTGGTCGCGAGTATATGTACTGCTTTTTCTCAGCAATACAGCCCCATGACGAAAGAGGGCAAAACCTGGAAAGAATATAGCGATAACGGATTTGTCCGCTGGGAGGTAACATACAGCATTTCTGGTGACACCATCATAGACGGAAAGACGTACTCCAGACTGATGTGGCAGAGTGACATTTATCAGTACACGGAGTTAGGGGCGCCGGACATGATTCTCTCGCAGGTCCTAGGCCCATACAGCTATGCCGGTATTCGTGAAATAGACGGCCGCGTCTATATGAACAGGCAGGGAAAGGAGAGTCTCCTCTATGACTTCACACTTTCCGCAGGAGACATTGCCTATCAGGATGGCTCTCACTCGCAGCAAGTAACCAGTGTGGACACCATATGCATTGGTGGACGCATGCTACGCAGACTCTCGATTACTGAGACGCAGACACTAAGTAACTATACGTTTGAGAGTAAAGGCTACTGGGTAGAGGGTATAGGCTGTAATTATGGATTCGATTATCCCCATGGCTGGGATGTCATACCAACATACTACCTCTCAAGCTGTTACGAGGACAGCACGCTTATTTTCTCTGCCGAGGATTTTGAAGCACCCGCCATTAGCGGAAATGGTGAAACTCCCACCAGTTATTCCATGTTTGCCGACGGGCGCAACTGGCGGTATGAATATCTTGAGCCGGACGGACAGTCAATAGACGGAAAGAACGAAGGCTACATAAAGTACGACTTTGCCTTTAAGGTTGGTGATGATGTACTCTTCGACGGTCATAGGTGTAAGGAAATCCTCACCGAAGGTATGAACGGTATGGAGGGCATAGACGGTACGTCACCATTCGCCTACGGCTACGAGGAGGGTGGCTGTGTCATGCTTTATGCCCTGAACAATATCCCCGCCTTTTATGCTCCATTCCCCACGGGTCAATGGGTGACGCTCTATGATTTCAATGTCCAGAAAGACAGTCACAGCCAGATGGGAGCGTTTCTGTGTAGTGACATGATTGTAAGTGAGGTGGGAATGACGGAAGATGTTTACCATAGAAACCACCTCTACATTGGTCTTAGTGATGCCAGGAACTCTGCTTGGCCAAAGCGATATGCAATTGAGGGTATCGGCAGTTCTTTTGGTCTGTTCGAGTTTGAAAACATCATTGACAACGGGTCTGGCTCACGTTTTGTAGGTTGCTATGACGGCGACGTATGTATCTTCACGGCTGATGATTTCAACGACCTGACCAACACAGAACCTGTTGACAACGAATCTTACCGTCCGCTGGTTGAGGAGGGTAAGCATTGGACGTATGACAACTTCATGCCTTTACGTCCAGCTGAGTACGACCACTATTATTACTATGACTTGAAGGGAGACACCCTGATTGCAGGACAGCAATGCCTGAAAATGTACTCAGATAATATAAATAACGATAGTGCCATTCGTTATGAGGGTGCTCTATACGAGGTGAATAAGAAAGTGTACTGCTTCTTTCCCAGAAAGGATAATGCAGAGTTGCTGTATGATTTCGACTGTGCTGTGGGGGATACGGTTCACGTCTATAATGGCAAGATGGTTGTCAAAGACATTCAAATGGAGGATAATGGTGGCATTGCCATCAAGAAATACATTTTTCGTTCTGTTTCAGATTATTTTGAAGATGACATCGAATTCTTCTGGGTAGAAGGTGTGGGTGCCTTCCTGGATTTCTTTGCGATGATACCTGCACCAGGCAACTACTCCCAACTGACTGCCTGTGAACTGAATGGCGAGAAACTCTATCAGGCGGTGGAGCCAGAGCTGACCGACAAAGGCTATCACAAGATGGGCATTGAAGGAAAGCGGTGGAACTATGTGCATTATCACCTGGAAGATGACGGCTGGCACGAAGCCCCATACTCATACGTCGTAAAAGGCGATACCGTCATTAGGCGTACTACATACAAGAAACTCTATTATCAGGACGAGAAGACAGAACGTTTTGAATGTCTTCTTTTTGAAACAGGGCGGACTGTATATAAGAATACAGACTTAGGCAACAACTCCTACGACTCACCGGTTTTGAATACTTTCTTTGAATTCGACCGTGAAGATTTCGGAAGGGTGTTCACCTGGAAAGCAGATATGAATGCTGGCAATACCAACTGGATGATTTATGGTGTTGATACCATAGAGGTGAAAGGTCAGCCGTTCCGCCGATACACCTGCCTACAGAAATATTCGGAAGAAGGTGAAAAGCTAACGACGATAGATTATGACGATGAAGGCGTGTGGCGCGACATCTGGGTTGAAGGCGTAGGCTCGGCAACAAGCGGAATTGAGAATCAAAATCCTTTCCACGAACCGTATGTGAGGACGCCAGGCGAGTACACCGCTTTCGTTTCCTGCTATGAGGACGGAGAGTGTATCTTCACTGCAGATGATTTCTACGTCCAGACTGCTGATGACAACATTGCCTACCGTCCGTTCGTCGAAGAAGGTAAGGTATGGAAGGTGGGAGGCAAAGACTCTGGCAATCCTGTGCAGAGGGTTGACTACTACTACTTTGATGGCGATACCATCATCAACGGAAAGACCTGCAAGCAGATGATGTGCCAGCGGTATGTCAATCCAGATTATCCAAATTATGAATATCTATCACAACAGCCTTCTCTGAGCAAAGTGGGGGCATGGTATGAAGAGGACAAGAAAGTGTACACTTACGACGCGATAAACAAACAGTTTAAGATGGTGTACGACTTCTCCCCCGATACCAATGACACCCTGCTGATTGATTATTATTATCAATGTCTAATAGAACCGAAGCAGACAGGAGGCCTAAAAGGTTTTAAGGGCGTCTACAGGGATATTATGTGTTTTGGGGATGGAGCCCCCTATTACAATACCACTTGGCTGGAAGGTGTCGGAGGTATTGACGGCCCGACCAGAAACATCTATGATGAATCAGCAGAATACGTGTCGGATTTCCTGATGTCATGTACCGTCGGTGATGAAGTCATCTACCTTAACGACGAATACGAGGATGGGGCCACTCCTGAGGTCCTGAATGCCCGAAAGCAGCAGATTGACTTCACCCACACTATCAAGACAAGGCCGAAAGCACCGAAGAGGGATGTAGTAGGTCACGCTTCCCAGCGTGACAACGGTGAGCCTGTAGTAGGTCACGCCATTCCCGCTGATGCGCCTACCCGTAGCCTTTCCCAGCGTGACAACAATGAGCCTGGAGAGGAAAGGCTCTATGGTGAATACAACGCCCTGCAGTTAGACATTAATCTTACCCCACTCGACGATGCCTATCTGGTACGCATTACTGACGAATCGGACAAGGCCGTCTACGAGAAGTCCGTCAACGCTGGCAGCATCGTAGGCCTCAACATCGACATCTCCACCTACGCAGAAGGCCGTTACACCGTCACCGTGGAGAATAGTGAAGAGTCCTTCACCGGCCAATTCGAAGCGCAGATGACAAGAATTCGTCTGGGTGACGTGAACGGCGACAGAACCGTAGACGTGGCCGACATCTCCACCGTCATCAGCATTATTGCCAATGGTGTTGGAACTGCCGACGTGAACGGCGACGGAGTAACCGACGTGGCCGACATCTCGGCCATCATCTCCATCATGGCGGGACAGAAGAGATAAAATACAGACAGAACAATGAATTGTATTAGAATTGCCATGCTGGCCATTGCAGTCCAGCTTGGCCAGCATGGACTATGCGGCAACGGTGCAACCGCACAACCACCTGACACCTTGTAAAGAACACAGCCTACATTATTGAAAAACAACGGATTAAAACTGATTTCACGGATTATCACGGATTTACCAATAACCTTTCATGAAAACAGGTATTATAAGGAATACTTTTACTGCCCTCTGCAAGAAAATGGAAGCGTACCCAAGGCTGAGACATTGCATTCTCGTGTGTCTGAGAAGGACTACCATGACCATCAACAGGTGGCCTGAGCAGAAATTCATCAATGGAGTGATGGATTGCTACAAACGCCACATGGGCTATAGCTTTAACCTCAGTCATCCGGTGCTGTTCACAGAGAAGCTGCAATGGTACAAAGTCTATTACCAGCGCGATGACTTTGCCAACATTACCGACAAGTACCTGTTTAAGAACTATGTAAAAAAGAAGCTCGGCCCTGGACACACCATACCCATCTACAACGTATGGACGGACATCGGAGACCTGGAGAGAGACTGGCATAGCCTTCCAGAAGAGTTCGTGCTCAAGGCAAACCTACAGAGCGACGGCAGGAACATCATGTTTGTACATCACAAGTCGCAGACGGACTTCAGGAGGATAAGGCCGGAGCTGAAGAGATGGCTGAAAGTATGGGATACGTTGCTTAACTCTTGGGAATGGCATTTCTACAACAGTACACCACGTATCCTCGCAGAAAAGTACATGTCAAACATCGAAGGACAGCTCTACGACTATAAGATTTACTGTTTCGACGGTGAGCCATATTGCATGTATGTAGCTCAAGAACATTTTGTTGACAACAATTCCTATCCCATCACCTTTTACGATTTAGATTGGAAGAAGATAGACGTTTGCTATGGGAGTCACCGTAAAGCAGATGCCGCAAAGCCAAAGCACTTTGCTGAGATGGTTGAAATGGCAAGAATCCTCTCAAAGGGCTTCCCTTTCATCAGGGTGGACTTCTTCGATACTGACGAGAAGCCCTATGTGGCAGAAATGACTTTTACGCCAGGGGGTGGCTGTGTGCCGTATAGCCCAGAGTCTTTCAACAGGTTACTTGGTGACAAGTTGATTTTAAAATCTATTTCTCATTAAAAATCTTGAAAAGTGCCATCAGCCATCATAAATGGTATTAACTTACAGAATACCAGAAGATTATCCTATGATGGCTTGCCTCTGAAGCCGTCATAGAGCCGTCATAATTCAAGCTCTCCTTACTTTTCTCCTACCATCATAGCCGTCATCTCACATCATCAGAACGGCAGTTCCCCATAGTTTCAACGGAGGGAACTAACAGTTTCAACGGGAGAAACAAACTGTTTCTCCCGTGGAAACAATTTGTTTCAATTATTATTGCTGTCATGAAACTCCGTTTAAACCAGCAAGTTACCTTACTATTACTTACATTTTTGACTACTTATCCAACAAAAATGAGGGCTATATGACGACATTATGATGGCTCAAAGAGCAAGCCGTCATAGGATAACATTTTGTAAACCAATGATATAACTATAAGAATGATGGCTTGAGCCTATTATTTAAAAAAATTTTGAATCAATAGAAAACCCTGTTGACAAAAAGTCCGTACTTCCGAAACTTGAGTAAATGACAAGTGCGCCATAAAGTAGAGTGTAGGAAAATATGTGAGGTAAGATTTGGCCGTTACGGAAAATGTTCGTAACTTTGCACCTGCGTTGGCAATCCCGTTGGCGCAGGTGTAAATCTCAATTCTCAACTCTCAAATCTCAATTCTCGGAACTATATACTGTCTTTGCCGACTCCATCGCCGAGCTGGCCGAGGTTATGGCAAGCACTGTGGAGCAGACGAAGGCCGAGCTGAAAGGACACTATGACGGCTACCATTTCAGCAAGAAACTCACTGACATCTATAATCCTTTCAGCCTCCTCAAGTGCTTTGCGAAAAACGATATCAATGACTATTGGTTCGCCTCCGGAACCCCTTCTTTCCTCATGCGTCTTCTGTCTAAGTGCAGCGAGGATGTAATGCAGTACACTGGCAGATATTACGATGAAGATACCTTTATTAATTTTAAGGCCGACTCTGCCAGACCCTTGCCCATGATCTACCAGAGCGGCTACCTCACCATCAAGGCCGTGAACCGCCGCTTCAACACCTATCTGCTTGACTTCCCCAACCGTGAGGTGCGCGAGGGTTTGACGACCCTACTGGCCAGTAACTATTTGCAGCCAAAGACAGATACAAAGTCGTGGCTGGTCGATATGGTCGAAGCCCTTGAGGCTGGCAACCTCGACTTGGTGCGCCGCCTGTTCCTCATTGGTGCCTCGTTCAGCAGCAAGACCGGCACCGTGGAGGAATGGCTGTCGGAAGAGCCTGCATAAAAACTATTCATACGGAATCAGGGCGAGGGCGTCGGCCACCTTGTCCACTCCGTCTTGCAGAGGACCGCTGACCATTCCCTTGAGCATGAAGGGGATGTCGGCCTTCACGGTAACCTTCATCTTCGAGGTGTTGGCATCTATGGGCAGCATCTGAATCCAGAGGTTGAAGGGCATGGGCGACTGAACGGCCTCAAACTTCACGCACTTGGGTTCTTCGCGCTCCACAATGCGCATGGAGACCGTTCCTACTGGTGGCACGTTGATGGTCACGTTGTCGGTATCGAAGGAGAAGTCCTGAATCTTGTCTCCTGGTATCCGGTCGCGGATGCGCTCTAGGTTACTCAGGTCGCTGATGTTACGGTAGACGGCCTCCTGAGGATAGGGAACGACCTTTACTTTGCTTTCAAAACTTGTCATAGATTGTTTATTGGTTATTGGTTATTGGCTATTGTTTCCACTCGCTGGGATTCTTCCGCCACTCGGCCAGGAGGGGTACGTCGTCCTGGCTGATGTAGCCTGTGCGAAGGGCCTCTTCCACGACGGCTTCATAGTCGGTGAGCGTCACCAGACGTACGCCAGCCTCGCGAAAAGCTTCCTCGGCAACGGGGAATCCGTAGGTGTAGCTGGCCACCATACCAATAACCTCGACACCTGCCTGACGCAGGGCCTCGACGGCTTTCAGACTGGAGCCACCCGTGGAGATGAGATCCTCGACGACCACCACCTTTGCTCCCTCGGCCACCTGTCCCTCGATGAGGTTCTGCATGCCGTGATCCTTGGCTTTCGAGCGTACGTAGCAGAAGGGTAGTCCTAGCTGGTCGGCCACCAATGCTCCTTGGGCGATGGCTCCCGTAGCAACGCCTGCTACGGCCTCGGCCTCGGGGAACTGCTCCTGGATGATGTGGCAAAGTTCCAGTTTTACGAACGAGCGTAAGTCGGGATAGGACAATGTCTTACGATTGTCGCAGTAGAAGGGCGACTTCCATCCACTGGCCCAAGTAAAGGGGTCGTTGGGCTGTAGTTTAATGGCCTTTACAGCCAACAGTTTCTTTGCAAAAATACTTTTAATAACCATTTTATTTACTATTTGACAATTTACACTATTTACTATTTGACAATTTACAATTTACTATTTGCGACTGCAAAAATACAAATTATTTTTCCAATGACCAAAAGTTTTCCACGAAATCCTTTGGCTGTTACAACTTTTATTAGTACTTTTGCCGACATGAACACTCAACATATCCGTATTAGCGACTATAATTATGAGCTTCCCGACGAGCGCATCGCCAAGTATCCCCTGGCACGACGTGACCAGTCAAAGCTCCTCGTTTATGACAAATCGTCAAATAGTAAATCGTCAAATAGTCCAATATTTGAGAGTACTTTCTGCCATCTGCCTGACTACCTGCCAAGCGGAGCCCTGATGGTCTTCAACAACACGAAGGTCATACAGGCGCGCCTACATTTTTATAAAGAGACGGGTGCCCTGATAGAAATCTTCCTCCTTGAGCCCGCCTCCCCTGCCGACTACGAACAGATGTTCCAGACTCGTGGCCGTTGCTCGTGGTACTGCCTCATCGGCAACCTGAAGAAATGGAAGGAAGGAACGCTGACGAAGTCATTGACCATTGACCATTCACCATTGACCATTAAGGCCACGCGACGTGGAGTGCATGGCACAAGCCATCTAGTCGAATTTGAATGGTCAATGGCCAATGGTCAATGTGTTCCCTCCTTCGCCGAAGTCCTTGATGCTATCGGCGAGCTTCCCATCCCTCCCTACCTGAACCGCAACAGCGAGGAAAGCGACAAAACCACTTATCAGACTGTCTACTCAAAGATAAAGGGCAGCGTCGCCGCACCCACCGCCGGACTTCACTTCACCCCCGAAGTGCTTGCAGCCATCGACGCCAAGGGTATCGACCGCGAGGAACTGACCCTCCATGTCGGGGCCGGCACCTTCAAGCCTGTGAAGAGCGAGGAGATAGGCGGCCACGAGATGCACACCGAGTATTTCGCCGTGCGCCGCCAGACGTTGGAGAAGCTTCTCGAGCATGACTGCCAAGCTATAGCAGTAGGTACCACCAGCGTCCGCACGCTGGAGAGCCTCTATTACATCGGCCTCCGTCTCCAGGCCAACCCCGACCTCACCGCCGAGCAGCTACACATCGACCAGTGGGAACCTTATACGAGCAATGTTCAATGTTCAATGCTCAATGTTCAATGTTCTATCCGTAACATCATCGAATGGCTCGACCGCAACCATCAGGACGTATTCCACGGCAGCACGCAAATCATCATCGCCCCGGGCTATGAATACAAGATTGTGAAGATGCTCGTCACCAATTTCCACCAGCCGCAAAGCACCCTCTTGCTCCTCGTCAGCGCCTTCGTTCATGGTGACTGGCGCCGCATCTACGACTACGCCCTCAGCCACGACTTCCGCTTCCTCAGCTACGGCGACAGCTCCCTGCTCATACCCTAAGTACCACCGACATGTAGCAGAGCAAAAACAACTTGTTATTGCTTTTTGGATAACGACTTGGAACCTTTGCGAAAACTGTTACAATTTACTAAAAGTTTTGCTGTTACCCGAAAAGTTTGTAACTTTGCAACTGTAAATCCAAATCATAGGAAGCAATGACTTTAGTACAGAAAATGAAAGAAACCCCCATGGCACCTTATATGGCCATCATGGACAATATGACTGGAAGCCAGAAACAGACAGTCATTTCATACCTCCGATATACCATGATGGAACATGCAGAAGAGGAACAACTTGAGGCAAAACGAGATGAGAAGAATGAGAAAGTGATGCTCAAACCAAATCCATTTAAGTATTTCAAGCGCACGGAGGACATCACAGAGGAAGACCGTGCCTTCATGAGGAAGAAACTGGCGGAAATGCCACGCGACAATGAAATTGATAGTCTTTTAGAAGGTCTGACTCTTACGCATGAAGAACTTCAGGACGAGCGTACAAGATACATTTTAGGTCTTGACCAATGATGAAGAACGTTTTTCTTGACACAAACATCTTGCTTGACTTTGTGGATAAACGAGACAAGTATGAGCAGGCAAAGTTCATTATATCGCAGGGGCGTAAAGGTGCTTTTAATCTCCACGCATCGTATTTGACATTTGCCAATATGGCTTTCATCCTGCGTCATCGTCCACAGGCTGAGAAGTATAAATTGCTAAATGAGGCTCAGAAGGGTATTGATGTGGTACTACCAACATCTACTCATCTTGAATATGCCCTTGCACATGAGGTGAAAGACTTTGAGGATTTGCTTCAGTACTTGTGTGCCTTGGATGCAAATTGTGACATAATAGTTACCAACAATCCGGATGATTTTGAGGAGTTCTGTCAGTTACCTTTTATGACCTCTGAGCAATTTGTTCTCGCCAGTTTGCTCGAAGAAGAATCGACGTAGGTACGGTTCTTTCTGATTACTTTTTGCGGGTGATACAGGTCATATCTGGCGGTTCGCCCGAATTTGTGTAATTTTGCAACCGCAATGTGCAGTATATATAAGTGATGAGGCATATATTTTTAGTTCTTTCCTTATTGTTGAGCGTCAGCATCGGGGCTCAGTCCACTTGGAACGCGCAGTTCCAGCAGTACATCGACCAGTATAAGGACTGCGCCATTGAGCAGATGCTGAAGTGGAAAGTGCCGGCAAGTATCACGCTGGCCCAGGGACTGATGGAGAGTGGTGCCGGCAAGAGCAGGCTGGCGGTGAAGGGTAATAACCATTTCGGCATAAAGTGCCACGACTGGCAGGGAGCCACCATCTATCACGATGACGATGCCCGTGGCGAGTGTTTCCGGGCCTACGGGTCGGCCTTCGAGTCATTTGAAGACCACTCACGGTTCTTGGCCACAAGATCGCGCTATGCCAGCCTCTTCCAACTGAAGATTACCGACTACCAGGGATGGGCAAAAGGACTGAAGGCCGCCGGATATGCCACTAACCCGAAATACGCACAGCAGCTCATCGACATCATACAGCTCTACAAGCTCTACGAATATGACAAGGTGAAGAAATACGACAAGTTCCTGACCCAGCATACCAAGGCAGCAACGCAGGGCGGGCAGGAGCTTCACCTGATAAAAATCTACAACAAGAACTATTACATCACCGCCCGCCGTGGCGACACCTTCCGCTCCATAGGCGAAGAGATAGGCGTGAGCTACAAGAAGATTGCGAAGTACAACGAACGTGACCGCAACTCGCAGCTTCAGGAGGGAGAAATCATCTGGCTGAAAAAGAAACAGAAGAAAGCCCCGAAGGAGTACAAGAAGCGTCGGCACTACGTCAGGCAGGGCGAGTCGATGTACTCCATTGCCCAGCACTACGGCATACGCTTGAAGTCGCTCTACAAGATGAACCACCTGTCACCCGACTACAACCTGAGAGTGGGCGACGAACTGAGAGTGAGGTAGACTGCCAAGGTTTTTAACCACGAATTTGACGAATTACACGAATTGTACGAATTGTTTTTGAATTTCATGAATTGTTTTTGAATATCACGAATTAAACCGAATTAAATGAATATTACTATGAGCAGAGTATTGATGATTGGCGCCGGAGGCGTCGCTACGGTGGCTGCGTTCAAGATTGCGCAGAACGCCGACGTGTTCACTGAGTTTATGATTGCCAGCCGTCGTAAGGCGAAGTGCGACGCACTGGTCGAGGCTATCCACAAGAAGGGCTACACTATGCCCATCAAGACGGCACAGGTAGATGCCGACGACGTGGAGCAGCTGAAGGCTCTCTTCAACGATTACAAGCCCGACCTGGTTGTCAACCTCGCCCTGCCTTATCAGGACCTGACGATCATGGATGCCTGTCTGGCCTGCGGTTGCTCCTATCTCGACACGGCCAACTATGAACCAAAGGACGAGGCACACTTTGAATACTCCTGGCAGTGGGCCTACCGCGAGCGCTTCGAGAAGGCCGGACTGACGGCTATCCTCGGTTGTGGCTTCGACCCGGGTGTGACGAGTATCTTTACCGCCTATGCTGCCAAGCACCATTTTAAGGAGATTCAGTATCTCGACATCGTGGACTGCAACGCTGGTGACCACCACAAGGCCTTTGCCACGAACTTCAACCCCGAAATCAATATCCGTGAGATTACGCAGAAGGGACTCTACTGGGAAGACGGAAAGTGGGTCGAGACCGAGCCGCTGGAGATTCACAAAGACCTGACATATCCAGAGATTGGCCCCCGCGACAGCTATCTGCTGCACCACGAGGAGATAGAGTCGCTGGTCATCAACTACCCGACCATCAAGCGTGCCCGTTTCTGGATGACCTTCGGCCAGAAGTACCTGAAGCACCTCGAGGTGATACAGAACATCGGCATGAGCCGTATCGACGAGGTGGTCTACGAAGCCCCGTTGGCCGATTCAATGGTCAATGGTCAATGTTCAATGGTTAAGGTAAAAATCGTTCCCCTGCAGTTCCTCAAGGCCGTGCTGCCCAACCCGCAGGACCTCGGCGAGAACTACGAGGGCCAGACCTCCATCGGCTGTCGTATTCGTGGTATCGGCAACGACGGCAAGGAGCACACCTATTATGTATATAACAACTGCTCGCACCGCGCCGCCTACGAGGAGACGGGTATGCAGGGTGTCTCTTACACCACCGGTGTGCCTGCTATGATTGGTGCCATGATGTTCTGCAAGGGACTTTGGAAGAAGCCCGGCGTCTACAACGTCGAGGAGTTCGACCCCGACCCCTTCATGGAGCAGCTGAACAAGCAGGGGCTGCCTTGGCACGAGATTCACGACGGCGACCTGGAGCTCTAAAAACATGGAAGAGCGGCAGTTCAACGAGCAGCAGCAGACCGTCATTCGTGCACAAGGAGGTTACCATTTAGTACTTGCCCCTCCGGGATGCGGAAAGACGGCCGTGCTGGCTGAGCGTGTGGTGTGGGCCAGACAGCAGGGCGTGCCCTTCAGCGACATGGCATGCCTGACCTTCACTAACCGTGCTGCCCGTGGTATGCGCGAACGCATAGAGCAGCGGTTGGGATGGCAAATCTCTGGTGGAGGGGATTTGCAATTCCCGACCTTTGGAAGCAATGACCTCGACCAGCTGTTTGTGGGCAATGTTCACCGCTTCTGTTCGCACTTCCTCTTCGACAGTGGCACCGTGCCAGAACATGCGGCGGTCATCGACACCGACACGAGCATGAGCATAATGGCCGACTTCTTTGGCGAAGACGAGCTGCGCATATTGGGCGACACGAAGGAGCGGCAGCGCTATTCACAGGTCATCAACCTGCAGCATCTGCTCTATCAGTGTGAGCATCGCTATCCCAGGTCGCTTATTGTGCATCGTGATGCCCTGCCGCCGATGCTGCTCAAGGAGCTTTGTCTAGCGTTCTCACTGCCCTATACGCAGGACAGCACCATTGAACTCTACCGTCATGCCGACCAATACCTTGACCAGCCCGCTTTGCTCAGCCGCGATGCCCGCCAGATGCTCCAGCAGATGCGTGTCGCCTGGCAATATGCCGACTATAAGCAGCGCAACGACCTGATTGACTTCGAGGACCTGCTGCTCTACACGTATGAGGCCATGTCCAATAAACGTGAACCAATAACCATTAACCGTGAAACAATAACCAATAAACGTGAAGCAATAACCAATAAACATGAAGCAATTCATCTTTATTCTTGGATACAAGTGGACGAGGTGCAGGACCTTAACCCGCTGCAGCTGGCAATCATCGACCTTTTTACCAATAACCGGGAAACAATAGACAATAACCATGAAACAATAAACAATAAACGTTTAGATAGCTCAACACCGACTGTGGTCTACCTCGGCGATGCGCAGCAGGCCATCTTCTCGTTTATGGGCGCTCAGACCAACATGCTGGATGCCCTTTACCACCGCTGTGGTGACGACCATTTCTATAACTTCCATGTGAACTACCGCTCGCCGAAGTATCTGCTCGACGTGTTCAACGGCTACGCCGAGCACCTTCTGGGTATCAGCCCCGACCTGCTTCCAAGCACCACTGACCATACTCCTCGCCACCCCGGCGACCTGCTCATTATGGAGGCCGATACCAGTGTGGACGAGGCCAACATGGTGGCCCGTGAGGTGGAGCGCATCTATACACAATGTCCCGACGAGACTATTGCCGTAGTGGTAGCCTTCAACAGCGATGCCGACGAGGTAAGCGATGCACTTGTGGGCATCCCTCATTTCAAGGTCTCGGGCACCGATGTGTTCTCCACAACCACTATGCGCACGCTCTTGGCCCACCTCTCCGTGGTGAACATGGAGCATAACTTCATTGCTTGGTCACAACTGCTCACAGGTATTCGCCTCTACAGTAGTGCCAGCAGTTCCCGGCAGTTCGTCCGTGCCATGATGGAGCTGGCACTTACGCCCGTCGACCTTCTCGATTACCACGGCCATTCGACCTATCTTGCAGAGTTCGTGCACGACTATGAGACCCGTGACATCGTGGTCTTCGACACTGAGACAACAGGTCTCGATGTCTTCTCCGACGATGTGGTGCAGCTGGCTGCCATCAAGGTGCGCCGGGGGCGTGTAGTGGACTCGCTTGACCTCTACATAGAGACCAACCGTGAGATCCCACCCATGCTTGGCGAAGTGGTGAACCCGCTGGTAGAGGAATATGGACGACATCCTCACCTCAGTCATTCCGAAGCCCTGGAGCAGTTCACGACCTTTGCTCGTGGCTGTGCCATCCTGGGACATAACGCCACCTACGACTATCACATCATGGAGAACAACATGCGGCGCTTTGCTCCCCATCTCTCCATGAGCAGCAATTGGCCTACCTATCTCGACACGCTGAAGCTAGCCCGCCTACTCCACCCCCAGCAGCGCAGCTACAAGCTGAAAGACTTGCTTTCACAATTAGGTTTGGAGGGAGAGAACTCCCATCTGGCCAGTGATGACATCGTGGCCACGCAAAGCCTTATGGTGCACTGCTACGACCGTGCCCGAAGCATCATAGGCCGTCAGCACGAGTTCCTCAGCCGGCATCGCAAGACCGTCGACCGTTTCTGCCTGCTCTACGCCGACATCTATCATGATGCTTGTAACCGGCTCTATGTAGAGGCCGACGGCCCTCTGCTGGCCCGCGAACTGAGCCATGCCCACGGCGAACTGCAACGAGTGGCGCGTCTTGAGGCGCTTCCAAAGCTTCCTTATATAGCGAGATACATAGAGCTCGACCTGCTCACCCCTTCTTCGGGCCGCTCCCTAGGGCAGCAATTGGCCGCCCACATACAAGACCTGACGACGCTGAAGGAGGCCGACCTCTGCGGAGCACAGAGCATGACGGAACGCGTCTTTGTCTCCACGGTACACAAGGCCAAAGGTCTGGAGTTCGACCATGTCATTGTCTACGATGCCGTGGAGGGTAAGTTCCCCAGCAGCTACGCCAACACGCGAGCTGGAGGTGCCGAAGAGGAGGCCCGGAAGTTCTACGTGGCCATCTCACGTGCCCGTCGTCGTCTCATCGTAAGCTTCTGCCGTCAGGGCATCACCTCGTGGGGACGCTCATACCCACGTCAACCTTCACCTTACCTGGCAGCAATTAAAGACTTTTTCCGTTGATTCAGAGCAATTCAAACTGGTGTAGGAAAACCAACAGTATGAGCACCGGGACGATGAACCGGACGGTCAGTTGGTAGATAGGGAAAAGTCTTTGGGCAACGGTGCCGTGGTTGGTGAGTTCATCGCGAACATCACGTTGGTTGGCAAACCATCCGATGAAGATACTGGTGAGTAGTCCACCGAGGGGTAGCATGAACTTTGCTGTGAGGTTATCACAGAAGTCGAGTAGCGACTGTCCCAAGACGCTGATTCCCTCCACGGCTCCCACGCTGAGTGAGCACAAGACAGCCAGCACAGAGCATACTGTGGTCAGTATCCATGCGGAGCGTTTGCGTGGCAAGTGTAGCTCTTCGGTGAAGAAGGCGGTGCCTATCTCGTGCATGGAGATGGTCGAGGTAAGGGCGGCAAAGACCAGCAAGGCATAGAACAGGATGGCGATGACGCGCCCAAGCAGAGGCATGGCGGTGAAGGCCTGCTGGAAAACATTCGGCAGGGTGACGAAGATGAGCGACGGCCCCTGTGATGGCTCTACACCGACGGCGAACACGGCAGGGAAAATCATCAGACCGGAGAGGATGGCGATGCCCAGGTCGATAAAAGCTATCTGAGCAGCAGCCCTAGGCAGATGCGTTTCCCGCGAGAAATAGGAAGCGTAGGTGCAGAGACAGGCCGTGCCCAAGGAGAGCGAGAAGAAGGCCTGTCCAAGAGCGTCGAGCATCACGTGATGATCCAGTTGCGAGAAGTTGGGCTTGATAAGGAATGTCACGCCCTGCCAGGCTCCGGGAAGTGAACAGGCAGCGATGATGATGACGACAAGGAGGATAAAGAGGAGGGGCATGAGGATTTTCGATGCGCGCTCTATACCCTTCTGTACACCTCGGACGATGACGAAATGCGTCATCAGTATGAAGGCGACACCCCAAAAACATGGCTTCCACGGATTGGAGGCGAAGGTGCTGAAATAGTTGGCCACATACTGTGCGTCGCCGTTGAGGGTGCCCACGGTAGAGGCGAAGAGATACTGCAGGCACCAGCCTGCCACGACGGCGTAGAATCCGAGGATGATGGTAGAGGTGAGGATGCCCAAGTGGCCTACCATGCGCCATAGACGGCTGCCGGAGAAGTTGTGATAAGCTCGGGCAGCATTGCTCTGTCCACGGCGTCCGATGATAAACTCGCTGAGCATACCCGGTATGCCGAGCACCAACAGACAGCCAATATAAATGATGATAAAGGCGGCACCGCCATTCTGCCCAGCCACGTAGGGGAAACGCCACACGTTGCCAAGCCCTACGGCGGAACCTGCCGTGGCGAGAATCACGCCGACGCGTGTTGCAAAACCGGAACGCTGAGACATTGGATTATTGGATTAATGATTATCTTTAAACAACGAATGTTTTTTCTTATGATTATCCGCAACCAGCCGACAGGTTCCTATTGTAGATGCGATGCTCAAACTCCGATGTGCAAGCGATGGAAGCTATCATAAGCCTGTCAAACAACTTGTCTCCAAAGTACCTGCGATTGAACTTGTAACAGAACTC
>JAFVFY010000114.1 GCA_017475265.1 Prevotella sp. | reverse complement strand
GAACTGGTTCGTTTTAGTCGGTTTTTACCGAAAAAGGTGGTCTTGTAGTACAAGACCATATCTTTTGTAGTACAAGACCATATCTTTTGTAGTACAAGACCATATCTTTTGTTGAACAAAACCATATCTTTTGTAGTACAAAACCATAGCTTTTGTAGTACAAAACCATAGCTTTTGTTGAACAAAACCAGTGCTTTTCTACTACAAACCCGCTCACTTACTACTATTAGACTGGCTGTTTGGCTCCAAAAAGGCCACAATGGACGCCTCGAACACCCTTTTTCGGGGTATTTCCCAACCGCGAAAAACATCCGTTTTAAGCAAAATAGGGGCAAATAAATGTTAAGTTTTTGTAATTTTAAGTCGCTTTCTGCACAAAAGAGGTGGATTTGTGCAGGTTTATGAAGCGCGATTCCTGCAAAAAACAGTCGGTTTGGGCAGTTTTTTGCGCTAGATTGTCATCTTTGAGGAACACTTTTTTCTGCACTTTTTCTTTACATTTCAGCAATGCAACCAACAAACCATCTTCTTACTGTGCGGTTGACTTTTTCAACACAGAGAACACTGAGTCCACAGAGATAAAAATGCTGTTATGAAGGTCTGTACTCCTACTGCTGTTGACCACACTACCATCGACGAAGCGTTACATTCGGAGTTCACAGACTTTGAAGATGCTATGCAGTATTTCTCAGCCCGTCGCTATGGCGCAGACATCATCATCACCAGAAACAAGGATGACTTTGAGAAGTCCCAACCATGCTTCGAGCCAACGGAATATCTGGAAAGATAAGCATTTTTCCCGTTCCCTCCAAATTTTTCCTTAACTTTCTTTGCTTGTTCCCAAACTTTTAGTAATTTTGCAACCGATTCCTGTTGTCCGAAAGGATGAGAGGGGCAAAGATATCGATGAAACACCTTCAGGCCGATGATGCCGTTTGTAGGGTAGGTAAATAACTATATTTGCTATTATTATATTATGTTAGTTAATACGATGAATCAGTCGCAGATGATGATACTTGAATCATTTGCGGGAGCGCAGGACGAACAGGAGGTCAATGACCTGATGGATGTATTGCGGTCGTTTTATGCACAGCGTCTTGAAAAAGAAATGCAGCGGTTGTGGGATAATGGAACACTTGATGACCATCAACTGGAACAACTCCGAGGTGAGCATCTTCGTACGCCCTATCGTATTTAGAGACCATGGAACATCAGTGGCCGCCGACCTGTTCATGAAGGTGATTGCACGGTCAAGAAACGTAGAGAGGAAAGATCCATATTTTCACCTCTTATTGGTAAAACAGGATTTTGATGACAACAAATTTGTTGATTGTGCGTTTGTTTGTCAGGCCGACTTTATTGTAACTGATGACGGTCACTTTCAGGATGTCATAGATTCAAAGTTCCCCACTTTCCGAGTGATGGGATTGGATGAGTTCGCCGAAAGAATGACTGATGCTTCTATAACATAATAACTATAACAGAATTTGTTTTCTTTTTTACAAATATTCTCCGAATCGCTTGGCGGTTCGGATTTTTGTTGTAATTTTGCACCGTCTTCATTTCGAAGCCCGAAATATACTATAAATATGAAACAGAGATATTGGTTATCTCTCACCTCAGAAAGATATAATGATGCCAAAAGGAACGGAGAACACAAACGGATGTTCCGTGTTCCATGTACTGACACTGCTGTTGTTCTTGAAGTAGTGCTCCAGACTGGGCTGAACGAATAAACCTACATGAGGGGTAAGCTCATATTGCATGCCAACGCCAAGACCTACCGACCACTGTAGATCTGGCTGAAGGCTTTGTGTACTGGGTTCGGCTATCGTGCCGTCAGGCAATAGGTAGTGGCTCTCTAGTGTGGAGTTGAGGGGAAGGTGGAGGGTAGTGCTGGCTGAGGTGAGAAGTGAAAGGTGAGAGGTAAGAGGTGAGTGGTAGGCGATGCTGACGGGGATGCCGAGATACTGCACTGTTTGGTGCTGCTGCATGGAGACATAGCTGTTGCCTGAACAGAAGTCGCTGGTCAGGCGTGTGTAGCTCAGGCCTGTGCCCACCTGCCAGTGTCGGTCAAGACGATAGCCGACCGACAGGGCGACGGTGAGTGGTATGTGATGGCGGCTGATGGAGTCTCTGACCATGGGGTTAGTCTCAGCGTCAGCGTATGGAAGCTGCATTGATGATTGACCATTGACCATTGGCCATTGACCGTTGTAGGTCAGGCTTGTCATCCAAGAACTACCGTCGCTTAACTCTAAATTCTCTAAACTCTCTAAACTCTCAATACTTAACTCTAAACTCTCAGTGCTTAACTCTAAACTATTATTTCTCAAATCGTTACCATTGTTAATGTCATCGGTAAGGTTATTGATTGGGGACTCCGTCTCTGCACAGCCATTCCCCTCCCTTGTAGGCAATTGCGAGGAGGGAGCAATTGGGGAGCGTAGCGACGGTGGGGCGAAGTCGGGTTTAGGGGTGGGGTCAATATTGTTTGTCAACTCACTCTGTTGCGATGGAGTTACTGACCCCACCCCTGCCCCTCCCCTTGATGGGAGGGGAATGGCTGCGCCTTGAGACTTAGGTTCAGCCTCCGCAGTTTCAGAATCGAAACGCGGTTCCCGTTCATTTACCGATGGCGGACAGACACTGGAGTGTATTCCTTTGGGACGGAGCAGCCATACGATTGTGGGAGTTAAAATAAGCAAGGGTACCACCCAGTATTTCTTTATTATCTGCTGTAGCTTCCGCTTTGCTCGTGCCAACTGCGACGAAGAGCTGTGAGGTTCTATATGCAATAGTGCGGCAATCTCCTGATGTGTCATGTCCTCCAGCACTGAAAGGCGGAACACGTGGCGGTAGCCTTCGGGCAGGGAGTCAACGACAGCGAGGATTTCCGAAAGGGCAAGACTCGATTCTGCACCGTTTTCCACGGTAAGCGACTGCAACGATGTTGCACTACAGGATGACAGTGGCACTTGGTGATGCTGTCTCTGCTGGCGAAGGTAGAGTAGGGCCATGCGCCGTGCCACCATAATCATCCAGGCTTCAATGCGCCTCGTGTCCTTCAGCTCGCTAATTTTCAGATAAATGAGTAGGAAAGCATCGTGAAGCAGGTCATCGGCAACGGCCTCATCGTGCACATAGCTCAGGCAGACGGCCCGCAGCGGCTGGCGCATGGCAGTGTAAAGCTGGGCGAAGGCCTCACGGTCGCCCTGTTGACAGCGTTCTGCTATTTCCTGCAACTGCATCCTGTTTACGAACTTATTTCACCACGACCATACGTCCGCCAGTGATGTAGATACCCTTGGGTAATCTACGATTTACAGCTTTTCGATTTCCGATTTGACGGCCACTTAGGTCACAGACGATATCACTATCAAATGGTAAATTGTAAAATGGAAAATTGTAAATAGGAATGTCGTCAATAGCCGTTGCGTCGCCGGGCTTTCCCTCTGCGCCCCACACCTTAACGGAAAAGAATAGACTATCTATAGATGTGGTGTCTTTTTCTATATCCATATAGGCTCGGAAAGGTTCGATGCGTGCGGTGCTGGGATAAAAGTGCGTGTCATCTGTGCTATACTGATAAGTGATGTCTGGCAACTGGCGTCCCACCGTGGTTCCTACGAAATTGACATCTTTACCGCGAACGATGGCCTCCTGCGTTACAGGCACCTTCGTGTTCTCGCCGATGAACAGCAACTGTGAACCGATATACACGCCGAGGATATAGGGCTCGTAGGCATGCATCTGCGAGATAGAGGTGAGCTGGACGATGTTCAGCGTGTCGCCGACATTGTCGTAATAGCGAAGCACTTTCAGCATGTCGGAATGAAGCATTACATTTCCACCGTTGACGTCGTACAGATTGACGTATCTGGGGTAGAAGGGCAGCACCAGCGTCTCGGAATAGCCGCGGCCGCGCAGCTCGTCGTCGGGATTATCGTAAGAGGGCGTCATCAGGAAACTGATGAACTGGGTATGGAAGGCCAGCGGGCAGTAGTAGTCGTACCCCTCTGTCACCTTAATGTTCTCCGCCTCCAGTCCACGGATGATGTTGCGGTTCTCGTCTAGTCCCTCGGGTAGGTTGCCGGTCAGGTCAAGATAATAGAGGCAGTTGGGGTTGGCCTGCGAGGCATCGATGGCTGTCGGAGATGCCCCGTCTCCTTCAACAGATGTTTGCCAGCCGCGCAGGTCGACGGCAACGGCCTCGGCGGGAACGACCAGTTGTGTATGGTCTTCGCTTACGGGCAGTGGCAGTACCTCTCCGCTGGCTGTCCAGTAGGTGCAGGTGCCTGTGCGGGTGGTGAAGCAGAGCGAGTCTATGGCTTCCAGGCCGTATGGCATGCCATATCCGGCTTTGAGCGCATAGCGTGCCCCATCGCGGAACACGGCATCGTAGGCGAAGTCCGTCTCCACACTGCCGTATGGTTGCAGCATGTTGGCGGCGTGCTTGGTGAACAGCCGCTCACCGCTGTTCCTGTCCTCCAGCCAGAGGACGATGCCGTCGTCCTCGCCCTTGCCGCCACGGACACCATAATAGAGAGCGTCGCGGTTCACTACACGTGCCATGCCCTTGATGCGACTGCCGTAGAGTACTGCCTGGTCGCTCAGCATGTCGAGTGAGAACGAAGCCTTCATGTCGAGCTTGCGCAGCGGCTGAATAGTGACCTCGCAAGTGCTTGCACATTTCTGACCATCTGCATCGGTGGTTAGGCGCAGCTGCAACCTGCCTTCTGGAAGGGTAGTGTATAACAGCAGCTGACGCGCTGTGCGGGCCTTGATAGTGATGAGGGTGTCCAGACATGGGGTGAGATTGCCGTCGGCCTGGTTGAAGGCCATCAGCCAGAGACGACCTTCGAAATCCTCGGCTGTGTCGTTGTGTACGCCGATGTCTACTTGCTGTGTCAGCTGTGCTAGCTGGTTGCCGAAAAGCACCATGGAGTCTACGCTGAGCGAAATGGTGGTGTCCGTGTCGGCACTCACCGTCATTGTAAGCAACAGGGTGAGGAAGGAAAGAATCAGTTTCTTCATGGTCATTATTTCTTTGCGTTATACATTACTTCCTTGATGCCATTCTCTATCTCCATCCTGCCGAACGACCACTGTCTGGCCATCGTGGCAGGATGGGCGGTGAGGCTGGGCGTTTCAGGGCGACGGTCGTGCTGGCAGGCATAGTCGTAGGCTTCCTGCATGGTGACACGTCCGTCGCCGTTCTGGTCGGAGCTGACGGGCTGTCCGTCCTCGTCATGCTGGGCGATGGCGCAGGTCCAGTGATAGACGAACTCGTCGTAGGGACGCTCTTTGCATGACCACGACATCTGGCCGTCGGCACAAGCGGCGGTAATGATGCGCCCCTCGTGCTGCAGCGGAGCGACGAAGGCTCCAGCATGGCACTGTCCCAGGAGAATGTTCATCGTGGCGGGGTGGCACTGTCCGACGGTTGCGGCTAGTTCATCGGGGGTAAGCGACTCGTCGCCCCACAGCCAGAGGTGCACGCTGCCTTCGGAGGGGACTTGCTCGCCGTGGTCGGTGATGAAGACAAAGAGATGGTCGTTGGAGGTCAACGAGACAGACATGCTACGGAAAGTTTCGTCAAGGTTCTGGCGTGTGGCGGCAAGCGTGAGGTCGGGCTGCCCATCGCCGTCAAGGTCGGTTGGCGACGAGGCGAAGCCCGTGGCACCGTCGCGCAGCATGTCAGTGTCAGGGTTGTCGCCGTCGGCAATGAGCAGGATGATATGTTCTTTGGGGAGGTGATAGTCCTGCCGCAGGGTGGAGTAGAGGAAGGCGCAGTCGTTCCAATAGCGTTCGTGGTTGTACATTTTGCCGCGCCCGCCGCTGATAATGACTGCGTAGGTATTCCCCAACGCTCCTAATGTTCCTACCGTTCCCAAAAGAGCCAATAAGAAAAGATGTCGCATTGTTTTCACAATGTAAAGATACTGAAGAAAGGTGTAAAGACTGCATGGGCACAGTGATATTTACGACATTTTAACAGCTTGCGTATTAAAGTTTGTTCCCTTTGCAGTCATTCGGCAGGGTTAAGCATCATAATAGGCAGTAAAAACAATGTGAACATGCAAACGCAACAATTACCGCCCGCAGAAAATGATGTCGCCGTGCTGCTGCTCTTCTTCACCCGAGCAGAGGTGCTACAGCGTACTTTCGATGCCATCCGTCTGGCACGCCCCGCCCGTCTGTTCCTCTACCAAGACGGCCCGCGCAACGAGACCGAAGCCGCCAAGACGGAGGCCGCCCGTAGGATTGTGGCCGACGAGCAGATAGACTGGCAGTGCGACATTCACCGCAATTACCACGTAACGAACCAGGGTCTATGGACATCGACTTACGACTCACAACGCTGGGCCTTCAGCTTGTACGACAAGTGCATTATCCTAGAGGAAGATTCCACGCCCGCCCCCTCGTTCATCCGCTTCTGCTCGGAACTGCTTGTCCGTTACGAGCACGACCTGCGAATCGGAATGATTGCAGGCTTCAACCATGAGGAGCAGACGGCCTCGCCCTACGACTATCTGTTTACGACGATGATGCCCATCTGGGGATGGGCTTCGTGGCGACGGGTCGTTGATGGCTGGGACAGTACCTACTCCGTGGTGGACGACGAGTTCAACATGCGCCAGCTATGCCAATGGTCAATGGCTTATGGTCAACGTTCAATGGTCAAGATGATGCGCAAACACAAGAAGCAGGGCAAACCCGTCTACGAGACGGTGTTGTGGTCGTATCTTGCCCTACACTCATGCCTGACGATTGTGCCAACCCGCAACATGATATACAACAGCGCCGTCTCTGACGATTCAGTTCACTACAAGGCAGGGCTAAAGACGTTGCCCCGCCGCATACAGAAGCTACTGACCATGCCAGCCCATGACATGACGTTCCCCCTGCGTCATCCCCCACTGATTATCGAGGATGTGGAGTACAAACAACGGGTGTTCCGCATTATGGCATGGGAACACCCGTGGATAAAAATCAGCCGCAGTGTGGAAGAGTTGTATCGTAACCTGCGCTATGGCAACATCAGGAATATCTGGCAGTCGGTAGTGCGCAGGGTGAAGATACTCACTGGACGTTATGACTACCTTTAGTGGCTATTCGTTCAAAAGTTTAGACTGACACCACCCATAAAGGTGGCGCGTGGCATGGGGTAGCCGAGGTTGATTTCGTATTTCTGTGCCAAGAGGTTCTCACCGCGTGCCCAGAGGCTGAGTGCTTTGGTGGCAGCGTTGTGAGTCCTTGAGACAAGAAGTCTCCTACTTGCTCCCCGAAATGGACCAACACATTTTGTGTCATATCCATGCCAAAGCCATAGCCAACCAAGGCATTGAGCATCTCCACATAGCCTCTTGGCATGTCGGGATGTGCAGTGCGGAGCGAATCAATGCGGTGAAGGTTTTGCTCATGAATATCACGAATACATCGCGTGGCCTCCTGCATTTCAAACTGGAACACTTGTCCGTGGAAATCTCCAATCTTCAGTGGATAGGCTATCTGTGCGTTGTGCACCTCGGCATTCTCGCCATCGAAGACACAATGACCGTTGATGTCATCCAATAGGATATCTGCGCTTGTTCCCGGGCGGCAGTAAAGGTTAAGCACTCCCCACACAACACCTTTTATTTTGTTGTCGTCCCACACCTGAATGTGAAGTGGACGGTAGGCAGGAATCTTTACGCTCCAACGCCCTTCACTGTCGGTTACAGGATAGAGGCCAGAAGTGTCGAAAGTCATGTATTCGGGATATGCCACCGTTGCTTTCTCGCCCTGAATCTTGCTGGAGAGTTGGAAGTTAATGGTAATTGTGTCGGGCTTTATTTGCCCCTGCATAGTCATTGTGACGAGGGCGAGCAGTGTGTTGATGATAATTTTCTTGTTCATAATAGTTTATTTCAGTAAAATGTTACGGCTGATAAATGCCCGGTTTTAGTGGCTTTTTAATTCAAGGGCCTCTGCATCACCGAAAGACTCATAACCGCTTATAAGGATGCAATCACCAGTGTTGAGGCCGCTGATAACTTCATAATGCTCCGTATTCTGCCGCCCTAATTTGATGGGGACGCGACGCGCACGCTGGCCTGTTTCGTCCACCAGCATTATCCACTGCCCACTCGTTTGGGCGTAGAAATTACCACGGGGGATAATGAGGCGGCGTTCAGGCTTGCCAAGTTCGATTTGCAGACGAAGCGTCTGACCTAAACGGAGTGAAGCCTTATCAACTTCCAAAGGTTTCAGTTCCACCGCAAAGCTATGCTCCTGCACCTGAGGCGTAGTGTGGCTGACTTCAAAGGAGTACTTACGGCCTTTCAGTTCGGCAGTGGCGGGCTGGCCCGATTGGACACGGTCGATATAGTATTCATTGAGGCGAGCCGTCACTTTAAAGTCTGTCAGTACGCCTATTTCGCCTACCTGTTCCCCGGCAGCCACCTGTCCACCAATGACGGCGTTGAGGTTACCAATCTGTCCGTCGGTCGGTGCCCCGATGACGAGGCCGTCACGTCGACGGTTGCTATTACCTAATTTCTGAGCCTCCATCGCCATCTGCTGGCGGATGAGCTGACGGTTAATCACATTCAGCATGGAGTCCTGATGCAGACTCTCGATGTTCAGCAGCGTGCGGCGGCGGTTGTAGTCGTATTCGTCACGAGCCACCTTCAATTGTGCCTTACTCTTTACACCCATCCGGGCCTCTTCCTCGGCCAGTTCATAGTCCTGTGCCATCTTCTTCAGTTCGAAGTCTGCCTGCAGAGCCTGACTGCGCAGGGTGATGCTCTTCTGCTGCATCTCGATGAGCTGTTGCCGGTGCTGCATCTGTTGCAGGTCGTAGTTCTGCCGCTCTGCGGCCATCTCCTCTAATAACTTCGGGTTCGATAGGACGAGTATGGTATCGCCACGTCTCAATACGTCGCCGTTGTGGCAGCAGATACGTTCCACCGTGCCACCTTCTGTAGCGTTCACCCGCGTCGTCGTGGCCGGACAGACCACGCCGTTCACGTCGATGTACTCCAAGAACTCACCCTCGGTGACAGTTGCCATCTGCCCATCGGCAATCTCAACTCTAAGTGTTCGAGGACCTAATTGCAGAACCAGTGCATATACCACAAGAGCGGCCAACGTAACACCGCCCAGCAAATACATACGGTATCTTACGTACCACGGTCTTTTCTGTATCTTTATATCCATTTTTTATTGTTTCAACGTCAGACTTCTTAATCCATAATACAGGCTCCAGTAGGTTTGCAGCGCATTGATAAAGGCTCGCTGGGCATTGTCCTTCTCGTTGATGCTCGTATTAAACTCCAGCAGCGTCGTGCGTCCCTGCATATACAGCCACCGCGCCACGTCGTAGCGGCGCAGGGCCGTCTTCCGAGTCCGGTAGGCAATTTTTACACGATAGGCTTGCAGGTTGTATTGGCGCACCATCTTCAGCACGTTCAGCCGGAAGTCCTGCATCGCCTGTTCGCTCTGCGTTTGTGTCAGTTCCAGGCGTGACTTCGCCACGCGTACCTGTCCCTTGCCGCGCCCCCAGTCTAACAGCGGCAACGACAGCGACAGGCTCACATACTGCTGATTCAGTGGTCGCGTGTAGGCCTCTGTCAGCGTCGAGCCTTTCTGCGAGAGTCCGAACTGCATATAGAGGTCTGCCTTCAGACCGCGATTGGCTTTGGCCGACGACAGCGCGCTCTCACTCTCCACGACGTTCAGCCGCAGTTGCTCCGGGTCGGGGTTGTTCTCCAAGGCCAAGGCTAATGCTTCGTCGGCATCCACGACGTCTTCGCTGATGAGCGTGTCGGGCACCACGGCTATCGGTAAGTTGTCCTTGATGCCGAGATATGAGCGCAGCGTCTGCATGGCATCCTCCACCTCCGCCTCAGCGTTCAGGCGATTCGTCTCCTCGGTCAGCTTGCCCACCTCTAACTGCAGCATCTCGTTCTCCGTGATGCTGCCGCGTTCATAACGGCGGCGGGCATAGCGCAGCAGGGTGTCGCTGACGGCAAAGTTCTGCCGCGCAATGTCGAGGTTCGTCTGTGCCGAAGCCAACATAAAGAAATAGGTACTTGTGCGCGAGGCCACCAGCTCCATCGTCTCGGCATACTGCTTTCGGGCGATGTTGTGACGCATTGGTTCGGTGCGTCGTGCCCACCGCAGGCTGTTGTGCCCGAAGAGGTTCTGCTGGTAACTGATGGAGAGCGGCACGCTACTGTAGTTGTGCGTCTTCTGCTCGAACTCATCCAGTCGCTGCAGTTCGTTGCGCACAAACAGCGTGCCGCCAGTCAGTGCCACGTTCTGACTGATGTTCAGCGACAGGTCGGTGTTCAGTTGGTTCTGCCGCATAAAAACATTGGTGCCATCGGGCTGCGTGATGCTGCTGATTTGTCGGTTCAGCGAGGGCGAACTGTTTAGAAAGACGGCGGGCAGGTAGTTAGCCTTGTAATAGCGGAAGCTCCACTCCGCCGCCTCCAAAGTGTGACGTGCTGCCATTGCGTCGCTCGACTGCCGTTGTGCCAAGGCTATAGCATCGCTGAGCGTCAGCCGTAAGGAATCTGAAGGGGATTCCGCAAAGCCTCGTGCCCACGCGGTTGCCAACAAACCAATGACCAGCAACATCTTCATACCTTTACAACTCTACCTCAGTAACGACTTGACCGTCCGAAAGGTTGATGATGCGCTGGGCATAGGAAGCGTCGCGCTGCGAATGGGTCACCATGACGATGGTGGCACCCTCGTCGTGCAGTTGACTGAGCAGTTCCATCACCTCGCGACCGTTCTTGGAGTCAAGGTTGCCGGTAGGCTCATCGGCCAAGATAAGTTTAGGACGGGCTACGACGGCACGGGCGATGGCTACGCGCTGCTGCTGACCGCCAGAGAGTTGACGGGGGAAGTGCTTGGCGCGGTGGCTGATGTCCATCCGTCGCATGGCTTCCTGCACGCGTTGGCGGCGCTCAGCCTTCGGCAGCCGCATATAGAGCAGCGGCAGCTCGATGTTCTCCTCCACGGTGAGGTCGTCGATGAGGTTAAAACTCTGGAAGACGAAGCCGATGAGGCCCTTGCGCAGTCGGTCGCGCTGGGGTTCGCTCAGATGGCTCACATCCTCTCCGTCCAACAGGTATTCGCCATTGGTCGGGGCATCCAAGAGCCCGAGGATGTTGAGCAGCGTGGTTTTGCCGCAGCCACTGGGGCCCATGATGGCCACGAACTCGCCGTCGCCGATTTCAATGTTCACGCCGTTGAGGGCGATGGTGCGCACTTCTTCCGTTGTGAAGGCGCGCTGAAGATTGGTTGTCTTGATCATATTTCTTAGTTTTCTTTGAGTACTTTGTATGGCTTAATCCTTGTCGCCTTCCACAACTGCTGCCACAGCGTCAGGGCACAGAGCACGAGGATGATGGCGATGCTCAGTAGCGGAATCCACCACGCGAAGGATGTGCGGATGGTGTAAGAAGCCATAAGCCGGTGGATGACGAGCAGGCTGACGGGCAGCGAGGCGACGGCCGCTACGCCGAAGATGATGAGGTAGCGCCGCGAGAGCAGCAGGGCGATGTCGCGGAAGGTGGCACCGTTGACCTTGCGCAGCGCGATTTCGCGGAAGCGACGTCGCACGTCGAACATCATCAGACCTAATACGCCGAGGCACGTCACGGCGATGGCCAAGAGCGAGAAAGTGACGAAGATACGGGCCGTGCGCTGGTCCTCCTTGTAGAGTTCCTGACGCTGGTCTTCAACCCACTGGTACTTCAGTTCTGTGGTGCCGAACAGTTCCTTCTCGATGTCCTTCAGCTCGCGAATGATGTCTTCCTCATGCCCTTCGGCCACGTCGAGCAGATAGTTGCGCCCCTCCATCTGGCGGGCATCAAACAAATAGTCTTTCTGCCAAGTAGAGAACATCAGCAGCAGGGGATGTATGGGCTCCGACTGTCGCCCAATGTTGAAGTCGCGCACCACACCCACAATGCGATAGGGAGGATTGTCTTTCTCGTTAGCAGCAGTCCAGAAAATGCGTTCGGCAAACTGCACGAGGTCGGTCTCGCGGTTCTTGATGCCCAATGCCTTGATTGCCGCCTCATTGGCTACGCAGGCGTAGTCCTCCATCGACAGACTGTCGTCGGGAAAAACGCCCTCTATCAGCTGTAGGTCGTACATCCGTGCCGCCCCGCCCGTGATGTACAGAGCGTCAATGTTGCTACCGTCGGCAAGTTTGATGGGGAAGCTGCCGCTGATGAAATCCTCATCCACGTCAATGACTTTGATGTAAGGGCAGGCTTTCAACCGCTGCTTCACGACCTCCGTCTGGCTGCTTTTCTTCTTCAACATGGCATCGAATTCCTCCATCGACCACGACCCTCGGTTGGATGGTGGATAGATGACGGCATGGAGCAATCCTTTGGTGCGGAAGCCCGGGTCGGTGTTCATCATCACATTCAGCTGGCGCATGAAGTAGATGCTGACGTTGAGCAGGGCGAGGGAGATGAAGAACTGGAGACCCAACCCCAGTCCTTTTCCAAAGGAGTAGTGACTGGAGCGGTTGGGGATGATAGCGGAGATGAAAGGTAATCCGAAGACGATTCCTAACGTCAACCCTACGTCAAACTTCCATTGCGGCAACACCTCCATATTATAATAGGTGGCAAGCAGTGGCTCCGTCAGTTCCACCACCGTCCACACGCCAATCATGGTGAGGACAGCAAGTAGGAAGGTCTCGGCGTAGAGCTGGCAGAAGATGTTCCAGCGGGAGGCTCCGAAGAGGCGGCGCACATGCAACTCGTGACGACGGTGGGAGCGCATCACGGCGAAGAGGTTCACGAAGTTAAACAAGCCCACGAACAGCAACAGCACGGCCACGAACAACAGCATCCAGAGATGGGTAGCCGAGGCGTGGGAGGTTAAGCAAGGATAATCACCATAATATCTTTTATCCAGTAGTCTCTGCAATTCCTGCGTGTAGGGGCGTAGACCATAGCGCACAGGCTTGTCGTGGAACATACTTAATCGCTGTTCGGGCTGCCGTTGGTTATAGTCACGTACGTCAGCCCCCTCGCGCAAACGAACGATTCCTACACAACAGCTGTTTCGAGGGGCATAGAAGTCCTCATCGGCGAAGTCGGCAATGTCGAAGCGGAAACTTGACTTGGTTCTGGGTTGACGGAACACGCCCACAATAGTATTCACGTCGTTTTCTTCGCCCACGGTGATGGTCTTGCCCACGGCACTCTCGCCAGGGAAGAGCCGCACTGCCAGTTTCTCGCTCACGATACACTGGCCTTTGGCCCGCAGCACGACTGTTCCTTCCACTGCTTCATACGGAAAAACTTGCGTGAAGGTGGAGTCTACGCTGACGGCAAGCGGATAGAAGGTCTCACCCTTATCTGGCGTGACGGCATACATAGAGCGAAAATGCACATCCGTCCAGCACTCCACGTCGCTCTGGTTCTTGACGGGCGAGACGAAGCAATCCTGATGGTTAGGGTCGGAGGTCTCAATCGGCATCCATTCACTTTCCCCTACATACTGGACGCAGCAGATGAAAGTGCGGTTGACCGCAGGCATAAAGTGGTCGATAGTCCACTCCTGATAGAGATAGCGGCTGATGATAACTGTGCCGCTGAGAGAAATAATGAGACCCAACAGCGACAATGCCGTGTAGCCCTTCATACGAGAGATAATGCGAAATGCTTGTTTCATTGATAATTTGATGTTCATGTTTCCACCTTTATATATATCAACAACCGTGCCAAAACGAGAAGTGTCTGGTATTCAACAAGATACAAATAGCACATTGTTGTGCTTGTGTGCGAATATGCTCAAATGTGTGCGGAAAAGCACGGTGTTACAACTTGATGGTGAAGGTGGTGCCTTCGCCTTCCTGACTATCGACAGTGATGGTGCCGCCATGTTTTAGGATAATCTGGCGGCAGAGACTGAGACCGATGCCGGTACCCGTTGGCTTGGTAGTGAAGAAAGGGATGAAAGCATGGCCGAGAACATCGATCGACATGCCGCTGCCGTTGTCCTTTACGCGGATTTCATTATCGTTATTAATTATGATTTCTACCTCTGTGGCACCACTCTCGTAGGCGTTACGGATTAGGTTTATAATTACTTGTTCTAATTGAGAACGGTCAGCCGTCAACAGTCCCTCGCCTTGGGTCTGTACTTGTGGATAGAGTCCTGTGATATGCTCAAAGAGTTCGCTGACGGGGAAGGTTGTCCGTTCGGGAGTTTTGATGCGCGTCAGTTGGCGGTAGCTTTCTACGAAATCGAGGAGCACATGGCAACGGCGGTTGATGACGGCGAAGGCTTCGTTCTCATTGGTTAAGGTCTCGCTGATGGAGATGATGGGCGTGAGGGAGTTCATGATTTCGTGGGTCAGCACACGGATAAGCTGCTGCCACGCTTCCATTTCCTGTCGCTGCATCAGCATAGACACATCCTTCAGTGCCACCACGAGGCGCCGCTGTCCGTCGATGCGCAGCAGAACGGTAGAGAGCGCACAGCCATCCACCACCTCAGTGTGGTTGGCGATGGCCTGTAGAACAGGTGATGGAAGGGATGTACCATGTGTGAGTTCTTTCGCCGCATGATTCATCCAGTCGATGCGCCCGTCGGTGGAGCAGACAAAGAGGGCGGTATCCACGTTCTCCGTCAACTGTCGCAGGTATTGCAATTGTCGCTCAGCCTCTGCCAGCCGCGTATGCAGCCGCTCGTTCTCCTTTTCCATCTCGTGATAAGCATAGAGCAGACGGCCTACGCGGCCATATAGTGAGACACACAGCCACAGTAGCATCACGACGAGGGCGATGGATGGCCATATTAGGTGGGCATGGATACTGATGGCCAAGACCGCCATGAGGGCAACAAACCCCATGATATACAACAGATATGTTTTCATTTGTTCAGTTTCCTATAGAGTGCAAACCTTGTGATTCCCAATAATTCAGCAGCACGAGTGACGTTGCCTCCAGCAATCTGCATCGCCCGCTCAATGGCTTCCTGTTCCAAACGTTCCAGGTTCAACGTCTGTGTCTGTGCTGTCCGTCGTGATGTTTCGTTCAACACAAAATCTTGTGCACAGAGAGCCGATCCCTTGGCCAACAGCACGGCCCGCTCCACGGTATGCATCAATTCACGCACATTGCCTGGCCACGTATGGCGCAGCAGCCGCTGACGGGCATCGCGGTTGAGCGCCTTGACCATTTTATTATATTTATTCGCGTAAGTATGGAGGAAATGTTCTGCCAGCAGGATAATGTCTTCGCCACGTTCACGCAGAGGGGGAATGGTTATCTCGATGGTGTTGATGCGGTAGAGCAAATCCTCGCGGAAACGTCCCTCAGCCACCTCTGTATGGATGTCGGCATTGGTGGCGCAGAGTAGACGCACGTCGATGGACGTCACTTGGGTACTGCCAAGTCGCGAGATCTCGCGACGTTCCAAGGCGACTAACAACTTAGCCTGCAAAGGCAGCGGCAGGTTGCCTATTTCATCAAGGAATAGCGTGCCGCCATTGGCTGCCTCCATGCGTCCGGCTTTCGACTTGAGCGCACCCGTGAATGCCCCTTTCTCATAACCGAAGAGTTCGCTCTCGAACAACTGTTCAGGTACACTGCTGAGGTCGATGCTCACAAAAGGCTTCTCTACCCGTCCAGAGAGGGTGCACAACTGGCGGGCGATGACATCCTTGCCCGTACCGTTCTCGCCGAGAATCAGCACATTGGCATCCGTCGGTGCCACTTGTGCCACTGTCTGGAGCACACGGCGCATGACTGGACTATCACCGATGATGGTGGGGGCTGCCATAGCCCCGAAAGGCGAGGCCGCCACTTCCATGCGCTGTTCCAGCAGGCGGTTCTTGTGCCGTTCGTGGCTGAGTTCGATGCCCGCAAAGAGCGTGGCTAACAACTTGGAGTTGTCCCACGGCTTGGTGATAAAGTCCGTGGCACCGCTTTTCAGGGCGCGCACCGCCTTGTCGGCATCGGCGTAGGCCGTCATAAGAATGACCACCGCCTGTGCATCGCGGTGCAGAATATGCTCCAGCCATTCAAAGCCCTCTTCGCCGCTGATGGCATCGCGCCTGAAGTTCATATCTAGCAGCACCACGTCTGGATGTACCATATCATAGAATCGATCTATCTGTTCTGGCTGTTTTGTCACACGGATTTCTTCTACCAGCGGTTTTAGCAACAGGTTTAGTGCAAAGAGAATGTCCTCATTATCGTCAATGACGAGTATCTTACCTTTTTTCTTTTCTTCCATCTAATTCTGATTTTACCTTTTTTCGTCGGCAAAGATAAAGAAAAAACTCTATATAGCCATCACCTTCCCAAACAAAAACTCCCCCATTCCTCATATAGTCTCGATTTTGTGCGCATTCGCACAATTTTGTGCGATAATGCACGCCTCTATTCTGCTATTTCATAAAATTGAAATAACATCAATATTTCAAAAGTAATTGAGAAATGGTAATTCTATAATAAATTTTTTTTTAGAAGATTTGTTTCTTTTGGGTATATAATGGACTTGTTTTAGATAAAAAATGCTTAAATAAGCACGTGAAACAGTTATTTCATGTTGCCCTTTCGAGAAAAAGTAGTACCTTTGCATGCAGAATTATAATTAGCTCGTCAGAGTTGTGAAAGAGAATATGAATCAGAACAAAAGTCAGTTGACAGAGATTTTTTACCATAGGCTTGTTGAGTCGTATGGTTATTCTCCTGATCAATTGGCTTTCGATGTGCCTGTTTCTTCTACTGCTGTTGCGGATATTGCCATTTGGCGTAATATAGAAGAGAAAAATCAAGGACGAACACCAAATATATATGTTCTTGTGGCATGTAAAGCAGAGCATATCCGAATAAAAGCAGAAGACTATTTTGAGCAATTTAAACAGGCAGTTTTAAATGAAATGGCTTTTTATGTTGCGCACAATTTAAAGGAAACTAAAGTCTTTTATATTGACAGGAATGCTCGTCCATTAAAGATAGAACGAATAAGTGACTTCCCCTCTGCTACTGATATTGCTTCAGAGCAAGGTTTGGTGCAGTTCGTTCGAAAGGTGAGAAGTTATGGCGCAGTTCAATTCTTCCGTGGATGCCTACCCTGTGACAACTATCCGAAAATAGTGCACAGACGATACATGAAGAATGGGACATCAGCTACCCCATGTACCTGTGCCCTAAAGCCTTTGATCTTCGAGTTCAGAGAT
>JAFVFY010000031.1 GCA_017475265.1 Prevotella sp. | reverse complement strand
GTTCTGTTACAAGTTCAATCGCAGGTACTTTGGAGACAAGTTGTTTGACAGGCTTATGATAGCTTCCATCGCTTGCACATCGGAGTTTGAGCATCGCATCTACAATAGGAACCTGTCGGCTGGTTGCGGATAATCATTTTTATAATTCAATAATTTCTTCCGTATATGCATATTCGTATTCAAATGCGGCTGTAGCCTCGTCATAATTGGTAATACTTGCCCAGGTTATTTTTATCTTCTTTCCATTTTCAATGAATTCTGCACTAGCACAACCTTCTGCAATATCTTTCCATTTACCTGTTTTGATATTATATTGGCTCACTTCGGTACAATAGTTTCCAATGCCAAACCCATTCCTTCCCACATCATAGAGAACAAAGGTGATTTTTTGATCTTTACATTGCCAATTATCAATTGAATACAATTCTTCTGATGGGATATGTATTGGTATTTGAGTAGTAGATTCAGAGGAAATGTCGTAAACAAATATTTTTCCGGAATCGTCTCCTTGACTATCATATCTGCCCTCTGAATAATCTTTGTTTAAATAATAGACTTTTCCATCGAGGCAAGTAATGACTGTTCCTATTCTTTCAATTTTTTCAACAGCTTTTTCCTGGTCTTTTTCTCTTGCTTGCATTTCCTTCTCACTCATAACATCAGCATAGAAAGGAAACACCGTGTTCTTTGTGTTAGTAAAAGTGCCTTCAAACGAATTGGCACTGAGGTTTCCTTTATATAGGCCAGCCTCATTATTGCCATCAAATTCACGTAAGGTCATAAAACCTTCGTTATCAATGCTACCCTTTACAGAGAGAATCGCATCTGCTTTTTGACTGTCATAATGCTCGGTGCCTTCTATTTCCCTTCCATTAAACTTCAAACGCATAGTGAAGCCTATCTTACCGTTTATCTTGCCTTTAATTGCAATAGGTTCACGGTTCCTTTCTATTGCTAATGTCTCGTGCTCTTTGTCGGCATCACTTAAAGGGAGTATAACCTTTGAGAACAAGAAATAGATGCCAATAACTCCAGCCACTATACAGAGAATAATGAGCACCTTGTTTCTTTTGAAAAATGATTCCTCTTCGTCCTCTTCAAATTCCGAGTCAATAGCGGTAATATTGTCATAGGTTTCAATTTCTTTTACTGGTTCTTTGGTCTCATGGGGAATACTTTGTTTAGGAGGGGGTGTAGTAGTGCCGAGTATCTTTTGCTTCTCAGCCTCCATTTCCTCTTTTGTCAGAATGCCATTTTCATAAAGCTTTTTCAGTTCTAAAAGCTTCTCAATTTTAGTCTTATTTATGTCACTCATATCTATAGCGAATTCATTAATCTTTTTTTATGGAAGTCGAATTCTTCTTGGGTTAGTATGTTGTCATCTAATAACGATTTCAATTCAATAAGGGTCTCAACATTTGTTTTATCAGCACTCCACATAGGAATAGTTGATGTCCTTAGAATGTTACTTTTCTGACTTGAATACTCTTCGGAAGTAAGTATGTCAGCATCAAGAAGGGATTTCAGGTTTCTAAGCAATGCAATTTTATTATTTTCGACCTGTTCTGTTTGCTGTGGTGCCGTTGGGATTATTTTTCCCCTCTGTTCAGCATGTTCTTCTGGAGTTAGAATGCCAGCCTCCAGTAGTTCATCGAGTCGTGTCAAATCTTCGTCGGTTGTTTCCGAAGAGGTAGAATTCGGCTGTTCCAAGTAGCCTTGAACAACAGGCGCAAGTTGCGGTTGATGGAATTGTTGTGCCAAGACAGGTGTTTGAACAATAGGAGCGAGTTCTACCGAATAGTCATCATCTTCTTCTACATCGTAATATTTGGATGAACTCTTATAATATAAGAAGTGTAGAATTAACAATGGAGCAACATACATGGCTGCTGACATAAACCCTACCAATATGTCATATCCGAAACTGTCACCGCCTGTTAATAGGCCGAACAAGCCATAAGTCTTGGCATCTAACCTACTTGACGATATGCTATATACAATCAAAACCCCATTATATACAAGATAGCCTATAGCAATTGTGAAAGCAAGACGAGCAAAATTGAGGACGAACTTATTGACAGATTCCCTGAACCATAAACAAGCAATATCAATAAGTAACAAAAGGAAACTGGCATACATCAAGTATACAGACTTGTCCTTCAAGTCGCCCACCTCACCTAGATGACTCTTTATCTCTTCACTAAAACTGTCATTCAGATAATCTTCGATAGCTTCACCAACTCCACTGAATATGCCAAGATTTTCACTAAGAGCTGTACCTACAGGTTTCTCATAGTCCATTGTGCATTGATGTATTGCCTCGTTAGCTACATCGATGACCCAAAAAGACACGACCACATGAGCTATTGGCAAGATCATCAGCCCTATCAATGCCCACGTAGATACTTTTTTTGAAAATATATCAGATGACATGTATTGTTCTGCCTATTTATGAATTCAACACTTTTTTCTTTTCTGCATCAAATTCATCCTGTGTCAAAACACCAGCATCCAACAGAGATTTCAAGTCTTTCAGCCTATCTGCCTTTTGAGCAAAGTCATCCTTTTGAGCCGTCTTTTGGCTTTGATCTGGGAATTGGGCATTTTGAGGTTGTTGCTGTTGGGGCTGAGGATTCTGATAAAACTGCTGTTGTTGATATTTGCTTGATTGAGTATAATCATAATTGAATTCTTCATTAAAGCGTTCTTCACTTGTAAAAGCAATTACTATAAAATCTATAAGAGAAAGAATTCCTGTTATTAATAATGGAATCCATAGAAATAATCCCACAGCACCAATGCAAAGATATATAGCACCTTTTGTACTTTTACCCAAGTAAAACCAGTGGACACCAAAGCATCCAAGAAAAAAAGTAAGAAGAAGAGCGACAGATTTTGTTTTCATTTTTTCTTTATGAGTTTAAAATTTGTTTTTTTTGTATATCAAATTCTTCTTGTGTCAGTACTCCCGAATCAAGAAGATTTTTCAACTTTATTAGGTCTTGTGTCTTGTTTGCTATCGTGTTCTCACTATTTGTCGTAATTGTTGGCATCACTTCACTTTCCGATGTTGACAATGCTAGAATGTCTTTCAATGTAGCGGATAAATAGTACCAGGCCCACAATAAAATTGCCGCAGCTATAATTAAGAAAGAGATAATGAACATATCATCGGATTTTTGTCCAAGATAGTGCATGAAGCTTGTAAAGAACTGGCCGTTAAAATAGATAGTAACAAGACAAGCCACAGTACCAATTCCTATAAGAATTTTCATTAGAGACTTATTACATTCATCGTCATCAAATAATTTGTAAATCAGATAGCCTGCCGAGCAAATGGTAATTAAGAAGCATATTTTAGCAACGGCGGAAAAAGTAGCAAAAGATTCATAGTAGAGACTTTCAGCATTACTTCCACGCTGTTCATTTATAAAAGACAACGCCATACCCCAGAAGTTGTTAGTATTAACCAGGTTTGGATGGAGCGCGTCATATAGGAAGATTCCCATACATGCAATTTGTAACACAGGTGCAATAAATAACCCCGCGACACCACGCCTTTTCAAGAAAGGATTCTTTTTCTTGAAAAGTTCTTTAAGAATGAATACAGAAACGATTATTCCGATAATTACTAATAAACCTTCCATACTATTTATTTATTTTAGTTATTCAGTTTGTGCAGTAAATGGCCAATTAATTTTATCACTGTTTTTGTAATAGCCTTCAATAGAGTAACCAGCAAATCTACCTAGTTCAGAATGTTCGATACTAAGAAATCCTTGGAAATAATATCCTGTTGCTTTATGGGTAGCTGAATCGAATTCGTATAATGTAATATTCCCCTGTAGGTTGTCTGCCCATTCTTCTACTTGGCCACTTAATTCAACTGGTTTGTTCTCTCCATTTGTCACATAGTAATAGCCTGTTACATTACCGTCATTTTCAATACCAAGTGACATGGTAAAAGTATATTGTTTATCACCACCTTGTATAACGCCAGTGAAAGAATAGTTGTCCGATTCTTGTTGATTCTCATTGACAACAGGCATACGAGCTAACAATTCATTTACTTTATTTTCCAACTCGTTTACTTGCTCTTTTGTCATCCTTTTTGCATTCCAAGAAGTTGTTTCCTTACCATTTGGGGGGAAAAGTGTTCCGCTAAAACTGTCAGAATCTAGTTTCCCTTCAAATCTTCCAGTTTCTTTATCTTCAGTTACTCTTATTATAAGCCACCGATCTTTGTCAATGGTTCCTTCAAGCGATGCACGGGAGGAATTGCCAGCCATCTTCGCATAACCAGAAACCGCCTCTCCTTGAATTTTGAAACAGAAAATATAGTGTAACTCTTCTGTAACAGAGTTTACTAAATATATAGAGTCTTGCTCAGCTTCGGCAACTATAGACTGGGCTTCTTCTTCCGAATCATTTGAAATGTTTTGTGATGACTGCCCTTTTTGAAAAAACAGGAAGGAAAGTAATGCAACTATTATGATTGCCGATGCTCCCACTATTGCTATTTTATACTTTTGAAAGAAAGAAGTCTCAGGAGCCAACTCTTCACTATCAATAATTGAAGGTGATTCGGGTTCTTCATTCTCTTTTGTTTCGAGAATCTTTTTTTTCTGTTCTTCCAGTTCTTCCTTTGTCAGCACTCCTGCTTCAAGCAGTTTTTGAAGTTCTACAAGCTTGTCTATTTTTGAGCTCTGATCCATAATTATAAAGCCGTTGTCTTTTAATTATCTTTTCCAAGATCTTCAAGAGTTATTTCATAATCTTCACTTTGAGGGTAGACATCTTCCTGCCTTTTAATATTCTTTCCAGTTTTCACTTGGGTTCCGATATTGTACGCAAAAAGAGCAAACCCATCTTTATTCAATTCCTTTCCATTCATGTCAACGATATATACTTTGCTATCCTGCATTAACAAGAAATTATCTCTCAGTCTCACAAGGAATGCGTTGTCATATTCAAAAGGAACTATGACATTTTCCTCTGTATCAATTATCCCATACTTGTTGTTCTTCTTGGCTATGTAATATTTGTCACCATTCTCTATCAGTTCTTGATATTTGGGACGTATAACATCTTCTCCTGTCTCATTTGCTACCCCATAGGCCATATCTTTAGCCCTATATGTTATTAAACCGTCTCTATAGAGTGCTCCCATACAGTTCTTAGCATAAGATTTTTTTAGATCGAATAGTTTCTGTCCTTTTGCGTCAATAATGGATATAGGGGCATCTTCAATTGGCTCTTCTGAGTTTGGCAGATGCTCGTACACAGCCAGTTCGCCTTCAGAATAATACAGACTCGCACAACTCCATTTGTACATGCTAAATTCCCCCAATTTGTTCCCTTCCAAGTCAGCAGTCATTAGGGTTTCTTCTTTATCGGGGTCAACATATAAAATGATGTTGTCAAATAAAGTCGCAAAAAGTTTCCCTTGCAACACAAAATTTCCCTTACTGTCTACTACACTAACAGAGGAAACGTTTTCAACGACAGAATAACCTTGAAAACCAAATTGGGATGCCGTTACAACAGAATCTGGTAATGTGGCAACAATGACACCTTTAGTGTTTATTATCTGAATGGGGCTTCCGTTCTTTGAAACTGCTGCAACGCCACAAGTAAAGTCTGTTACTTCATCGAATTCCTCATTATTTACTGGCTTTTTGGGTGATTCAACGTTATATAACTGAAACTTTCCATTACTCTTAACCCAGTAAGCTCCATCGTAAATTGCTGATAGATAGTCGTTTGGAGAATATTCTTCCTTGACTACAATGTTGCCATCCTTGTCAACGATACTCCAATAATCATCCTTTGAGTATTTTACGGCAAGATAATCACGTTCATACGGATTTCTCTTTTTTGAAATGAGGCTGCTATCAGAACAACCAAAAATAACTAACAATAATAATATTGCTTGACTGGCGGTTTTTAAAAGGTGTGACATACTTATTGTATTTTTCGTTTCCCGTCAAGCCCCAACGAGTTAATATTTGTTCCCGGTTTTTCATATATACGAAAAGTGTGGGCTTTACATCACTTATCCCACTCCCAGGTCTCGCATTACCTCTCTAGTCAGGACAAGCAATGCGAAACACCCACACCGAATATGACAAACAATGTTGCACCAATTATTATGATGCCACAGCTTACAATCATATTCAGAGTAGTGTTCACTATTGCTTTTTTTGACTAGAGATTCAGTCAAGTAGACCTTCACTTCCAAGTTGCGAGTTTGGGAGTCAAAATCAGCGTTAGTAACACTAATCAGTATATAGCCTCCCACCTATCCATACAACAGTAGAGCAGGATGCAGATGCAAAGTTAGTTAATATTATTCAATTTACCTCCAAAAGTATTAAATATGGTAGTATTTATATAGATTTTTAACGTCATTCGGCTTACAACTGCACACATTCGACATTTTGTGCAAAACAAAAGAAAAGCGTACCATTTCTGATACGCCTCTCTCTCTTTCACAATACTCAGTCCAGCCAGCTCGTCCAATATGAATCTCCCCTGCCGTCATCGTAGAGTTCTTCATATTCCTCTTCTGTCAAGTGCTTATGCAGACACTCTTCCGAACAATAGTATTCGGCTCCGTTCTCTATACAGAATCCCTCATACATAGCTTTCCCGCAATGAGAGCAACACCTGGAGTGCTGCAAATCAAGTTCATCTACAAGTTCGTCCACGTCGGTATTGCTTATGACATAGCCAGCCATGTACTGTTTCAGGCTCATTCCAACCTTTTCCGTGAAGAACTTCTCTAAATCAGGATGTGTCATGATTTCCTCTCTCAGCACATCAACAGGGTCTTTCTTAGATTCCATAGTTTCTTTCATACTCTTTCTTGTTTAATGGCCAAGGGTCTACCAATATGACATAAGTCACTATTGTTATTGCAACCCTCAGCAAAAATCTTGTTGATCTTCTCATAATTCTTGAAGTTTATAGATTTGACTTATTTATGCTGCTTTCTTGGGTAATTCCCAGCCTTTGAGCTTTAAGCCAGTCCACGATGTTTCCTTTCCCAGCTGATGGTTCAAGAATGGTTTTTCCAAGGAAATCTTCGCCCATCATCATCTGCCCGATTACCTCATTGGGTGTCGGGTAGAAATCTGCGTTGTCTGTGAATATGCTCATTTTTTATAAGTTTTATTAAGTGGATATTACTTGCCGTCGGATATAATCTTCTGGCTTTCTGGTAGGCATAGCTCGGATTGTTCGACTGTGTGTAAGTTTTGAATGTCGAGCCTTCTACCGTTACGTTAAACTCATAGGTATTCATTTTCCTCAACTATATATTCGTGAAAGTATATTCGCTTGTCGTCATCGTCCATGCTAAGATTGTCGTTCCATTCCTCGACAGCTTTTTCAAGCTCTTCCCTGGTCTTGACTTCCTTTCCTATAAGCTTAGACACATAACTGCAAGCGTTCTCAATACTAGTCGGGTACTCTGTTTCCCATTCAGATTCGACCTTGAATCGTTCAGGGAAATGTAAACCCTGAACGTCATTAGTCGCGTAGTAGCCCCATCCATCCTCTTCGGCACAATAGTATATCTCCAAGGATGGATAGATGTTCTTAATGAATTTGAAAACCTCATTCATCGGTCCATTGGCAGTAACAGTATTAAAAGAGAGTGTGCCTCCGTCATACTGCAAATCGCTCCATGATCCCCTGCAATAGACTTCATGCCAGTTGCCGCCGAGTTTCGTGACAAGGCATCCCAGCCACGTTTTCCCGAAGTCATTGCCTACCAAAGGTTTCTTTCTCATTTCCAGATAGTTCATTTTGCTGTACAAGCTCTGAACTTCTTTCCTCTTCCCGTCTATCACATAAGACGTATAACACCAATTAGCCATATCTCATGCGATTGTAAAATAGGTAAGGTGATTGAAGTTCGTACTATAGGGGGACTTTGTAATCATCTTGAAGCCTTTCCCGAAGCGTCCACGGCATTTCTCCACGCCCCAGAAGCCTTCCTTGGTTTCCCCTGTTCCAACCGATGTGTGATGCGGGAGGAATCCGTGCCTTATAAGTTGTACTACTTTGGCACGCTGCTCATTGCTGTAGATAATAGCCTGTGCCGTCTTTGATGGATGAAGCGTAACAATCGTAGCTCCACCCTGGTTGTTAATGTTTTTCGTTTCCATTGTTCTGATCTGTTATAAAGTTAATAATCTCGAAAAGTCTGTCTAACGACATATCTTCTATCGGCTCTGTCACGGTCTCTGGTTCTACATACTCGTCATCGCTCAGGTAGTCGGCAATCTTCGGTGATTCCTTGTATTCCACGATGCAGATGTAGTGCTCCATATAAATAGATGTATAGTGCCGATGATACAACATGCCGTTATCTTCGTTGTAATCTGTTACGCCTATGTCAAGCCTTATACGCTTCTCCTTGGTGTTCCAGACATACTTTGCAATGGCGTTTAAAACGGACTCTCGTGCTTCCGTGAATATCGCCATCAGAGGGTTAATCTCATTTCCCCACCGCTTGAAAGCATCAGCAGGGGAATAGAGATCGTTAGGGTCTGCCCACCTCTGTCCTTGTCTTTCGGATGAAATGGGTACATAGCCTTGGCTCTTCCAATACTCACCCCCACCTTGGGGAGTGTCGAATCTCTTGAAAAAGCCAATGTTTACGCCCAGGGATCGCCAAAAGACGATTTTCCCAGACATGTACGGTTCTTTGTCTAACATTGCTGTTTTCGTTTTAGTACAATGATGGTTCGGCTACACGCCATACCCAATCATAGTAGCGGTTAATAAGTTCCTTAATCATCAGTCCCACTCATTTAAGTTGATTACTTCAATTTCATAGTTGACGCTATAGCCCTGTGTCTGAAGGCTGTCCTCGAAGTCCTTTCTGAGTCGCCGTTTGATTTCGGCCTCTCTTTCCGTCTTAGTCAGGGGTATCATTTCGTGGATGTTCTCAAAAAACTCATGGTCATCTATTTCGTGGTTCTTCACAATGGCATTGACGGCAGCGGTCTTGGAGGTAAAAATCCCCCTGAACCGCTTTTTTGCCGTACTGTGCCAGGAGTCAGTCTCGAAAACTGGAAATAATTGTTTGTTCTTAGACATCTTCTATTTTTTCAATGTTATACCTTTTAATTAGGACATACACTTGGGATGGCCTGAACGCATATCCTTTTGAGGTCACGAATCCCTCTTTGTTCAATGTTTCGGTCATTTCGGAAAGTGTCATACCTTGTGCCGCCAGAACTTTCAGCATAGCCACAGCCCTTTTGTTGTTAGGGTTGTCGGCAGCTTTTTTTCTGTTGGTTTCATTACTGTGTTCAATAGCCTCCTTATGCTTATCCATCAAGTGCTCCGGGTTGCCCAGCTTGCACCCTCTGGATTTCTTGGCGGCTAATGCTTGTTTGGTACGTGTAGAGATTAGTTCTGCCTCATACTGGCTGATTGATGCCAGAATATGCAGTACCATCTTGTTCGCTTGTGGGAAGTCGCAAAATACTATCTCCACGTCAGAATCTAAGAGAGCTGACAGGAAGCTCACGTTTCTAGCCAGTCGGTCGAGCTTTGCTACAATCAGCTTTGCTCCGTATGTCCGGCACTGTGATAATGCTTCTTTCAGTTTGGGTCGCCCTTTATCGGTCTTGCGTCCGCTCTCTACTTCAACATACTCAAAAATCGGTTTTGTCTCACGAAGGTAATTCTGTATGATTTCCCTCTGTGCTTCAAGTCCTAATCCTGAATATCCTTGCCGTTGTGTACTTACTCTGAGATAAGCCACATACAGCACTTCTGCTTTATACATTTTTTAACATGATTTTCGTTTGTTAGACGGTCGTCTTGTTATTGAAAACACGGATAAAGGAAGGGAGATTCTCTCAGATTTTACTTTTTGGTATATCTTTAAGAATCTCCCATTCCCATTTTTCAGAGAATTACAATTTCTACAGGTCTGATTTTATCAGGATTGTTGGGGTCCACGAGATTTGGATATTCCTCACAAACTCTTTTCTCGTAGCCATCGACATTCTCTACAGCATCATCTATTGTAGAAATTAGCTCGTCAAGGTAAATGGATTCGTGTGTATCTACCGTTTCTCCAGATTCGGAGATAAGTGATACTTCAAACAAATCCGCTCCCTCATTCAACTTGACTTGTACGTTCCCGGTGTGCTTAAATCCCTGCACATGGAATTGTATGCCAGCCTTAATAGGTCTAAGCGTCTTTGGGTCGAATCCCCAAGATGCCACAACATTCATTTGACTGCTGAGAACGGATAGTATGTACTGCCCGGTCTCAATGTCGTGTTGTTCAATCTTCTCCATTATCAGAAAAATGCTAAGTGTAGGTAATCACTGTTTGGTTCTGCACTATCTAAGAAGTATTCCAGCATGTGAATTACCTCGTCAGTCGTACTTCCAAGGTCATCAATGGCACCCTTTATCTCATCCCTTTCATCTTCGGGGAGGTCGTACAGGTGCTTTAGCTTGTCGATAACCTTCTTCCAATCTTCTTTCGTCACTTCAAAGTCCGCGTCGTATGATTCGCCTGTATATGTAGCATCACAGGCAGAAAGCAGTGAGTGAAATTCCTCGACCTTGTAGTTGAAAGCGTCGCCAAGTGCAAATTCTACTTTATACACCTTGGCTACATGAAGTCTATATCCCATGTCGTTATGTTTTTGATTATTCTTTTATATAGCCCCTCAGTAGTTCCGGGTTATCCATGATGTTACCGATGACATAGGCTTTCTGGCTATGAACTGCGTCATAGAGATTCCATTTGCTGCATGTCTCGATATTGCTTGGATCACTCGCCAATACATAGGAGCCGTTATGATACACTACCAGGCCGATTATCTCCGAATGGAAATTCTCACGGTCTGGCATCCTCAGAATGTCACCCTCAAATATCTCATTGGTGGTGTCGCTTGCTTTTTCGGCATTTATATCCATGATGCCCGTCCCTTCCCCGATGGAGTTAGGATTGCAAGTGTAGAATACCGTTGTTCCTCGGTTCTCGATAGTTATTCCTACCCGATGGAGCAAAACAGTCTTTCGATGTTGCAAGTCGCCATAATGCCAACCGTTCACATCTTGCCCTCTGAATCTGTATTTTCTCATTTCTAATCGTCAATTACTATGTCCGTCGCCAGTCCCACAGACTCGTAAGTGTCATCAAGGAAGGCTCCGAATCTTGCGTTATTAGCCATTACTACCCGGCACAACCTGAGATCCACACGGTTGATGTTTCTTCTCACGGTGTCCTTTAATCCTTTCGCTGTCTTGATACCCTTCTTCCGAATGATGTCAACCACATAGTCTACATATTCCTGGAAGAGCTTGTCATATAAATGTTTATCCATACTCTTTTGTTAATCTTCTGTTATACAATTCTCTCTGAGGGAATGTAGGATGTGCCTTATAATCCTTTGCTTTCTTCCCTCGTCATCTTCATCCATCAGATTTCTCAAACAGATTTCGATGTTGTGATACAATGTTTCACTTATCACCATAATATTGAAATGCGTCTGTTCTGTGTACTTTGCCGAAGGTCAGGGCGATGTCATGGTAGTTGATGCCGTCCCAAGCAGCTTCTCCTACATAATTTTCCACCTGTTCCTTCAGTTCTGGTATTGATTCACATATCTCAATGGTCGGATAGAGGATAATGAGAGGTCTGAATGATACCCTGCTTCCATCTTCATCACATTCGTATGCAATGCCGTCATAGAAGTCAAAGTATAGTTCAAGTTCTTCCTGTTTTTTTTCGTAGTCTCGTCGGTCTGTCAAGTCAATCCCAACTTCTTTCGGGCAGATAATAAAGTCCTCGACGAAATGATCCAGTTTCTCTCGTTGCGTAAATGGTCTGTATCTAAACTCCGTCCTGCAAAAGAAGAAGAAGTCCTTATACTTTCCATCAAATCTCCCCTCGACAAGATAATTGCAGTCAACAAAACGCTCTGCGTCCTCTTGTGTCAGCTTCTCGTCTTGGGTACTCATTTGAATCTCAATGGTTCTCTGAACCTTGAAATTCCTGAATGCTTTTGGCCTACCCATAGTATTCCTTCATATAACAGGCTTCACAGAGTGAGCCATAATCGTTAACGTCACTACGGGTCATTGGTTTCCCACAATAATCACAATGCCTAACCGTCTCATGGTGTACGTGGTGAACGGTCTGGTACATTGATTTCTTAGCATTTTCTTTGCCGTAGAGGAATTCCATCTGCAAACGGCGTTTCTTCTGAGCTGGAGTTTCTTTCCTTGCAGCCATAGTCAAGCCTCCTTTAATTTATCGGCATACTTACTATACACATATTCGAGCAGAATGGACTTCATTACCCTTGCCTTATCGCTCTCGTCATAGCAGAAGTAGTAAGTTCGTCCGTTTCCATGTCTGTCAAGTCGTCTGATCTCTCCACGGTAATTGCTCCGTTTGAAGAAATTATCGTAATCATCAGAAGTGTTGGTATCGGTGTTCTCGTATTGAATGTAGAAAGAAACGTATAGTTTACCCTTTACCAAATTGACACTCTCCACCGTTGAGTTCCAGCTATTTCCGCATCTTCTGTCATAGTCGATACGGAGATCCTTGTCTCTACTTTTGTAACGTCTCTGGCCAACTTCTTGAATCATTTTCTTGACCGTTGATTCCGTCACATCAAGCAGCTCGTCGTTAGATAGATTCTCGATTGCCTCGATTTTCTTCTTGGACTGCGTTCTTGTGAAAATGAATTGATTGATGTTCATTGTCTTTCGTTTTTAATTGTTATATTTAATCATCTTCCCTGAAGGCTGCATGCTTTTCATCTAGGAGCAGGTAGTAGTGACCGTTCCCACATCCCCGATACTCTTCCGAATACCATGCTCTGTTGCCGTCAGGATTATACTCTACGCTGTTGTCATAAGAGACAGTCCAACGCATAGAATACTTATGTTTCTCATTCAGGGCGTTTAACCAGCCCCTCTTGATCCAGTCGTGACCTCTTCCCCAATTTATAGTGATGATGCCACGTTGAGAGGATAAGCTGTCATACATGTCAGGCGAAATATGCTCAATGCCCTTTTTCTCCATAAATGTATTATGCTCGTCGTATTCACACTCATAGAGGTACTTCAAATCCTCGTCGCTCAAATCCTGCAGTTTTGTCATATTCTCCAAAATGTCTGGCCAAAAACCGCTTGCCGTGAGGTACTTGATGATACTCTTAGTGTTCCGCTTGCAAACTCTGACCTTATCGGTGTCCCTGTTGATGGGAACTACCGATTTCCAGAGTTCTTCACACGATATGCACCTTCCTCTGGTACGGGAACGCTTCTTAAACTCGCATACCCAGCCACCTTCGGAAATAAACATACGCATTTTCTTCTTGTCACCATTAGCCATAGTGACCATGAAGTTGTAGTTCTGAGAGTCGTGGATTGATTTCTCCACTATCTCCTTTACCTGTGAGTGATTCATCATAATACCACAAAAAAGAAGTCGGGATAGTTAATAAACAGGCTCCAAACCTCGTCGTGAATATTGAATAGTATTGCTTTCATGCCGCATCACAGGTTTCGTATTCCTCAATCTTCTGGAGTTCACCGTTAAGGAGCTTGCCATACCAGTTCTTGTTGACAAGGTATGAACACGGCTCGATGGTGTCCCCACAGATAAAGTCACAGTTCTCGTAAAAGCCTTCATACGCTGAAAGTTCTTGCGATTCAGGCCAGCTAACCACAATCACCGAATCCTGGTCATCCTCGGTGGGTGCCAGTTTGATGTTCCTGATGATATGGTTTAAGTCCACTTTCTCCAATGTTCCGTCTGCTCTGAAATTCCAGTCGATCCATTGTTCAGTTTCTTGTTTCGTCTCGTCCATCGGCACAGTTATCTCTATGTCAATGGTACGCTTGATGTGAATTGTCTTGTTCATTGCGTTTACTTTTTAATGAAATACTCGATTGAAGAGTGGACCAAGATGTAGTGTGTCCTGGTCACTCTCGTTTGTTCTTCGTAGGGATTGTAATAGTCCATACACAAAGCATCGTATAGCTCTGGCAAACACTTCTTAATCCGTTGTTTCAGCCACTTGTAGTTAAGCTGTTTACTCCCTTTCATCAGTCGGTTCCAGCGATTCATGCCAATCCCGATACAGGTACATTCGAGATACATACTCTAAATGAAGGGCAGATAAATTTCATCGAGGATGCCACTTTCTACCATTTTCTTGGCTGCTTCGTGGCTACCTCTATTCCGATCATCAAAACCATACTTGTCGCTAGCCATAACGTGTATCATAGCGACAAAGGTTCTCATAACTTCTTGCTGTAGGGTACGATGTTGCACCGTCATACCCAAAGCAAATTTCTCTGGTTTCCATCCCATTGTGTTCACAGCGTTGGTCAATGCCTCTGCTGCTTTATACTCGCGGGTCTCTTTCAATGTTTCTAATTCCAAATAGTCCATTGTTCTTTTGTTTTTGAAGGTGAATGAAAAAAGGCCAGGAGAAAACTCATACAAATTTTGTAATTGTTAATCTCCCTGCCCTTGTTAACTGGTTTATACTGCAATAGCCAGACTGCCAGATACCTCGGAAATTTTGAGGTATTTATAATCGTCATAGTTCAAGTCGGGATGATCCTCCTTGAATAACGGCAGATTAAATGCTGTCCGTTGAGTGGGTAGCTTACGGGTTAGCCTCATTGTGTCGGTTGCCCAAAGCCTTACGTTCTTAGCGGTCATATCGGCGAGAATCTTCGCTTTGATAGCGGTCAGTTTCTCTTCGATAGCGTTCTTAGTCTGGATAAGCTCTCGAATCATAGTCTCTTGCAACTTGTATTCTTCGGGAATACCAAACGGATTAGAGAACTGTTCACCCTTTAAGTCAGTAGCCAACAAATCCTCGCAGATGTCGCTTGGAATCCTGTTGACAAAGATAATCTCGGAAATATGATCCCAGCTTCCATCTTTTTTTTGTTTGTTACGAAGATGGATGACAAACAGATTTCTTACCTTCGCTTTCTTGTTTTGCAACTCGAAAAGATAAGCATAAATCGACAGTTGCCAACGAGCCTTCTGGAGCTTATTGTCGGTCATTTGTCCATAGGTCTTAATATCTCCAAGGTCAAAGGTGTCTTCCGACACTCTATAAACCTTGTCAATCTGGCTAGCATATTCCTTTCCATCCGTCACGGTGTACTCAGATGCCTCATGGTGCAATTCGTAGTCCCTACAAATCTGGATGTAATCTTGTACTTCTACAGTACCATCATTGTCCCAATTCGCGTCGAATGCCTCACATGATGCGTGGACTCCAGTTCCGTATTCCGCTGCTGCATCGACAATTCGCTTTGGAATACCCTCAAACTCAGTCGGAAAGAATTGCCTTTGTAAAACAGGGGTGACTCCCGACAGATACTTGTCGCCAAGTAGGTAGGTGTGATTCTCGGCGTTAAAGATAACCCCAGAATCCTTCAGTTCAATTCGTTTTGTTGCCATAATTATGCTGCCTGTTGAAGTTCATATTTACGAAGGGTAAACATTGCCTTGATTTCAGGAGAACCTCCTTCAATCTCTTGCTTGTGCTCGTTATACAAAGCAAGAAGCGAATCAATGTCCTGCATCGAATTGATTGCAGTCTTGATAGCGGTGAAACGATCGTTCTGCTTCGGCTGTTGCGGTGCTGCTACTGTCTTAGCTTTTCTCGTAGTGGCTTTCTTTGGTTCCGCCATCTTCACTGTAGTGGTGGCAGATTCCTCAGAGTTACTATTGTTCTCAGCTTCTGGAATGTCCTCACCAGCATAAATGTATAATCCTAATCCAAACATTGCCAGGTTCTTGACCAGACAACGCATCAGGGTCTTATTTACATCAAACATCGTAGCTGCTTCCACAGTCCTGGTCTCGTACTGGCGTGCCTGCTTGTTCCACATCTGATACTGGTACGGCTGTGACTTCATGGCCTTGTTAGCTGAGTTCATCACGGGAAGCCACATTTCGTGAGTGATTCCCTCGGCGGTTACTTCCGTATAGACAATGAGGCCTGTATTTGGATCCTCGAAATACGGAAGATTGGTGTTTGGGTTCTTGATTACGCGATAGGTGGCAGAAGGATAGATCTTTTTAAACTCTGGCCAGGCAAAAGCCCAGGTGAGATACGTCAGGTTCTCCTTCTTCTCACACTTGTCATTCACGTTAAGAGAGTAAGCGGCCTCAAAGAAAGCTGCCCTTCTCTCATCTGGCGTAGCTCCCTCTGGGAGTGTAGCCATGATTTCATTGTTCTTACACATAGTTGTTTGTTGTTTGTTTGTTTAACAATTTGGTTGTTTTTCTCTCTTTCTCTTCATTATAGAAGAGGATGTCCTCCCTCGCCAGTTTATAAGCTGTTTCCAGTTCCCCTCTGTTGATGTTCATTTTGCCATACCACAAGTCGTATCTGGCTTCAATGTCACCAAAACTTTGATTAGGGTCATTGGTCAGCATGTCATAAATCTGGCTGTAGAGGTCATCATAAATGTCATCGTAGTAGTTCTGTCTTTCGAGATAAGCGGTATTGTCAACGTGAGGATAAACCTTGGTACACGTTTCGATTACATGCTCCACGAAAGTCAGGCAATTAGAGACGGCTGGCTTATACACAAATTCAGTATCATGGTGTGGCTCGTAATACCCGCAGCTGAGATTGATACATGAAATGGCCAGTCCGTTGTCCTTCAGGGTTTCAATATCCGTCATCATCCCCTCGGCCTCTTTGTAACCGAAATCTTTGAAACCAATTTCCTTCAGGAATTCATCAGAGCATAATGGAGTCCACCCTATCTGGGTTATCAGATCCTCATGCCCTCGTCTGTCAGGCTCTATCACAAAGCGGCAGTCCTTGAAAAAGTCCATATCTGCCTGATCCGAGCCTCTGCAACCTGTCTCTTCCTCCACGAAAAAAGCGAGTTTGAGACAGTCATACTTTTTTAAACACTTCAAGCCAATCCAGAGGCCAACCTTATCATCTGCTCCCAATCCCTCTTGCCGTCTATGCTTGGGGGAAAATCCGATGATAATGTCCTCAGCCTCGTATGCCATGAAGTCCTTAGAGTGTCTATCCTGTACCTGATCCATGTGGGCTACGATACATGGATAAGTTTCTGACATGCCTTTGGTAACATATAAGTTCCCTGGCTTGTCACATTCAATCTTTGCATCTGGAACGGTTTGTCTTACCCAGTTCCAGATAAACTTGCGAATCTTGCCCTCGCGTCCACTCTTAGAATGGATGCAAAAGAGCTGTTTAAGTAGTGAAAAATCTTCTTTCATGTCCTTATGCTGCAAATTGGAACTCAATCAACGTCTCACAGCCGATCGGGGTTCCTGTTTCCTCGTTAATTACATCAAAGTAAAGACCACCCCACTCATGCAGCTCGCCTTTATCCAGCAAGTCCTCCAGAGTTTCCTTTGAAATGGTCTTGTCCTCATATTCGAAGGTGATGCAGTTGTATTGACGATAAATAGTAAGGTCATCTTTGTCCTCAAACCACTCGTCATCGTAGTCGGAATAGTACCAGTTTTCCTTCATGTACTTATCCTCAGCTTTCTCACGACAGTCTAAACAGCAGTAAGCCTTTCCAGTCATATCGCTGTTATATACGTCATTATCTTCATCGTAATACTCAGGGTTGAGCATTTTTTCTCCACACTCAGAGCACTTTACAATGTCATCCTGGTGATACCATTTTCCATTGAACAGCTCGAAATCCTCCCTGCACTCTATATCACAGCTCTCTTCGTCACCATGATAGTGAACGGTACAGACTTCCCATGCGTCCCTTTCGTGGTAGGAATCATACTCCTGCGGCTCGTCATCATCGTTATTGTTCTCTGATGCCTCCAGACTCCCCTCTGTCACATCAAGTTCGTAATCCCCAGCTTCATAGTTATATGCTTTGTGGTGATACATGCTGTAGCACTTGAATGTGTCCTGGTAACTCAAATAGTCATCCCAATCAAGATTGCAGTCAATCCAGAATTTCTTGTCTGCCAGTGAGTTTCCTTTGATGTCAACAATGGCTGTTGCGTCAGAACATGCTGCCCCAATCTTCTTGTAGCAGTCAATCTCCCCAGCCTGAATCAAAGCGTCTATCAGAGCTTGCTTGTAAACATCGTTACACATATAGGAATACTGCCTCTCGGCGTATCTCCAAACCTTACCGTCCTCATCATAGACCTCTGGCCATAAGATGCAACGTGCGATGATCATACCATTCTCGTCCTCTAAGTAAGCGGCTTTTGCGTTAACCGCATATTTGTAGAAGGAGTGAAATCCCTTGTCTACCATACACGAAATGAAACAGTCAGATTTTTCATTGTAGCCTTTTAGTCTGTCTGAATCGTAGATGTCAGCAAAGTTGTCGTTGATGTAGAGCTTGTTCTTTGGCAGCTTTCCGATTACATGAGACTGCCAATCACGACTAAACTCTTCACAGAGCCAAATCACGATGCTCTCCGGGAGGGTCTTTCCGAACTTAGTGCTTTGAATTAGGTGCTTCATAAACTTGCCGCACTTCATTTTCCACACCCGATTATTCTCATTGTTGTAGTAACGTACAGCATTGGGAGTGCCATCTTCGCAGATGCCGTTCATGCTGTCAAGGGAATAGATGTCATTAAAGTAGGTCTGCCCAAGAAGTTCGAATTTATATTTGAGTTTCTTGCTTTTGGCTCCACTCTCATAAATCTTCTTGGTGATGATGTTTTTGAGATCCACCATGTTCTTGATACTGAGTAAGGTGTAATCTCCAGTCTCGATGCAATGCTTATGCACCGTTTTGTCCTTCAGGAGAGACAGCAAGATCTTGTTCTTTCTCGCCTTTTCTTCTCCGAATACACGAACACCGAAAATCTGTTGGAATTCGGCGTAGTTACTAAATGCTTTGATGAATAACATGATTGTTTGTTTTTAGTTTGTTGATATTCTTGGTTATACACAAAAGAAAAAAGAGGAACCACCACCTTTTACGGTGATAGTTCCCCTCCTCGGAGAACGGCGAGGTTTTATCCTCTTCGTTCTATTGGTTATGACAGGAACCAGGCATATTCGGGGTTTATTCCCTCGATTGCCTTCTGTATTCCATACATAAATTCCACGCTCTCATTCTCACGGTCAAGCCACTTGTCTATATACGACTGCTTAACAGCCTCGGTGAAGAATTGGAGCATCTGCCATAAGGTGATAGTATCTGAGCCATCCTCCTTCTTGAAGTTAGGATTCTCAACATAGCCCCTTACAACTGCGTTTACTGCTGTGTCGCCCACGGTAATTGTAGGCAAAGCTAGTTCTGCCCTGGTTGTGTTCGGTAATGCCTGGTATAGTCTCAGGCGACCGATGATCTTGCAGAACTGCTCTTCGGTGATACTGGTGTTAGCCAGTGCCTCCAGTGTTCTCAGGTTTTCTTCCTTGACTGGATCGAAACCATTGAATAGTTCAAGTGCCTTCTCCTTGATGTCGGAGGTAGTCATGCACTCTAGTACGCCTGTGAAGCCGTCGCACGTCAAACACAGGTTACTACAAACTCTGACCTGCCATCCCACAAAAATCTTGAATTTCATAGGGCATTGGCGGCCATATAATTTATCTTCGTTATAAGCTCTCACGCCACCGATGCAAAGATGCACCATCTGGCCATTGATTGAACGCGACAGTCCAATAACGTGGCAGATAAATGCCATACGCTGATAGTAGACTGTTTTCTCTTCGTCCGTCAATTCGCTTGCTTTCTTGTGTAGAGCCGATGGAACACGCCCGTTGATAGGGTGCGATATTCGTATCTCTACTGGGGTGAGTTCCCCAAATACACTTTGTCCCGCCTCGATAACACTCTGGATGAAGCTCTGATGGCTCACCGTTAATGTGTTGTCCGCGAAGGTAGGAACTATAGATTTCTCTGAGAGATCCCCAAGCGTTATAGCCTGAGTATTGCTCTCGATGAAGTTAGGGTGATTGTCGTCGCCCTCTTCGTTAATCACTTCGGCATCGATGATTTCAGGGTCATTGATGCCTAATGTTGATTGTGACATGACCTCAACCTCGATTGGGCTAAAGTCATTGTCTTGTCTTTGTTTTTTTGCTGCCATTTTTTTCTTTTTCTTTAAAAAATTAATAGTCAGTGATTTTAAAATCATCGCGGTTCTTGCTTTTTCCTTTTAGTCCACATAGCTTTTTAATAGCCTTCAATATCTGTGCTACGGACTCCAGCACCACGATGATGATTTCAGTTGTCTTCTCATAGGTCATTTGATTTGCTATTAGAAGAGTCGTCCTTGGGCTTACGAATAAACTTGTAAATCTCTATTCCGAGATTAAAAATAATCAAAACCTCACAGACCAGCCCTATTGTCGGAGGCAAACATGTTAAAATTTTCTTCATTTTTTGTCCTTTCTTTGTTCGTTAAATGGTTATACATAATAGTTAATTATCTCTCTATATATAAGGGTTTTAGCCCATGATTTTTATAGCGGGAAACAAAAAAATACAAGCTCTCCGCTTGTACTTTTCTTCAAGTGAATCTCACAAATTAATAGGCATAAGCTATCTTCTTTGATCAATCCCCATGCCTTGAATGTATCTTTCCGCAGATTGAAACACCCTTAACAATGGTTTTACTCGAATGTTATTATTTCTTCTTTATTTCTGTTAATATTTTTTACTTTATTTCTTCTCTATTTATAAGGATTTGAGGCCTTTCAAATTTCCTCCCAATCTATAAGCTCTCTGTTTAGCTCAATTCTCCTAATCTCACCCTTTTCACCAACAATCATATAATGGTGAGCTTTATCATTACTTATAAGCCTCTTTATGATGCTGTTAATCCTTGAACATTTTTAAATGATAGAACTGTTTAAGGGGTTCGTCAAGTCAATTATACTCCGCTTAACCTTCAATGGGGCTTGTGTGGAGTGCTTCATGGTTTTATAAATTGAATAAAGCTCGTCCCGATAGCTGACCAGTTCTTTGAATCGAATACCTTCCTTATGCCTGAGAAACAAAATGTAAACAGCCTTGTGTATAAGCATAAAATCTGAAAAATAAGATTTCCACACACCTTATTATATATATTATATGTATTTTTAACAGAAAAACGGCTCTCAGAGGGAAAATCCCGCCTGATTTATAGGGAAAAGACCTGTCACTTTAGGAATAATCCCAGACCTCTCGCCCCCTCTATTACGTCAAAAGAGTGAAAGCAAGAAACAAAATGTTTAACCCTTTAACGAATAGGAGATACAATTATGAAGAAGATGATTACCCTGGTTATGATGATGGCAATGACTATCACGACCAACGCCATGAGTTTTGTTCAGGCTCGCAACGAAGCCCACTATCTTTCGGACAAGATGGCCTGGGAGCTGAACCTGACCGATGCCCAATGTGAGGCTGTCTACGAGATCAATCTGGACTACATGATGAGTGTGAACGGACGCAACGACGTGTACGGTGCTTGGTGGAGCCGTCGCAATACTGACCTCCAATATGTCCTGACCGCTTACCAGTACAACAAGTACATCGGTCTCTCGTATTTCTACCACCCGCTGTCATGGAAGGATGGGACTTGGACTTTCAATGTCTACACCCACTACAGCAACAAGAGCCACTTCTACAAGGGGCATCCGAAAGGTTATGTGAGCTATAAGGGTGGAAACAACAAGAAAGCAGCCAACCACTATGCCGACAGGAAGCCAAAGAACGACAACAATGGTCACGGCAACGGCTCGACCTGGAGGAACACCGCCAGCAAGCCTGGTGGCCATCAGAACGACCAGGTTGCACAGAATATCAATCGTGGTAACGGTTCAGGCCACTTCGGAGGACGCAGGTAATTCCGTTTGCTCAAATATATGCCTCTCCAGAGGACACGGGGAATCTCAGAGATGGGGTTCCCTTTTTACATTGCTCATAGTCAAAGCCTTTACGCTTCCAACTTTCAATAATAAATTTGACTATTTATCGCCAGACTCTACAATGCACCTTACCACTTTGTTCAAAAAACAAGCTATATGTTTGTAGACTTTTTGAAGGTATATAACATTGTTCTTAGGTCTTTGACACTCATTTGGTCAAACATACTGTATAGCTCTTCTCGCTCTGTTTTCTCGTCAAAAACATCTGTAGCATGTCGTCTTTGTTTTTCGTCAAGTCCAATATAACGTTTCATTACTTCGTAACTGTGATGTCCGCTCACTCTTGCAACCTCTTCTGGAGTCGCGCCAAGTGATAAAGCAATAGAAACATAGGTTCTTCTGGCACAGTGAAATGAGATTCTTTCCCATTTCTCAAATGTCTGTTCAATCGTTTCAGATCCCTTCTCGCTAGCAATTGTTATATGGCTTGTTAAACCTGCTAGATGACACAGCTCCTTCAGGTAGGCATTAGTCTTCTGGTTGGAGATAACAGGTAGAGCCATCCCATCAGGAAAGTTGGTGTGTCTATATTTCTCCAGAATCTCTCTGGAATATTTATTCAGTCCAATATGAGTATTGTTGGACGTTTTCTTTGACACGCTTATAAACTCGTCCTCTTTCCAATGAATATGGTCTTTATGGAGCTTTTCAACATCAGAGAACCGAAGACCAGTTACACAGGCAAAGATGAAAACATCTTTAACCCTTTGGAGATACTGCTTTTGCTCTGGTATCTCATAATCATAGAGAGTCTTAAATTCTTCCCAGTTAAGGAATATAATCTCCGGATCAAAGACTTCCCGAAGGCTGCTCTTATACCCAACAGCCTTCTCCTCAACTTTATAACCTTTCTTCTTACACCAACTCAGAATGCCACGTATGGTCTTGATGTGGCGTTTGACAGAAGAGTTCTTGTAATCCCGTTGGTCTAATAGGTAGTTCTCAAAAGCTGCAATCTTCTTTTCCGTTATATCTTCAAGGATGAGATCCTTGTCAAATCCGACAAGTCTATATTTCAGAGTCATGTACTTCTTATGTGTGCCATGCGACCAATGTTTTGTAGCAAGTCCATCGGCAAGCCACTCATCATATACGTCCCAGAATGTTTTGTTTTCCTCCTTTTTTATTATCTCCAAATCAATATCTTCTCCCGCTTGACGCTTCCTTGTCATAACGTCGAGGTTGTCAAGTTCCATTTTTTTGTAAACAGCCTCTTTAAACTCTTCCTGTGTTGGCGTTACTTGTTTAACTTCAAAAGACTTGAAAACGTCCGATACACAGTCGAGTAGGTGAGCGATTGCAAAATTTATGTCTGAGGCATAATAGGTGCGCCCTTTATAAACATGTGTGGTGTTACGTTTGACTGTAGATGACTGTTCATTCCATTTATCTACACTAGCACATACGCCACATCGAAGCCCCACCTCGTTCTTCTTAGAGTTCCAACGGACACGACACATGACGGGGCCAACAGCATCAACCTTGTTTCTATCGGCCTTTGGTATCTGAATGAATACCCTCGTGTTGTATTTTATCTCAAACTTTGATTTCATGGCGCGAAGGTATGAAAAAAATTTGTAATGAACAAGCGGAAATCCCTTTATTTGAAGGCATTTCAGAAGTTTAACACACTTCATTTTCAAGAAAAATCAAATCTGTAAAAAATGATTATTTGTGAAATATCGTAATGTGTGATTCCCCCAAATGACACTGATTGAGGCTTTTTGATGCGAAAGAATGTTAATTAATACACTTAATATTTGATTGACTCACAAAATATGTGTAAATTTGCATCGCCCTATAAGAAAACATTGACCCCTAAAAGGTCGAGCGTTGTTTGAAAGACAGGGGGGAGGTCAAGGGCAAAAACCTCCCCCAAAATGAGATAATTAACGCCATGTAGTGAGGCTTAGGTGAAAATCGGAGTTTTCACAAGTGGCTGATTATAAACAAATTGAAACTTTGTGAGGTTTAGAGCAAATGGACGGCCTATTCCCTCCAGCTCCACAAAGGCAAATGGGTGTACAGTTAGTAAAATCCGATTTGCTCGTATCAAATTGATGACCAGACAGTTACGGAGGTTTTAAAAAGTGGTGAACCCTGTACACTTTGATGGATTGGCACTGTTTTTTGGGGTTCTTCATAGGAATGGCGTAATGCTGGTATCGTGCCATTCCTATGAAGAACCGTTCTATGGACTTCGTGTGAAGAACGAAGACTGAAATCAGAAGGTTGAAAAGTAATGAATTGAAAAAAATGGGTGAATCGTTTGGCGGTTCACCCTTTTTGTCGTATCTTTGTGCCGTTTTTCAGATTCCACAAATATATTATAATATGAGAACACTGATTGCAATGCTGCTGATGCTGGTGGCCATGGGCCTGAGCGCAGCGGAGAAACCGTGGAAGAATGGACGGCTGACAGTAAAGGGACAGTACCTGGTGCACGAGAACGGGAAGCCGTTCTTCTGGCTGGGCAATACGGCGTGGCTGCTGTCCGAAAGGCTTAACCGAGACGAGGTGGAGTTCTTCCTTACCCGAGAGGCCGAGGAGGGCTATAACGTGGAGCAGATACAGGTGCTCAACGCCATCCCCACATATAATGTATATGGCATGCCGGCCAATGACGATACCTTTAACTTTGAGAAGTTCGCTGGCAATGGTCAATCGTCAATGGTCAATGGTCAATTGCAATACGGCTATTGGGACCACTTGGACTATATTGTAGATTTTGCCGCTTCGCAGGGCATCTACATCGCTATGGACTGCATCTGGGGCTCGCAGATTGAGAAGATGACACCCGAGAAGGCAGAGAAATATGGCCGTTTCCTGGGTGAGCGATATAAGGACCGGCCGAACATCATCTGGATGATAGGCGGTGACATCATGGGCGACAAAGGGATGGAGTCGTGGGATGCGCTGGCACGCGCCATCAAGGCTGTTGACGAGAACCACCTGATGACCTTCCATCCTCGTGGGCGTACTACAAGTGCTTGGTGGTATAACGACCGTGAGTGGCTGGACTTCAACATGTTCCAGAGCGGACACCGTCGCTACGGACAGCGCAATGGCGACGGTGACTACACCATCCGTGACAATACCGAGGAGGATAACTGGCGCTATGTGGCCATGAGCTTTGGTGACCAGCAGGAGCAGATTGCCGGACGTGAGGTGCGAGGGGCGAAGAAGCCTGTCCTCGATGGAGAACCCAGCTATGAGGACATCCCCCAGGGACTCCATGATTTCTCGGCTCCCCGCTGGCAGGACTACGACGTGCGCCGTTATGCCTACTGGTCGGTCTTTGCCGGCAGCTTCGGACATACCTACGGCCACAACAGCATCATGCAGTTCATGCGTCCGGGTGTACTCGCCTCCTTTGGTGCTGAGAAGGCCTGGTGGGATGCGATGAAAGACCCAGGCTACAAACAAATGAAATACTTGAAGCAACTGATGACCGCTGTGCCCTTCACCGAGGGACAGAACGACCAAAGTGTCATCGTAGGCCAGAACGGTACTCGCTATGACCGTATCATTGCCACGCGCGGACGCGACTACCTCTTTGTATATAATTACAGCGGACGGCCCATGACTATCGACCTGACGAAGATTTCGGGCAATAAAAAAGATGTGTGGCTGATGAACCCCTCCGACGGCACCATGAAGTACCTGGGTGAATACGACAACAAAACTGCCGTGGACTTCACCTTCGACGGAGCCTATCTTCGTGGCAGCGACCGCGTGCTCATCGCCACAGACAGTAGTGCAAACTATTTTCGAATCGAGAATTGAGAATTGAGAATGTGATGCGGCCACAAATAGCAATCGTTGACCCTAACACGCTATCAGGTATCGGACTGCGCTACCTGCTACAGAACTTGATGCCTATCATCAGGGTGGATGTTTACGGTAGCATGAGCGAACTAATGGCCAATCATCCAGAGGATTATGTCCATTACTTCGTTGCCACAAACATCGTGATAGCCAACCGCCAGTTCTTCCTTGAACACCGTCATAAGACCATTGCTCTTTCCATGTCGCTGGACGGTAACGGTCAGCTGCCTGAGTTCCATAGTCTCTGTGTCAACGTGCCAGAGAAAATGTTGGTGCGCTCGCTGCTCATGCTCGAACAGAGTGCTCATGCCAATGGCCACAACCGTCCCCCAATGCCTCAGCCGACACAGCGTTGCCCGCTGACCAACCGTGAGATAGAGGTGATGTCGCTCATTGTGCAGGGCTACTTGAACAAGGAGATTGCTGACCAGCTTAACATCGGACTCTCCACTGTCATTACCCATAGGAAGAATCTCATGGACAAGCTTGGCCTCAAGAGCGTAAGCGCGCTGACCATCTATGCCGTTATGCATGGCTATGTGGACATTAACTCCGTCTGAGAATTGAGAGTTGAGAGTTGAGAGTTGAGAGTTGAGAGTTAAGAATTTAGTGAAAAAGTGTGTAATTCTTTGGCCGTTTGGTAAATAATGCGTAATTTTGCCCAAAATCTGAAAACCCTAACAAATTCCTAACTAAAAAACACAAATCTAATGAAAACATTGAGAGCATCATTGCTGGGCATGGGTGCAGCTGCACTTATGCTCACTGCTTGTGCTGGCGGCGGCCAACCGGAGCCCCAGCTGACGGCCTCGGGACTCAACCCGGCCAAGTTTGACACCATCATCAACGAGCAGCCCGTAAAGCTGTACACGCTGAAGAACGCCCAGGGCATGGAGGTGTGCATCACCAACTATGGCGGACGTGTAGTATCGCTTGTTGTTCCCGACAAGGACGGCCAGCCTACCGACGTGGTATTGGGATTCGACAACATCCAGCAGTATGCCGACACGCAGAATACTCCTACCGACTACGGCTCAAGCGTGGGACGCTATGCCAACCGCATCAACATGGGCAAGTTCGTACTCGATGGCGACACCATCCAGCTGAAGCAGAACGACAAGCATGACGGACGTGACCACTGTCTGCATGGAGGTGGCGACACGGGCTGGATGAATAAGGTCTACACCGCAGAGCAGGTAGATGACCAGACACTGAAACTGACCATCGTGGCCGAGGATGGTGAGAACGGATTCCCCGGTACGGTGACGGCAACGACCATCTACCGTGTCACTGACGATAACATCCTCGACATCCAGTGGATGGCTGAGACCGACAAGCCGACCATCATCAACCAGACGAACCACAACTACTATAATCTGAGTGGTGACTTAGAGAATCCTGGCTACGACCAGATACTCTACGTAAATGCTGATAGCTTCACTGAAGCAGATGATAGTTATATGCCTACTGGCGTGATACTTAGCGTTGAGGGTACGCCCATGGACTTCCGTACTCCACATGCTGTTGGCGACTCTATCCACAGTGAGTACTATCAGGTGAAAAACGCCCACGGCTATGACCACAACTGGGTATTGAACACCGCCGGTGACGACACGCAGGTATGTGCTTCGCTTTACTCTCCCAAGACTGGCATCTTCATGGAGATGTACACCAACGAGCCTGGCGTACAGGTCTACAGCGGTAACTTCCAGGGTGTTGACGGCGAAGAAAACGTCGTCCGCAAGCTCGGCAAGAAGTACCCCCAGCACGTCTCCGTCTGCCTGGAGAGCCAGAAGTTCCCCGACAGCCCCAACCACCCCGAGTGGGCCAGCCCCGTGCTCCGTCCAGGCGAGAAGTATTATTCACACGCAGCTTATAAGTTCACTACGAAATAGTTCATTTAATATACAACGGATTAAAACGGATTACACGGATTGAACGGATTAATTCTGATTTAACGGATTATTAATAACAACGGATTAAAACGGATTTATTCTGATTTAACGGTTATAATGGAGAACTACGTTCATGAATTGAGATATTCGCAGGAGACTTACCAAATCATTGGTGCTGCGATGAAAGTACATAGTCTTTTGGGACCGGGATTCACAGAAAAGGTTTACCAAGATGCTCTGGCATTGGAATTCATGGAACGAGGCATTCCTTTCAAACGAGAGGTGGAACTTCATGCTTCTTATAAGGGAGTAACGCTTGATCTACCTATAAGCCCGATTTCATCTGCTACGACAAAATTATTGTGGAGCTGAAGGCCGTGAAAGAGATAGATGATGTTCATCGTTCACAAGCTATCAACTACGCGAAGGTTGCTGGATTCAAGCTCTCGCTTCTATTTAATTTTGGACAAACTTCCCTCGAAAAAGAACGTTTCCCCATAGGATAATCCGTGAAATCGAAAATCATCCGTGAAATCAAAGATAATCCGTGAAATCAAAGAAAATCCGTATAATCCGTGTAATCAGTCTTAATCCGTTGTTTTAAAAATATAATCAGTCTTAATCCGTTGTTTTAAAGAATAATATTAATAATTGTATATAACAATGAATTGGAGTTCACATGAATTTATCTGGCTCGACTGGGTGGTGCTCATTGTCGGCCTGTTAGGAGTGGTGGCTGCCGTATGGTATGCCATTTGGAAAGACAAGAAAGCCCAGAAGGGCGAGGATTCGTCGGCTTACCTGTTCGGTAAGGGCGAGCCCTGGTATGTAATCGGTATGGCCATCTTCGCCGCCAACATCGGCTCTGAGCACCTCGTAGGTCTCGCTGGTACTGGTGCCAAGGACGGTGTGGGTATGGCCCACTGGGAGATGCAGGGCTGGATGATCCTCATCCTCGGCTGGCTTTTCGTGCCCTTCTATCAGCTGCTCATCAACAAGATGGGCAAGATTATCACCATGCCCGACTTCCTGAAGTTCCGCTACACACAGCGCACTGGCTCGTGGCTGAGTATCATCACCCTCGTGGCCTACGTGCTTACTAAGGTTTCCGTGACCGCTTTCACTGGTGGTATCTTCTTCAAGTTCCTGCTTGACATCCCCTTCTGGTATGGTGCCATCGGTCTGATTGCCATCACCGCTGTCTTCACCGTTTTCGGAGGCATGAAGGGCGTGATGACGCTTTCCACCATCCAGACACCTATCCTTATCATCGGTTCGTTCCTCGTGCTGTTCCTCGGCCTGAGCATGCTCGGCGACGGCAGCATCACACAGGGATGGTCTAACATGATGGCTGTCTGTAACGCTGCCCATGACGGTTTCGGAACCACCCACATGTTCCACCCCGATCCCAACGACCCGATGTACCCGCAGTTCCCGGGCTATGTGGTGTTCCTCGGAGCCTCGATTATCGGTTTCTGGTACTGGTGTACTGACCAGCACATCGTGCAACGTGTACTTGGTCAGGTGCCCGGCGAGGACAACAAGGAAGTGATGAAGCGTGCCCGCCGCGGTACCATCGCCGCCGGTTTCTTCAAAATTCTGCCTTGCTTCATGTTCTTGATTCCTGGTATGATTGCCTACGCCCTCTCTCTGAAGACGGGTAGCGGCATTGAGATGGACATCACCAACCATGAGTCTACCGACGGAGCCTTCGCCATGATGGTGAAGAACATCCTGCCCGCCGGTATCAAGGGTATCGTGACCATCGGTTTCGTCTGCGCCCTTGTCGCTTCTCTGGCTGCCTTCTTCAACAGCTGCGCAACGCTCTTCACCGAGGACTTCTACAAGCCCATGAAGAAGGGTATGAGCGAGGCCCACTACGTGTTCGTAGGCCGTACAGCTACTGTCGTCGTGGTGATTCTCGGTCTGCTTTGGATGCCAGTCATGATGAACATGGGTAACCTCTACAGCTACCTACAGGACATCCAGTCGCTGATTGCCCCGGCTATGGTTGCCGTATTCACCCTCGGTATCTTCTCCAAGAAGATTACGCCGAAGGCAGGTGAATGGGGTCTTATCGGTGGCTTCCTCATCGGTATGATTCGTCTGGTCACCAACGTTGTCACCGACTCCGGCAAGGCCGTGATGGATGGCGCCTTCTGGGAGAGCACAACATGGTTCTGGCAGACCAACTGGCTTATCTTCGAGTGCTGGCTGTTGCTCTTTATCATCGTGCTCATGGTGGTCGTGAGCTTCTTCACTCCCGCACCCTCCAAGGCTCAGGTCGATGCCATCACCTTCTCCGCCGACTTCAAGCAGTCCATCAAGGAGAGCTGGGGTGCCTTCGATATCATCGGTACCCTCATCGTGATTGGCCTCTGCGCCTGCTTCTATGCTTACTTCTGGTAAACTTAGCCCCCTAAGTTAGGGGGTTGGGGGTCTGAACAGCCTCCAACCCCTCCCTGAATGGAGGGGAGTATATACATTAACAGATTGAAGATTGTGCTGCGTTGCACAATCTTCAATCTTTTTATGTTGTAGAGCCGATTGGGCTTGAACGTACTTCCATACCGAGAAAATCTGTTCGTCGACCCACGAAGAACGGACTTTCGACCCCAGAAGTGCTCGGCTTCCCCAGAGGGGTGACGCTTGCGTAACAAAGTGGAGCAAGAACGTATCTTCTCCAGAGGTGCCCCTGTGAGGCCAAAAACGGATGGTATGCCAAGGAAGTGCCCGAAACTTGTGTTTTAATCTTCAAGGCTTTCCGATAGTCTTGCCAGTGCGGCCATAATGCTTATCACAGTTGCAATGTCGGCAACGTCCACCACGTCGTCACCGTTCACGTCGACCATTCCTGCCGAAGCGCTGGTTGACTGTCCGGCCATGTAGCTGATGATGGTGGCGATGTCGGCCACGTCGACGCTGCCGTCAAAATTCACATCGCCTTTGAGTACTGGCAGCGTACCGACAGTATTGATGTAGCTAACAGTAATATCAGCCTGTCCGAGATTATCATTTGTGTCGTGCATTGCCAGATAATAGATGCCATTAGTCGGGGCTTGACATTCTCCGGCGGTGGTGGCACTGCTGCCCTTGGCTGTGTATATCTCCTGGGCTTCTGGCGAGAAGAGCTGTATAGTGCAGGGGCGTGAGGTTTTCAGGCCGATGATGTTGCCGCGGTCGGCTTTCAAATTGAACCATTTCAGGGTGCCGGCAGCCGGTGCCGCCTCTGTTACCGACTCGTTTTTTGGCAGCAGTGTTGAGTTGACAGGTTTGCGACTTTGCGTATCAAGATACTGTGTGGTGAAGTTGTCCCAGTAGCCGTTGTCGGTGACTGTCTGGAAGGTGAAGTCGTTTACGGCGTAGGTAACAGGGATGCCCTCCTCCACGTTAAACCGGAAATTATCTGAGCGTAGCGGCATGGAGCGCACAGGCACGTCAAACGTCAGCTCGCAGGGAGTGGCGGCAGGGGCGATATCGGTGTGAACAGCCGTGGAGACGTCGCCGTTCAACCAGTAGTCGTAACCGTTTACTTTAGGGTCGATGACAAAAAACTCTTTCTTAGGTGTCGTCTGTAGCACACCCTTCACTTGATAGGTCAGGTCATGCAGGCCCGATGGCATTTTACTCACGTCGAGGTCGTAGGCCAAACTTCCATTCTCAAAGCCACGCTGCAGCGTAGTGGGCGCGACGCCATCAATGCTCACACTGAGTCGCAGGCCGTCGAGTTCCGACGTGGTGGGCATACGCTGGAAATAGCCATTGCCTATGACAGGGCGCAGCCCTTCTCTGGTCACCACCATGCTTGTCAAGCGGTGCAGACCTTCGCTGACATTCAAAACAGGAATGGCCAGATTGTAGGTCTTGTCTGCATTATAGATGTTTTGCTGGGCCTGCAGTTCGTCATCAATGAAGTATAGATTGCGCACCTGCATCTCATCGCCATGCTTTTCGAAATAGACTGTGTGCGGAGCCTCTTCGAAGTATTCGTTTCTGGTTCCGTCAGTGAAGGGATTAGCATATTCAGCCGTGTTGCATACCATGATATGCAAGGCATGGAGACCATCGCTGAGGGCCGACACGTCGAGCTGGAGGGCAGAGTGCACATCGCTCATCGTTCCTGCCAACGCCTGCTGTTCGTCGAACCAGTACTTCACCGTGTAGCTGCCCAGTGTGGGCGTGTCGGGTGTGCCAGGCTCTTTTTGTGTGTCCACCACCCGGAATGACACTGTTCCGTTGCTGTCCTCGGCAATGTCTTCCAGCACCATCCTGGTGGGCTTGCCCGACCACGATAGCAGGTTGGCGGGCTCGGTGGTATTGGTGAGTGATGTGACGTTGTTCGAACCAGGGAAGGGGTCGGAGGCTTTTGCCCCAAGTCCTCCGCTGGCACGCACCAGCTCGTAATAGTTGCGGGCAGCATCAGCGTTCACTTCGTTAAAAGACCAAGGGGTGATATCAGTGGAGTCAACCCGAAACACCAGCAGTCCATGTCCAGGAAGCCAGGCATCCCATTTGTCCGTCTTCTGGCGGTTCTCCAAAAGGAAGAACTCATTGGGCACCTCAGAGTCAATGCGATAGCCGCTGTTGCTACTGCAAATGCTCTTCAGGGAATAGTGGGAATCTGCTTTCAGTGTCTCGGGTGTGGTAAAGCCCAAGGTATAACGTTCATAGAGACCATAGCCGACGGGTGTCCTGCCATAATTCAGTTCTCCCCCTGCCATGATGCTCCAAGTTGAGGGATCATTGCTCTGCCCGTTCTTTCCATAGTCTGTATCGTAAAGGTCATGCAGCCCCAGCACATGACTGAATTCATGGCAAATGGTGCTAATACCTTCGAGGATGGTGGAACTCACACCCATCAGCTCAGTCGAGCAGGCATAATTCCAAAGCGTCACTCCGTCGCAGACGACCATTGCTTCGTCGGAGTCTGGGTCAGGATTTGAGATATAGCTCTGATGTGGCCATATCAGCCGATCATCACCCCCATAACTGGAGGCGTGGCCAGCGAAGACAAAGAAGAGGGCATCGACCTCTTTGTCACCTGTCTTGTCATATAGGCTATAGTCCACGATGGGATCCGCAGCCCTGATTGCATCGACAATCAGGGGCATGACGTTGTCTGAACCGATGGCATCATACTGGCTGTGGTTGATGGCGACCGGCCCCACAATGTCAAAATGTGGTGCGAATATGCCGTTGGAATTGTCGCGGAAATAATCATGCACACTGCCCGTGAACTGTCCGTAGTTAGGGTCATCATAGCCTTTGTAATTGGCCTCATTCCACATCTTGTCTGCTATCTGGGCATAGTCTGCACGTGAGAATTTGCAGTCGTTGAACTCAACCAAGATGACCAATCCGCAGAAATTGCTGTAGTCAATACGTCTCAGTGGACTACTGATCCGCGCCTGTGTATTCCGCCGCAGTGCCCTGCAAGTGTCTCTCCTCCGCATGGCCTTGTCACTCATCTTCGGCAGAAGATGCTTTCCGGTGTTCTCCAGCCATGCACGCTCGTCTTCTGTGCGCAATCTCTCGTCGTGTGCACGCCGGGTGGTGACAACAAGGTCGTCGCCCTGAAGCTCGGCATAGACGTAGTAGCCGTCCGCATTCTTTATGATGGTATAGCCGTCGTCGGTGGTGTTGAAATGTAGGTACTCGTCACCCACCAGTCGTATGCTCAGCGTTGTGCCGTCTGGCTGCTGTACTATTACCGCTCCTGGTCGGGCTGGTATTGCCAGCATCGACAATGCGGGCAGCAATGCCGCGCATAGTATTGCTAATAGTCTCTTCATGGCAAAAGTCCGTTTAATCCGTTTATTCCGTATTAATCCGTTGTGTTGAAAAGACTAATAGCCAGTGTTCTCTATCTGCATCTTTATGTTCAGCTTGCCGTCGGCAGTGGAGCGCGGCGACACCTGCATCGACTTGATGTGGGGGCCCGCTACGTGGTAGCTGTAGGGGAATGAGCCGCCGTTGAGGCCCACCTCGCGACCAAACTCATCCTTGTACTTCTTCTTCGCATCGTCGGTGAGCAGGAATGCCTGGGTGTCACCGTAGGCGCCGTCGTAAGTAGAGAAAATGTCGGCCAGCTTCGAATAGTTCCAGTAGGAACTGAGGTTGGGATTCCAGTTAGACGGCAGCAGACATTTCACGAACGAAGTGTATGACCCCCAGTAAACGGTATAGGAGCTTGTATTCACCAGAATACAGTTGGTGAATGAGGAACTGTAAAGATGTACATTGTAATGGCTTCCGTCATCATAACTGAAATTTGAATAAATGGCCGAATTACTGTTATACGTAGCATCCACCACGCAATTATGCAGTGTGAGGTTCGACGTGGACTTGTTCCTCGTCTGCGGATGCCTCACGAAACTGTTGATAAAGGTCATGGAGCTGCTGCTGTTGCACACCACTTCGTAGGAGATGCGACAGTGCAGGAACTGTGCGTCTTTGATGGCACCGGTATAGTTTTTCCCGTCGGAGCCGGTGAAAGAACCCGGCCAAAACCTTGATAGACGGCATTTGATGAACTTAGGGCTGCGTTGCGTGTAGTTGTTGTAATAGATAATTCCCCCATGGTAGATGCCCTCAATCTGTACATTGCCCGTCGAGGCGTCGGGCACGATGAGCGAGAAGTCGCCGTCGAGAATGGTGGGCTGCGTGTTGTAGGTGGGGTCGTAACGCATGCCTGCCCCACGGATAGTGATGGTCTTGGCAAGGTTGGTAGCACCAAAGGTGCCGCTGGAGAGGGTGATGAGGTCGCCGTCGACAGCGGAGGCATACGCATTGCGCAGGGCATAGTAGCCGGTGAACGTCTTGGTGGTAGTGCCGTGTGTGAGAACGGCAAGGGCCTCCTGGGCCTTGGCTGTCATGGCAGCGGTCATGGCAACAATAATGATTAGGATTGTCTTTTTCATGTTTACTAAAATAAAATTATTCTTTCTGCTCTTTTCGAGGTTCCTGTTCGTGCTGCGATTGAGCAAATGAAATTTCGCCTTCTTCGTGGTTGCGGACAAATATGAGCACTTGATGACGATAGGAGACACTTGCGTAGCCAGAGCGGAGCAAGAATCTGTCCCTACGAAGTTGCACGGTGCAAAATTACGAAGATTTCGGGAAACGGCAAAGAAAAGTGGAGGAAAATTTGCGGCTCACATGAAAAATCCTTACGCGAACTTTTGACAGCTGACAAACAATCGTCTGACAGCTGACGCGCAAACGTCTGTCAGCTGACAAAGATACGTTTGACAGCTGAGGTGGGAATACCTTGCACGGACATCCGTACCAGTGGGGACGTAGCCCTGTACCAAGAAGAACGTATCTTCGCACCCTGAAGAACGTATCTTCAGGCCACGAAGCGCTCGGCATCCCCGAAGGGGTGACGCTTGCGTAACAACGTGGAGCAAGAACGTATCTTCTCCAGAGCATCCTTTATTAGCCTTGATGTCAAGGGTCAAGGCTCGCCCAGTTCGTCCACTATCATCTGCACCTGTTTCGGAGTGAACGAGCGCAAGCCTGCGCCATCGCTTTTGCAGAAGAATGCTTCCCGCAGCCGTGGATTAATCATCATCCACGATTTCAGTTTCTGCCAAGCCCCTTTCGGCGTGAGGTTCGGGCTGTACTCCAGTGCCAGCTCCGTGCGTCCGTACTGGCGAATCTTGAAAGTCTCGTTGTTCATAGTCCTTTACGTTTTGTTGAATAGTCAGCGCAAAGGTAAACGGCGCAAAGGCGAAACGAAAAGACACAGAGAATACAACACAAAAAGAGTCGCGTCCCTTGGCCAGCCCATTCATTTTACTTTCAACATATATTCGACCTTTGATTGCTTGCCTAAGCAAGAATTACCACCTAATTGTCTTCCAGCGTCACCGACGCGTGTACTGCTTCCGCAACTGCTCCGTTTTCTCATGCGCCTCCTCATCAGCCCATTGCGGGTTGTTGCTGCAAGAAGCGAGGGTGACGAAGGCGAACAAGTAGGTGATGATGTTTTTTTTATAGCAGTTCTGTCTCTTCGAGATGCTGGGGTATGCCTGCGGCAGTGCCTTCACCGTGCTGTGGGGCAAGGGCTGCCCTAATTGGGGCAGAATCCACCGCCTCGGCTTCAAGTACACCCGTCTGCTTACCGTTGGCTTCGCTTGTCTGCTTGCATATCAGGTGCTAATGTACCTCTATGTGTCGCCCATGCTCAATGTCGAGCGGCTGTGGCTGCCCACTTTCCTGCGAACCTTTGGCTATGGCATCTTCTTTGCCACGATGACGCTCTACCTGAAAGACCTCATCGAGTTCCCCACGTTCTTCCATGCCCTCACCGTCTCTGGCTTCATCCGCAACGGTGTGGCCGAGTCGATGTGTTCAGGCACATACAGCTACGGCCTGCGCTGCCAGATAGCCGATACCCTGAATCGTGGTTTGCATACCGACTATCAGAGCATCCTCATGGTAGCCGTCAAGGAAATGTTCGGCATCATGTGTATCGTAGGCACCTTCGTCCTGCTGCTCATGCTTCTCTACGACGTCCAGCCCGTCCGCTCCACCATGCGCAAGATGCCCAAGCTGAAAAATCTCAGCATCATCATTGTAAGGCAGTTGAAAGGTTAACGAACATTACAAATAGCACTATTTACGTCTTAAAAAATCGAAAAAACAACATATTGTAACGATTGCTGTATCGGGAATATTTGCTATCTTTGTAGTGGATTTAATCCCATAATAACAATTAAAAACTAACAGAATTATGTCAAAAACAGTAGAGATTCAGATTGAGAAGAGTCGCTGTCTCGTAGAGGGTCTGCGTCGTCATGTCAAGGAAATGGGTGAGCGTGGCGTCACCAACGATGAGATCAACGCAATGGAACAGGCCGTCAAGGAACTGGAGGCCGTAAACGCCGAGGTGGACAGCATTCGTGAGCAGCTCACGCCAACGGTGGCCAAACTGAAGGTCGCAATGGATAGCGTGAAGGAGGCCTATGCCGAGAAGAAAAAGACGCTGAAGGGCTACTACCCCCAGGAGCGCTGGATGGACTACGGTGTGCCTGACAAGCGTTAGGTGCTGCTTAAGTGAAACGACTTCGGAATGGCACCGCGAACCCCTCGCCCGGCATCCCGAAGTCGTAATCTGAGAATCATAGAGGGGACGGATTTGAGTATCATGGGGACAGGCACTTCGTAACGCTTGATGCCGTCGGTCACGACATCGGGCATGATGGCATCGCGGAAGCGAGCAGAGCGAGGAACGAACTCACAAAAAATTTTGTTAGCAAGCCTCTCGCTATTTATAAATAATGTGAAACAGCCTCAGATTGGAGAAAAAAAACAGTGATAAAGATTCTTAAATAGTTTCTGTATTTCGGCATTAATAGCTAACTTTGCAACTCCAACCAATAATATCACAAAAAACCGACAAGAACATGCTCGAAGAACTCAAACAGAAAGTTTTCAAGGCCAACCTCGACTTGGTAAAGCAGGGACTGGTCATCTTCACCTGGGGCAATGTCTCCGGCATAGACCGTGAGAAGGGCCTCGTAGTTATTAAACCCAGCGGTGTCTCCTACGACGAGATGAAGGCCGAGGACATGGTGGTCGTTGACCTCGAGACTGGCAAGGTGGTCGAGGGAGACCTCAACCCCTCCAGCGACACGCCTACACATCTTGTATTATATAAGGCGTTCCCCAATATTCAGGGCGTGGTGCATACACACTCCACCTACGCCACTGCCTTCGCACAGGCCGGCCGCGACATACCCAACATCGGTACGACACACGCCGACTACTTCTACAAGGACATTCCCTGCACCCGCGACATGACCAAGGAGGAGGTGGAAGGCCAGTACGAGTTAGAAACGGGCAACGTCATCGTGGACGAAATCCTGAACATCCGCAAGATTAACCCCGACCACACGCCTGCCGTGTTGGTGAAGAATCATGGCCCGTTCTCATGGGGCACCTCGCCCGACAACGCCGTCTATAATGCCAAGGTGATGGAGCAGTGTGCCAAGATGGCCTTCGTGGCTTTCTCGGTGAACCCCAACCTGACCATGAACCCACTGCTCGTTGAGAAGCACTACAACCGCAAGCACGGCCCCAACGCCTATTACGGACAAAAGGGGCAGAAGCACTAAGCCTCACCCCTTGTCCCTCTCTGAGGGGAGTAAAATATACTGAGTCCACTTTGAAAGTGGACTCAGTTTTTTCTCATTGTTGCTTATTTTTTAGTTGATTTTCTTCTGATAGTGCATGGTATTATCTTCGCCATCTGTCAGTTCCAGTCGCGTACCGGAGTCATCGAGGTTCGTGGCCTGCGCCGTACGGTTGTTCTGGTCCAGTTTCTTCACCAGTCTGGGCTTCATCACCTCTCCGGCCAGTTGTTCCTTAAACCAATGGACACTGTCTGCCAAATGGGCGGGATAGGTAACCTCGCTGTCATCGACTTCCATCTTGTAGCTCGTCATGTCGTAGTGCATCACTAACGAATCGCCCTCGACGCCCCACGTGCCCGACAGCGAAAAGCGCTGCACCATCTTGTGCCTGAAGAAGGAGTCGCCCCATCGGACAGATTGGCGCATAGCAAACGTGTGGTCAGGATGGAGGTCATAGACCAGTTCGTTTTTCTTGTCATGCAAGACGGCATTCCACGTTCCCACCAGATCCTTCTCCTTTGCGGGGTTTATCTCCATGTATGTGTGATTGACGAATTCCTCCATGTCCTGCTCGGTGATGTTCATCAGGAACTTGTTTTCCTCATTCAGATTGACCAGCCTTAGGAAACTCAAATAGGCCATCATGCGCGAGGACACAAAATCCATGTAGCTTTCAAGACGCTTGCACTCCAAAAGTCTTCGGCATAGGTCGGCTGTGCTCTTACACTGACCACCCATGAACAATTCGTATTCCTCTTCCTTAGTGACGGGTTTCTTGAAGCAGATCCATTCCTTCCACTGCTGTTCGAGCACAGCTCTGGCGTTGTAGAACTCCTGCACGTTATCCAGGAACTTCCTGTCGTTCAGCGTGCGCCACATATCCTGACTGCTATTGAAGATTTTCTCATTCATCTTCTTGAACTCCATATCGGAATTGAACGATGAGGAGGTAACGTAGTCGATGAACGTCTGGAGCGTATCTTCCCCGATGCTTTCCAAGCGGTCTTTGTTCTCAATGATGTAACAGGCGGTTTCATGCCCCCTTTCCTCGGCAAGCCTGCGTTTTGTGACGACTTCAAGGCTTTGGTCAATGTCGTTGATGATTGTCATCGCCAACACCCTGCGCGCCTTCACCGTCTGCTGGTCTTCAAGATAGGCCGCCGTGCCGAAGGTGAGCACGATGGAGATGGTGGTGCCGAGGAACGTCATCAGCAGTTCCTTGAGCCATCCCTTTCTGGTCAGGTCGCGCCCGAACTTGGGCATCTTGAATTTCGCGTTCATTACTCTATTTAGAGTTGAGGTTTGAGATTTGAGAGTTGAGGTTTGAGATTTGAGATTTGAGGTGTCCTACTTGTGCTTCTTCATGTAGCTGTGGTAGGCGTCCACCATCTTTTGGCGCTGCTCGGGCGTGACGGTAATCATGCGGACATTGTAGCCCTCCTGTGGCACGATACCATCCTTGTTGAAATTGAAACTGTAGTTCATTTCGCCGTGTATGTCGTCATAGACCTTCTCGTCTTCACCGTATAACAGCTTCAGCCTGTTGCCTCTCTCGCCGTCACCATCGTCGTTAAGACCACCCATCCAGCCCATCAGCGGCATCTCCACATTCCACTTGTTCATCGCAATGACGACATACTTCTTGCCGTCCAGCGTTAGTTCGGGCAGCTTGTCGCCAAAGGTCTTACTGTATTCCGACAGCAGATTCTCGTACAGGATGACGGTCATCGGATCAGAATACTCGATCCCCGTTTTCTTTTCGGCAGCGGCAAGCTTGCGCATATCCAGCATGTGCCACAACGCCTTCACAGCATCGCCGTTCATAAGGTTATACACAACACCCATCCAGCCGTAGCTGATAACATAATCCTTATTGATGTCTATGCCTGCTTTTTCAGCACGCATCAACTCGTCAATGTAGAACAAGGCCTTCTTCAGGTCCTTCTTTTCTGAAGCTACCGTCATCAGCATGACAACCGACTCGAAGAAGACGGAGTCGGGCACTTCCTTGTTGAAGCCAGCGGCCTGCTGGTAGATGCGCTCATAATATCTGGCGGCACGCGACTGGTTATAAACTCCGCTCTCCTTGTCGAGCAGTATATGGCCCACCTCCAACTGCGCCTGCCAGTTGGTGGGGTTCTCGTCGGCCTCCTTCGACAGGCGCAGATACTTGTCCATGCTGCTCTCGGTCTCTGCCGTCTGAGCGTTCACTACTGTTGTCATTGCGCAGCAAAAGGCGGCTGCGAAGGCTGCGATTAAGCGAGCACAAAACGAGCTCGTTCGTTTTGTCGAGCGTGAGCAGGCTCGACCATAGGTCAACGCCATCATAATCTTTTTCATAATCATATTATTTTAGTTCATAATTAAAATCTCCTCCTTGGTGCCAGTGGCTGGAGCGGTCGTCCTTCATCCCATCTTCTTTTTCTTACAATATAGTCGCGGATGCCCCCCATGTTGTCGACCTTCTTCGAGTAATCGGGTCGCGACTTGTAATGAAATTGCATCGTCGAATTTAGTTCCTGATGACGAAACATAATTGATTGGTTTTTGACGGAATCCTTTTTCTGGATGATTGCCAGAGGCATCTGTAGCCAGTTCGGCTGGGAATGGACGAACAAGGAATAATCAAATTCAACCCTTAACGGCGGTAACTTTGGAAATCTGTCAGAATAGCATCAAGAATAATATAGTTGTTCGCTCTCTCATCGTCGTTTCTTTACAAATTCGCTGCAAAGTTAGTTCTTTTTTGACGAAAAGAGGAGTTGAACGAGATTTTACCAGCCGTCTTTTATGAAAATTTAGGTGAAAAGTTTGTTTATTAGAAATTTACCACTCGTCATCTTCGTCGAATTCGTCATCGAGTCTGCGCGAGAAGTTGTTGTTGGTGGTACGCCCTGAGGAGGCCTGTAGGAGCAGGGAGGCTACTAGTGTGACGGTGATGGCGTTAGATACGGGTTTTATATTTTTCTTCTTCATACTACTTGATGATGATGATTTGACCTTTACTATTTTTTTTCCAACAAACACCCGCCTTGAACTGTGAACTGTCCATGCGACGGCCTTGCAGGTCGTAGACTGCATTTATCATTTCTCCTTTATCATTTAGTGCAGCGCCGATGGCTGATGCATCTTCGAATCGGAACGTCACGCCACGCACACCGGCGGGTACGTCCTTGATATAGGCACGGTTGGCGGGAATGGTGGTGCCGGTGAAGCGCCAGAAGCCTATCTCGTGGTTACCCTCATTGCGGTAGCCCAGGGTTAGCACGCTGTTGGCAGCTATTGCCGTAGGCTCGGTGGTGCCAGTAAAGATGCTGGCCGTGGTAGTGATGTCGCCGTCGGCCACCCGCGACAGCCACTCGTAGCTCGTCAGGCCGTCGCTTTTTAGGAGCACGGGCGTGTTGGCCGGGAGGATGGCTCCCGTAGACTTTGTCATCACCAGCTCGCCGTTCTCAATGGCAGTGGCGTTCCACACCTCAACGCCGTCGGGCACCTCGGCATTGAAAGGTAGGCACGTAGTGGCCCATCCCTCCTTGGCCGGCGTGGTGACGACGGGTGCAGGGAGGTTGATGACGTATGGCTCACTGGCTGAGCCGACGGTGGCATTGTTGGTGTATGTCATGCCCTGGTTCACCTCAATGACCCTGCCGCCAGTATAGACTTTGAAGTGAATCTTGTCACCAGTGTAGTCGCCACCGATGGTGAGGTAGAGTTCACCTTCATTATTAGGGCTTTGTTTGCCACGCAAGGTGTTACCGCAGTAGGCGGCCACTACCGCCTCAGTACCTAGTTTCTCGCCGTTCAGGCAGACATAGCCCGCCAGAATCATGGTGTTACTATAAATATGTGGGTTATATTCACCAAAGGGGTCACCTTCAGCCATGACGCTGGCACTCCCCATGAAGAGGAGTGCCAGCATGCCATAGATTCTGTTTTTCATACTAATCATTTTACTTTCTTCTGACCGTTAATAATGTAAATACCCTTCTTCTGGATTGAAGGTTGAGAATTGAAGATTGAAGATTCTACCTTGCGGCCCTGCAGGTCGTAGACAGAATTTTCCATCTTCAATCTTCTATCTTCCATCTCAGCAATGCCGGTTGTGGCAGTAAGGTCAATGACGAACGGTGCGCTTGGCTTGCCGATGACGGCATCGGTCTCGTAGGTGATGGACTGACTATTGACCATTGACCATTGACCATTGATAGCAGTGCGGAAGGTCAGCTCGCAGGGCTTGTCGCCAGGGATGGTGATATAGACCATGCCGTTTTCGTCGGTGATGGCGGCCTCGCGGCACTCCTCGCCGGCGAAGACACCCAACTCAACACCCTCGACGGGAACGTCGCCCGACACTACTTGTGCGATAAGCACCATGTTGGCGGGATAGAGACTGTAGTCCACGGGGGTGAAAGATGAGGAGTTGGAGAGTTGAGGAGTAAAGGAGGTAAGGGAGCGGGCTGCGGCTCCAGTCACGGTCTTGTTGGGATAGGAGAAGGTGCGGTCTGCAGTGGTTGCCGAATAGATCTTATACCCCTTGCCTGGCATCAGCGTCTTCAGCGAACCGTTCCACCTATTGCTGCTGTAGTAGGCCACGCCTTGCTGAGCCTTGATGATGTCGCCTTCCTGTGGATCCATCCCTGCCAGGGCATCTGTGACGCTCATCAGGCTCTGGGCATTATAGCCCACCCAGTTCCAGTAGTTCTTCACCGTGACGGGAGCATCCGAGGTCACAATGCGCCGGCCTGTCACACTGAGCTTTAAGGCCTCATTGGTCTGCACCGCATACATTTTACTGCTGCTCATCTGGGTCAGGTTTCCCTTCCATTCTCCATCGTTATACATCATGAAGCCATCTGTATGGTTCTTCACTTCATCCACCTTGCCGCCTGCCCTGGCAAACACCACGGGCACCGTCATGTCTCCGCACTCCACGTTGAGCGACATCCAGTTCCAGCCATTGTTCAGTTCAATCATCTGCTCCACCTCGTCGGTAGCGGCGAGTAGCACGGGCGAATGATAGCGGCCTATCAGGTTGTCAGCTTCGAAGAAGATGGCAGAGGGCTTGTCCTGTTCGGGAAGGGTAGTCGTCACCACTGGATAGGTGATGCCCGTCGAAGCATCATAGACCTTGAAGGTGAGTGGATTGCCTACGCCTTCATTACCGTCTCCGTAGATGTCCATCGTCACGAAGTAGGCATCGTAATACTCGTTGTACTCTGGTTGCGCCACGCCCCGGCACTCGTCGCCGACGAAGGCGGCCACGATGTCGTCGGCATCGTCGCATGGTGTACCCAGGATGTCTACGCTGCCAATGATGTTCATCGACAGCTCATAGTTGCTGCTGTTCACGGCCCAGTCGGGAACGTTGCCCGTCACCTTGATGTTCAGCGTGAGCGGTGTCTCTATGCCGTCGTTGCCAGCCACATAGACCGTCTGCTCGTACTTGCCGATGGGCGTTGACTCGCTCACGGTGAAGGTGATGGCCTGCTCGCCAAGGGGCTGCAGGTCGCCGTAGGTCATGTCAGCCTCGAGCCAAGAGGGCAGGTCGCCCATGGTCCATACCTGCTTCTTGCCGCTCTTGTTCACGAGGGTGGCGGTCATCGTTGTCCCGTCTGTTGCGTTGGCAACGCAGCTTACAGAATTCTCCTTCCAGGCCAGCGGGTTCAGGCTCACGAAGGCACTCCAGGAGACAGGCTCGGAGAGGTTGCCGTTCTGGTCGTGCACGTCGCGGACGGTGAAGTTCAGCGTTGTGCCCTCTATCTTGGCAGGTGCCTCGTCGATGTCAATCACGATCTTGTTGTCCGAAGCGGTGAAGGTGAAGCTGACGTTCTCCTCCTCGGGCTTCACGCGGAGGGCGGGAGCGTCATCAGTGAATTGAGAATTGAGAATTGAGAGTTGAGAATTAAGCTGCGCCTCATGGCCGCTGCCGCAGAGGTCGGCGGCGCTGCCGTTGGTCACCACCTGGTTCTGGGCGTTCAGCGTCTTCACCTCGAAGGGATAGTAGGCCACGAGGCCCGGCTCCCTGCCCGTGAGGCGCATCTTGCGCTGTTTCTTCAGTAGGTCGCCACTCATCGTCGCGTTCCATACGCGCACCTCATCGATGGTGGCCGTCAGAGGACGGTCGTAGGTATATTGACCATTGACCATTGACGATTGACCATTGAGGACCTCAGAATCCTGCACATCCTGCAACGTGCGGCGTGCACCGATGAGCAACTGGTCGCTGCCTAACGAGCCCACCTTGTCGGCACTCACCGTGGCCTTGGCCACGCCGTCCACATAGACGTTGGCATTGCCGCCACGCAACACGCTCAGGGCCACATGGTGCCAGGCGTTGTCGGTTAATTGACCATTGACCATTGACCATTGAACATTGTCGCTCTCCAGAGACAAGCTGCCGTCGCTCTTCAAGACAAGACCAACCTCGCCCAACTGCAACAACTGAGCATCAGCGGTCTGCTCTCCTGCCTTCACCCACAGCTCCACGGCGTAGTCGTCCTGCGGCATGGGCGGAATCTCAGAGGTGTTGATGCCCACGTAGTGCTCTCCGTCGAGTCTCACGGCCTTGTTCTCGTTCTCAATGTGCCACGTCTCGGCGGCCATCGTCATGTGGCGGTTGCGGGCATAGTCGCGTATGCTCCTGCCCTCGCCTTCGTTCATCTTCCAGTAGCCGATGAGGCCCTGTGTCGACGGTGTCTTCGTCAACGAGCGTTGCTGCAAGGCGGTGGTCACGTCGCGGGCCTCGTCCCAGAGCAGCAACTCGTGCATGGCACCCGTCATCTGCTGACCTACAGCGAGCGGACCGTTGCCCTCGTAGACCATGGCTTCCTTGTCGCTGAACAGTGTCGTGGTGGTGGCATCAGTAGCTACGCTGGCGCTCAACTTGGCGTCCTGTGTCATGCTCAGTGTCAGGAAGGCCCACTGGTTCTGCGGTACAGTATTAATAGATGTATAGGTCTGGTCGCCAATCTTCACCATCAGCTTGCTGTCTGCATCCACGCCTACGGTCAGTTTCTGCCTACCGGTGCCGTGGCTCAATAGAGTGCCGGCTCCCTCGGCCTTCACCCACATATCAATGGAGAAGTCCTTGTTGGCGAGGTTGATGTTACCTTCTGTAGCGGCAGCCAGTGCCGTGTTCTCCATTTCCAGTGCCGTCTCATGGGCTACCTTCGATCCGTTGAGCACGCCCGTCACGCGGAAGTTAGCGTCCTTCGTCAGCTCGCCGTTGAGGATGGCCTCGTTGAAGAGGATGCTCAGCTCGTCGCCCACCGACAGGATGCCATCTGTGGGCTGCGGCTGTCCCAGCGGCTTCGGACGGCTCATGTCCTTCACCACTTGTATCTCCTGGCTCGTAGCCGTCACCTCGCCAGTGCCGTAGGTGCGGGCGGAGATGGCGCGGAACTTATACGTGCGGTCGGGGAACACCGAGCCGTTGGTCATGTCGAAGTTCAGGTTGATGATGCCGTCAGTAGGCAGCAACTCGTCAATCTGGTTCACGATGTCCTGCTTTGTCAGCACATACTTGCGTGCATCGTGCCAGGCAGTCTCGCCTACACCCTGATACTGCACGGCGATGTACTTCAGTCCCTCATAGTTCGGGTCGTAGCCCGTCACCGTCAGGGGCAGCATACCCTTGGTCGAGGTGTTCACCACGCGGTTGTCCATGCGCAGGGCCACGTCGGTGCTCGTAGGCACGAACTCAGCCGAGATAATCACGGTGTCGCCAATGACCTCCCACGTGCTGGCCGGATCTTTTTGGCACTGCGAGGCCAGCACAATGGCAATGTCCTCGTAGATAAGTCCGCCGGTATTGTTCTGCGCCAGTTCGAGGTTCATGCGCACTGTCCCACCTGCGGGCACCAGCACTGCACGTCCGTTGCCAAAGGGTTCGCCGTTGATAGTCAGCTTTGCGCCCTCCGTGTTTGTCTCGTCGATGGCGAAGAGGTCGAAGTAGCAGTCCTCGGCCGTCTCACTCTCGTTGGTCAGCAGCAAGTTGTACGATGCCTTCTTGCCGGCAGGCACGCCCACGGCACGGTTGGCAGCGTCTTCCACGGCAATCTTCGGCACCTCAATCTGCATGGTGGCAGTGGCCAGCACATGCTTGCCCGGCTCAAAGTACTTGGTGCGCTGCTCGCCCTCGTAGGGACAGGTGGTCTGTCCGCCACGGGTCACGAAGATGGCGCCCATGCCGTCGGGGGCACGGAACACGTCGACGCTCAGGGCATCGTCGTCGCCCACCTCTACAAGCGAGTAGCCCGTCGTAGTAGTCTGCGTCGTTTCGCTTGACGACTCCCACTGGCTGCCGGCCGTCGTCGTGTTCTGCAGACTGATGTCCACATCCTGTCCGAAGATGCTCACGCTGGTACCTCCTCCCGCAATGAGACTGGTATTGAACGTGTTGCTGGTTGTCTTGCCCACAGTACCTTCCGTCGATACCTCGGCATCGATGAACGTACCCGAGTCGAAACTCTGGTTAGCGTCGAGCCATTTGCGGCGGTCGCTTATGGCCGTCACCTTCACCTCTTCATTCCAGGCCAGTTGGCTCTCCCAGTTGGCTATCTGCTGGTTGTAGTATTGCACCATGTCTGTGTAGAGATCCTTAACGCCCGTCGCGGGTTTGGCGGTGGTATAGGTGCCTGCAGCACCGTAGTTCGCGTCGTCCTCGGTGAGCGTAGTGTTGTAGATCAGTCCTTGTTCATCCACTCCATTGCTGAGGATACTGTTGCGCAGGGCAGTGAGGTTCGGGATCAGGACATTCTCGATGTAGTTCTGCGTGTATTGGAAATGCGTTGCAAACTCCTGTCCGGTGACGTAGTTGTCGAACTTCAGCAACTCGATGTCGCCCGACGTCACGTTCTTCTTGAAGCCCACCGAGCGGGCATTGCCAAAGACGATGTTCGTCGACTGTCCGATGAACACGTCGCCCTGGGCACCCACATACTCCGGCTCGCCGCTGGTGGAGATGCGCTTCGTGGTGCTGGTGGTCAGCACCTTGGTGTCGGCCGACACGTGTTCGTACTCCGTGGTCACGCCAACATCGATATCCACTTTGCTCTTGTTGGTCTCTATGACACCCAGGATGATGCCAATGCCGGTGCCGGCAGCCGTCAGCGAGGTCAGTTCAAAACCAATCTCAGTGTGGGTCATCATCTCCGTCTCGTTGTTCACGGTGATGGTCTGTGTCTCAGTCCGTGCCACGCTCTGGCCCGTTTCCCAGAAGGCCGACGAGCCTGATCCTGCCGGGTCGCGGATAATCATCTCCACCTTGTCAGGGCCGGCGGTCACGAAGTTGCTGCCTGTGGGCAATGCACCGATGACGATACCCGACAGAGAGTTGGGTGTGTTCACGCCCGTCCAAGTGTAGCTCTTATCGTTATGTTGATAGGTGGCAGCGAGTGTGCGAGTGTAGGGCGACGTGATGTTGGGGAAGCCGGCCTGCCACTGGTACTGGCCCTGACCGTTCTCGTCGAGCATCAGTTGGTCGGCGATGGCTTCTCCAGCCAGGTCACCGTCGTTGTCATCGCTCTCGGCAGTCTGCGTGGCATCTATCACCACACCCTGTCCGGTGCCCATCTGGTTGGTAAACGTCACGGGCACGTTCTGTAGCGGCACCTCGTAAACGACGGGGTTCTGCGCATCGTCATTGTTCACGTAGGTCTCATAGCCGCGCACGTTGAACGTGTACTGTTTCATCTGCTGGAAGATGGGGAAGCCGTAGGTGTAGCTGACGGGGGAACCGTCAGCTGCTGTGTAGAGCGTCAGCTTAGTATTCTCTTGCGTCTTGGTGTCAATATAGGTGTAAGTCTGTTCGCCGAAGGAACCGTCGTTGCGGTCTTTCTGCGTCACCTCTAAAACCGGCTCGGTGTAGTAGCTCTGGATGAGCTTCGCCACATACTCAAATTCCTTCTTCGTGCCGTTCTCCAGCATCAGTGAGTCGGTCTTCGTGTCCAACGGGTCGTTGGCGTAGATGATGGGAAGCCCGTCGAAGGTGATGTCCTGGTTGCTCTCTATCTCAATGCTTTTCACACGGTAGTCAATGGGCGGCAGCAAGGCGGCGAACTCGCCTGTCTTCGGGTCGGTCTTGATGATGACCTTCTTCACGGCATCAACATCGCCACCCTGTCGGTAAGCCTCGCTCTTCACGTCCTCCGTGGGTGAGCTGATGGCCAGGTTGTCGGGGTTGCTGTCGTAGCTCACGGTGGTGCCGCTTACGTTGCGCACCACGTTAAGACGGTAGCCGTCTATGCCGAGGGTGATGGTGGCCTGTCCGATGTTGTTCACGCTCTGGCCGAAGCCAAGGGGCTTTTCCTCCTCAATCTTACCACCCGTGACACGTCCGGCCACGGTGACCAGCGTGACGTCCTCGAAGTCGAGGTTCGACACGGCATCGTTGTAGTTCACTAAGGTGCCCACCTTCTCTGGGTCGGCGGGGTAGCGGCCATCGTCGGCAAACACATGGCCTTGCTTGGCTACGGTGATGTAGTGCTGGCCGATGGGCACAGAGATTTCGTACTCACCGTAGGCATTCGTTGTGATGGGCGTGCCGTCCTTGGCGCAGATTTGCCCATCGACATAGAAGTTTACTCCCTCCACCGGATAGTCGGTGTTGGCATAGCGGATGGTGCCGCGCACGGGGAACGACGAGATGTCGGTGAAGTCGGTGCCGTTGTGAACGAGCGAGTTGTTGCCTACGAAGCGCAGTTGCTGCGTCGGGTTGAACTGGTGGATGCCCAAGGTGGGGATGACAGCGTAGGTAGTACCCTCGCCCTGGAAGGGAACACCCTGGATGATGAAGTTACCGTCCTGGTCGGTCTTGGCCTTCAGCTTCAGCTGCGTGGGAGTCTGGTTCGACGGCTCGGCGTTGCTGTCCATCTTGCCGTGGTGCTGGTGATAGACGGTGCCGTCGCGTGAGTAGTCGAAGAACTGTGTGCGCAGGCCCTCGTCGAAGGTCCAGTAGGTTTCCAACTGCTTCTCGTTGCCCACAAGCAGATGGTCGAAGTTTTCCAATATCTCAGCCTTGGTAAGCACTTTAGTCCAAAAGCGGAACTCATCGACATAGCCCTTGAAGTGGCCTAATGACAGTTGCGTGGCACCTGTCAGCGCCAAGTCACCTTCTACAGACAGTGTGCTGCTTTTCAGCGTGTTCGTGCCGGAGCTGCTGGTACGCACCACGCTGGCTGTTACGCTCTTACCACTACGTGTCACCACAACATGGTTATACTGCTTGGCGGTCAGTGCGACATTCTTGAAGGTGTAAACGTCTTCATTATTCACCAGCGTCAGCTGTCCGCTGGCGTTCATGCCTATGTAGCAGCCCTCGCCATTCAGGCGAACGATTTTGGCTTCAGCCAGCACTTCGGGTTTCACCCACATCTGGATGGTGAAGTCACCCTGTGCGAACTTGTCGGTGGCGTATGTTTCCGAGGGATATGTCCATGTCACGGCACCATTGGTGTCAGTGAAGCGCATGGCATGATACTGTGCCTCTACATCGCCCGATGTGGCCGTCCGTCTGGCCTCCACGTCCACATTGGCCACCGAGCTGCCCGTCGCTCCGAAGGTGATGCGGCCGCTCATCGTTCCCGTGGTCTGGGCAAAGCCGATGTCCGTTGTCTCGTTGGGAATCTCCGTTCCGTCATCGCATTTGTCAATCACTGTCACGCGGTAGTCGTAGAATACGCCCGGCAGCGGTGTGTCGTCGGTGTACATCAGGTAGTCCTCGTTACTTGAGGTGCGGAAGAGGGTCACCCAGGGCTCGTCGTCCTTCTCGGTGCGTCGGCGGTCTACGATATAAGTCTTACTGGCGGTGGAGCCTTGCCGGTTGACGTGCCACGACAACTTCACAGTTCCGGGATAAGCACCTTTCGTAGCGTCGAAGGTGTAGAACAGTGTTCCGTTACCGATGGCTCTGTTGTTCAGCGGTTCGGCATTGCTGAGTACCTTGTTGCCGATGACACCCTCGATGAGGTAGTTGTGGGGCGCACAGGCGTTGAGCGGCTCCTCCGTGTAATGATTGCCATCGAAAGTCTCACTGTCTTGATTGCTGCTCTGCCGGTCGCTGTGTACGTCGGTAGTGCGATGCTCCCACTTGAATTTCGTCTCGCTATCCGATGGTATGAGGGTGTAGGCCAGCACATTGTCAATATAAATATTGAACATGTTGCCCCAGCCTTCGGGATAACCGTCCGATGTCCAGGTGAACACAATGCGGTCATCGCGGCTTTCGGCATTGAGATTGCTCACAGGCACTTTACGCGTGGTGTTCACCGACACCTCGTTTGATTTCAGTTCACTGAGCTGCGTCGACTCATCCCAGCCATTGCCTACAAAGTAAATGAAGTATTTTACATTGCTCTCGTAGGGGAACTTGTCAGCACTGTTGTCATCTGCGTTCTGGTCAATATAGGTGTAGGTGTCCTGGTTCTGCACTTGGGGTACGGTCGCAATCTTCGTTCCGTTGCGATAGATGACCCACTTACCGTTGCCATAATGCTGCGTGTAGTCGGCCGTCCAGTTGAGCGTCACGTTGTGGTTGAGCTGACTGAAAACGGGTTCGCTAATGGTAGCTAACGGCAAAGGATACATTGTAACAGCACCCGCATACGTACAATAGTATTTCGTGCCATTGCCCGCATCCTTGTCATTGTTATGAGTGAACTCATGGTAAGGCTCAATGGAGAACTGTGAGCGCATGTTTTTACCAATGCTGCTCAGATTGAACGTATAGGAGCCTGCCGGATAGCCGCCCGCCGGGTACTTATATCCGATGTTGCCATTGTAGCCGCCGTCGATGCGTGTACAGATGTGCGTCTCGCCGTCGGTATTGCAGCTTCCGCCAAATGAGTAGGGCACGGTAACGGTGCCATTAGCGGCGATATAGGGAGAACCGCTCCAATATATCTGGCGCACGGTGTGGGTGAACGAAGAGGTAAAACTCCATGACGTGGATTTCTTACCATGGCTTTCTCCGTCATAGTCGGTCCAGTAACCTTCGCAAATAATTTTAATGTTACAGTTGAGCCATTGTCTTGGCAGCACCCATTTGGGAATACATATTTTTGTATATTTGGTACTCTCGCTCCATGCGTTACTCAGACTACCCGTCATCGTCAGGCCGCCAGAGCTGCTCGTCTTAATTCTTCCAATTTCTTCATAACTGGCTCCTCCGTTTTTACTGGCTTTAACAACCAGTCCGTCGTTATCACACCAGCCTTCATCCGTGCCGTAGTCGTCCCAATAGGTCACTCTGAATAAAACGTACTGCGTGCTACCGGAATAGTTTAATGAGAAATCCCTTCCCACATAATTCGATTCGTAGTCGTCTGCTGCCGCCGCTTTCTGCGGCACCATAATCACTGCGAGCAGCAGCATCATCGCTGCCCTCACTCTTCGTGCGCCGGCCAGCCATCCGCCAGCCCGCGCAAATGTAGTAGTAATAAAGCTTTTCATAATCGTAAAATTTTAAATTAATACTGTTATTTGTTATTCTCTTGTATGTTCGTTTCCTGCTCCATACTACACAACAAAAAGAAGGTGTGACTCTGTGTCCGCTAATCCACCGATGGCCTTCGACTGCCTGAGAAAAGATTAGAAGAACAGCTCACACCCTTGTATGACGTCAATGGAACGGGTCCAATGAAATCAACGCCAAGGGAAGAACGTACTCGCTTTTCCATTTTCTCATGAGAGTTGTCGAAGTTCTCGGTGTGGAAAAAGCACAACGCTTCCGATGCTATGCGTAAAGTGTTTCGCACTATACGCCGCAAAGATAAGCATTATTTTCCGAATAATGTTCATTGTGAGCTGTTTTTTTATGTTTTTTTATTTGCAAAGATAGAAACTGTGGTTGGAAAGTGTGTTCTTGTGGCGCACAACTTTGTACTCATGGCGCACAAATGGCATTTTGAGACCAATAAAGAAACAAATATGAAACATTTTGATATGGTTTTCGGAAAAAATGCGTACCTTTGCCGACGATTTTACAAAGAAGTCAACTTATGAAGAATCTGGTTCATGTGTTCTTGATGGTGGCTGCCATGGCCATCAGTTGCACCAACGGTAACAGTAATGGTAGCGGCAACGTGGCTGATGCCGATAGTATTTACCAATGGGAGAACGTACGGAAGTATCTGATGGAAGAACCTGAACGTGCGCTCAGGATGCTTGATACTGCCGAGGTGCGCGGGGTGATGGACGTCAACGAGGCCAACCATTGGCGGGCTTGTATCTACTACAGCAATGAAGAGATAGAGGATTTCGACAAGGCCAAAGACTATTGTATGATGGTGCTCAGCAACACTAACCCCGCTTGCGACAGTGCGCAGTATCTCAAAACACTCAATCAGTTGGTCAGTATCCTCCAGGTGAATCGAGATACTTACCCAGAGACCATACGCTATGCCATGGAAGGGGCACAGCGGGCACACAATGCTGGTGACGTGAGATTGGAGGCTGCTTTCTATTACGACATGGGCCTTGTGATGGAGAATATACAATATGGCAGCGGCATGAAATACATGGACCGTTGTCTCGACATCCTCAGAGAAGCCTCATGCGATGACTTGAACTCATTGCCCGTATTGGAAAGTAATCTGGGCAACGCTGCCCGTAGGTTGGCCCAACAGGGAAATAACGCCCGTGCCATAGAACTGCTGGAGGAGAGACTACAGGTGTTAGACCGTATTGACAGGGAAATACCCACCGCTCCCAAAGGCTTCTGCGATGAGAAGAGGGCTTTGACCTATAGCGTTCTGGCCTATTGCCAGTGGGCTGAGGGCCATCTGGCCGAAGCCAGGAAGACTGCCGAGGCATTTGAAAAGATTAAAGACAAAGTGAGTCCCAACTACCAGATGGACATGATGAACTATTACGCCTTCTCTGGCGACGGCTCCCATATACAGCAATACTATGACCGTCTGGAACGCATCATACACGAGCGGTTCGACACCATCTCATCCCAGTACATAGACTTATTGAGCATCTATGCCATCGGCCTTCACCGTTCCGGCCGATACAGGGAGGCATACGAGACGCTTGACCGTCACAACACGCTTAACGACAGCTTGACGCAACGGGAGCTCCGGCAGGAAACGCTGAAGTATGCCCAGCAGATGAAGACACAGGAGAAGGAACTGCAGTTGAAGGACAAGGAGGCCGAGGCCCGCATACATCTTATTATTATAATAGCACTCGTGGCGTTCCTGGTGGGCGGTGTCCTGTTCCTCTGGCGCATCATCCTGGCCCATCGCCGACTGATGGAGAAGAACCGCCAACTGTTCGATACCGTGCAACAGTTGATGCGCGAGGCCGACGAGCGGCAGGAAGTACTGAGCCGCCAGCCAGAGGAAACGCTCAGCCCGTCGCAGCAGCTCTACAACCGCATTTGCCAACTGATGCGCGAGAAGCAGCCTTACACCGACAGCGACCTGAACCGCGACAGCCTTGCCCAGATGCTCGCCACGAACTATAATGCCGTGGCCGCCGCCATCCGCGAGTGCGGGGAAGGCCAGACCATCGGCGACTTCCTCGACGACTGGCGCATCCGCCATGCCGCCCAGTTGGTTGCCGAGACCAACAATCCCGTAGGCCTCATTGCAGAGCAGAGCGGGTTCAGCAGCCGCAGCCACTTCAACACCCTTTTCCGCGAGAAGTTCAAGATGACTCCCTCGGAGTACCGCAACATCGCCAAGGAGAAGGCAGGGAAGTAACTTTTATTTCCTTGCTACTCGGCGATAATCCGAAGGCGACATGCCGTAGGCATCGCTGAAGATGCGGAAGAATGAACTGCGGGAGAAACCGGAGAGTTCGGCAATCAATGCAACAGAGTCATTCGTGGTTGCCAGCTGACATTAAAGTTGACAATTGGAAACGATGTTTTTAGTAAAACAGATAAATACAACAAAGACAGATAAAAACCATTCGTCTTGTTTTTCTCAGTATTTCTTGTTTTTTCCTGTATTTCTAAAAAACAAAAAGTGAAAACCATTTGAC
>JAFVFY010000093.1 GCA_017475265.1 Prevotella sp. | reverse complement strand
TACTCATTGTAAGTGATGCCCTGCATGGCAAAGTGCTTGCTGAGGTAGGAGCGGTTGATGCCAATCAATGTGGCGAGTTGGGTAATGGAAATGTCGTATTGTAAATAGAGTTGCGTATCCTCGCAATGCTGCTTCAACAAAGGTCCGATGTTGGTGCGAATGGATAGTGGAAGGTCGTAGGGTGACAGACTCTCACCCGGCAGACCTTCCCCCGGCTCCTCCCTATAAGGGAGGGGAGTAGATACTTCTGCCACAGAATCGTCGCCGACAGGGTAATTACTTCCCTCCCTCACAGGCGATTTAGTCCTTAAGCAGACAAAATCTTCTGACAGGGGGAGGGTCTGTAGGGGGAGAGTCTGCAGTGTTTCCACCCGCCACAGAAGATAACAGATAAGTACGATGTCGATTCCCTCCGTAGCATATTCGTATATCAGCTCACCTGCGTCAAGCGAATAGATAGCATATACCAGGAAAAAGATGGCCAGCACCACAAAGCCTTGCCACACTTCCTTCTGCTCCAGGTCGGCATAGTTGTCACGCAGCCAGCGTCCGTATTGCCTCAACGCGCGAACTATATACATGATTAAGCCAAGCCACATCAGCAGAAAATAGACAAATAACGCTGGCAGAAGAGCATAACTACGGGTAGCGATGCACCACGCCAATCCTACAATGAGCGGTGCAACCATAACGGCAACAGGCCACAGCGGTCGCCTGCGGTCTTGCAGCATAACGAGCAATACGACTATTGTCAGAGGAATAACCATCATACAGTCGAGCAATCCGGCTATAAGACTGCCCAGCATCATACCATCGGGAGAGGTGAGAAAATACGTCGGCAGATACCACAAGTGGCACAAAGCAATGGCGGCAAAGAAGGCCGCTGTCCACCGGCGCAGTCGCACTGGCGGCGTGACGTCAGGGGCAATGGCATTGGCTCGACGGAACAGCAGATAGCCGCCCGCTAATAGAGACAGCATTGCCACTGATGCATAAAACATTAGGAAAAAAGTCTCTTCCCTTATCTGGTCGTACATGGTTATCTCTCAATCTTGCACGTATGCTGCTTCGTGGTCTCGTCGTAGCTGATGCCGACAAGGAGGATATTGTCGGTGAAGCGTTTCAGCACGTCGGGATAATTGCGCTCCTTGATCTGGTCAATGGCGGCATGCTCGGTCTTGTTCCATTTCAGCTCAACCACGACGGCGGGCTGGCTGCTACCAAGCCGGGGAATGAAAGCGAGGTCGGCATAGCCCTTGCCTGTTGGCAGTTCCTGTATGGAGACGAAATCATCGATGGCACTGATATAGCCGAGTTTGAGTACGGAGCGAAGTGCCTGCTCATTGTTGTAGAAATCAGGGCCGGCATCGCTGTCGTGTATCTGCCCGACAATTTCTGCCACCTGCTGCTCGTCACCGTCGAGGGTGGCCTTCATCAGACGGTCGGAGAGCTTCACCATGGCCTGTAGCTTCTTGTGGGTTTTGCTGCCGCGCAGGGCTTCGATGAACTCCATACGTATCTCCTTGTTGGGAATCCTCACGGTGCGGCTCTCCGCATCGTACGCCAGGTATCCTAAGTGTATCATCAGGGTAAACAGCTCGTCGTCACTGCCTATCGAACTGACATCGAAGCCGAAGCGCAGCACGGACACCTTCTGGCTTTCGCCTCTCACGATTTTCTCAAGACACTCTTGCACGCCAGTCTGGTTCATGTCAATGTAGAGCTGCAGTGTCTCGAAAGAAGAGGTCTTGCCCCAGTAATTCTTATAGGTGTGACGTTCGCAGGCCTGGATTACGGAGTTCGGATTGAAGATGGCAGGATACTCCGGTCCGAAGCTGTAACCATCGTACCAGTTCTTCATTTCCTCGTAGTCCATGTCGTATTTCGAACACAGGCTCTTTACTTCAGACTCTGTAAAGCCAATATACCCTGCCAGCATGTCTGCATCGGTCATTGAGAACTCCTGGAAATTGTTCAGTGCCGACTGCGTGCCATAGCGCTTGATGGGCAGGATGCCAGTCATATACACACAGGCGAACACCTTGGCGGTATTGCCGCCCTTGAACATACGGCGGAGGAAGTTCACGTATTTGTCCATCAGGCTGAGTTTGTCGGCAGCCTCACGGCATATCGCGTCCCATTCGTCGATGATCATCACGAACTTCTCGCCCGTCCTCATGGCAATCCTGAGCAGCAACGCCATCAAGTCGTCATTGTCTTTCGCCTCTATGTCAGGGTAGTCCTCGGCTATGTCTTCCATGATTTCCCTCTGCATTAAATCCACTATATCCTCCCTGCCTGCATATCGGGTGGTGAAGTCGGTAACATCAATGTAGATGGCAGGATATTTGTTCAGGTGCTGCCCGAATGAAGGGTCTGAAGCTATTTTATAAGGTGCAAACAGCTCGCGGCTGTCCGACGACTTGTCGTAGTAGGCGTAGAGCATCTGTGCTGCCGCCGTCTTGCCGAAGCGTCGCGGACGGGTGACGCAAGTGAGCATGATGTCTGTGCCGATGGTGGAATTGATGTATGCTATCAAGTTCGTCTTATCGACATATTCCCTTGTGGCGTAGCGGCGGAACCCGTCATTGCCTCCATTAATAAATACTCCCATATCTATTTTTATTTGTAAATAACAATTGCACCTGCGCTGGCATGTTTGCCAACACAGGTGCAAAGATACGGATAATTCCCGTTACGGCCAAATTTCTTATCATTATTTAATTTTGACTCCTAACGGGAAAGCTCGAATGTAATGTGGGCTAAAGGTTAGGCGACACTTTGCAAATCCAGTCGGTGATGGTCTCGTCGTGGTTGTGCCACTCGGGGCTGCCTACTACCCTCGCGCCCTGCTCGCGGAGCATGTCGTAGAGATGGTCAAGGCCGTCGAAGATGAAACCGCCGTTCTCTGGGTCGTGACAGAAAAAGAAAGCGAAGGTCTTTCCGAATTGCACCTTCGCGGGCAACACATTCCTGTATTGCGGGTGCAAAGGTACACATTTTTTCAATATCAAAGTAATTAATGCAGGAATTTTTCCTCTTTTTAATTCATTTAACCTTTTACGCAGTACTCTCAATCTTTAGCTCAGACTCCTTTGCCGGATTATACAATGGCGACCCGCTCACGAATCAGGCCCAGTCCGTATGCCCAAGCATCAATTTGTTATGCTTCTTATGCCTTGAATATCTCTTCGCCGTCGATGATGGTGGCGATGTCGGCTACGTCGACCGTGCCGCCATTTTCAATCTCCAATCTTCAATCTCCGATCTCCTCTGCCCTCACTAACTGGTGTGTGCGGAACTGGGCGGCTACGAGGTGCAGCTGCGTGTTGGCTTGTAATAGTCTTACTTTCTCGTCCTGGGCGTAGCGCAGCAGCTGCTCGCGAGCCTGCTGCCACTGCTCTTCAGCTGTGGCCTCGCTGTCGTCGGTCTTCAGGTATTTCAGCTCGATGATGTAGGAGTGGGCTACCATGGGGTAGCGGTTCAGGTCGGGCATGAGGAAGAAGTCGCAATAGCCGTGGTTCAACTCTACTTCGGGGGCGGTGAGGTAGTAGGGGCATAGCGAGAAGTAGGCGGTGAAGAATCCCTGGATATTCCTTTCGCCCTCTATGAGGCAGCGCACGGCGCAGGTCTTCTCGTACTCGTCGCTGACGGTCTGCACCAGCGGATGCCAGTCGCCACTGACGGCTGCCCGTTGGAATGCCTGGTCTATCTGCCAGTGGTTCACTGTGCGGATGCGGTCGTACTCCTCCAACAGATAGCCGTAATACTGCTTTCGCACGTTGTTGTTAGGGATGCCAAGGCGAAGCATGAAGCCGCTGGTGCCCGCGATGGTGAGCATACCATAATAATATAATAGGGAGACGAAGTTGTCGAACTTCACCATCTCCGAGGCCGGGAAATAGGATACGAGGGTACTGTCGATGTAGCCCTGCTCGGCTATCTGGTAGATGATGCTCTTACGCTGCGGCTCCAGTTTGTCCAGCTGTATCAGCTTCTTCATCTTCTTGTAGTCCGTGCGGGCGTTAGGATTGACCATCTCATCGGGCGAATGGCCGTTCCGCACCTGATTGCCTAAATAATAGAGCACCATGTCGCTGTTGAACATGCGGCTATCGTTGAGGCCCTCCTTGGCAAAGCAGTAGTTGTCGTACCACGGCTTCATCTCCTCGATCATGGTTTCCACATCATTTTTCAGCCAGCCGGCATCCTTGTAATAGTTGAACATCACGCGCACGTCGTCCTCACTGAAGCCGAGCATCTGGTTGAACTCACCTTCAGCGGTAATGTTCGTGGCGATGTTGTAGCCCGAGGTCAGGTCGTCCATCGTCACAGGACTCACGCCGAGCATCAGCACACGCTCGAAGTTGGGCTTGAAAATCTTAAAGATGTCGCGGTAGAAGCCCTCGCCGTGTGTCAGGCTCATGTAGATATCCTCACCGTGCTGGTTCAAGACGGTGTTAGTGAAGTTATCGTACTCGTCGACAATGAGGTAGAGTGGAACACCGTACATCTTGGCCTTGCGACCGATGAGGTTGAGTTTTCCGCCTGCATTAGAAGCCTCCTTGACATCCTTGGCAAAGCCATCATAGAAGAGGTGCTCATATTGTTGTGCGAAAATCTCGCACACCATACCGCAATACTCATCGAAATTCTCTTGAAGCTTCCCTATGGATCCGATCACCTGCGAGAAGTCCAGGTGCAGCACGGCGTAATAGTTCTTGTAGGGCGTGGGGTGGCTACCTATCCACAGGTCGCCGAAAAGTTTGTCGAAGCTGTCCTTCATGTTCACGTCGTAGTAAGCCTTGAGCATACTCAGCATCAGCGACTTGCCGAAGCGGCGCGGCCGCACCAGGAAGAGGTAGTTGCTGACGAACTCCATTCGGGGTATGAACATGGTCTTGTCTACATAGTAGCAGTTCTGCTTGTTTATAAGCTCAAAGTCTGAAATGCCTAATGGCAGTTGCTTCACGGGTTGTTCGTTGGTGTTCATTGTCGGTGATTATTATTGTTGGCCGCAAAGTTACGAAAAACTGGGCGAACTGCCAAACAATTCGCCCAGTTTTTGCAATCTTCAATGTTCAATCTTCAATCTTCAGTCTCCTCGCGTTGGCAGCCATGATGGTGTTCGCCACGCCGTTATTCAGACGGATGGCGGCGGCAACGACAGAGTTGAAGTCAACAGTGCCTTCGATGTAGATGGTCAACCCGTCGACGGAGCTGGTGATGCAGCGCTGGTTGTCGTAACCGCGCACGATGCGCACGTCCTTCATCGTCAGCGTCTTGGTGGAGGCGTCGTAATAGAGCTTGCCGCCCTCATTGATGGTGATGTCGCTGCCGGTGATGTTGCCAGACGTGGTCAGGTCGACATTCTGTCCGGCGACATTGAGTTCCTCGGCGGCGTTCGCGCCCGTGGCGATGGCCATCAGGGCGAAGAAAAGTAACAGATGTTTTTTCATAATACTCCGCAACATCATCTACAACAGCTTCAATGAAATGGCCTTCCGCCTGTTTTCCGCGCCCCTTTGCCTCAAATTTTAAACTATCCTAAAAATCAGGCAGTTGTGTGCCGAAAAGTTGGAAAAGTGAGTGACCCGTGCTAACTTTGCATCATGTTTATCCGCAAGAAGCCTAACAAGTCAGGGAC
>JAFVFY010000030.1 GCA_017475265.1 Prevotella sp. | reverse complement strand
TGATGGAATGTCTAAGGATAGGCTCACGTCAGATGTCAAGAGTATCAGGATTAAGTTATAGCGTTATTCAGCGATTACCCGGGTCGTGGGGACAGGAACATTGACCCAAGTCTGGGTCAAGTGCCTGTCCCCATGACCCGTAAAAATCTTAAAAAGTGCCATCAGCCATCATTAATGGTGTTAACTTATAGAATACCAGATGATTATCCTATGATGGCTTGCCTCTGAAGCCATCATAGAGCCGTCATAATTCTATCTCTCCGTACCTTTCACTTGCTATCATAGCCGTTCTTTCTCAGTATCAGGAAGTCAGTTCCCCATAGTTTCAACGGAGGAAACTAACTGTTTCCATGGGAGAAACAAACTGTTTCTCCCATGGAAACAATTTGTTTCCGATATTATTGCTGTTATGAAACTCCGTTTAAACCAGTAAGTTAGATTACTATTTACTATATTTTTGACTACTCATCCGACAAAAATGAGGGCTATATGACGGCATTATGATGGCTCAAAGAGCAAGCCGTCATAGGATAACATTTTGTAAACCAATGATATAACTATAAGAATGATGGCTTGAGCCCATTTTTTGAAAAATTTTTGAAACAATAGCAAAACACTGTTGACAAAAAGTCCGTACTTCCGAAACTTGAGTAAATGACAAGTGCGCCATAAAGTAGAGTGGAGGAAAATATGGGGGATCAGCGGGGACGGTTCTCCTTATTCAATGGAACGACAGCCAAGACAGAGAAGCGGAACGGACATCTATCACGCGATCAAAGAGAACCGTCCCGCTGATCCGCACAGGTGTCTCCTCGGCCAGCAGTGGCAACTCCGCACTCAAAGTCTCCCTGCGTGCCGACTACACCCTCTCCCGATACCTCACCCTCACCGCCTACTACGACCGGCAGACCAACACTCCGCTCCTCTCATCGAGCAGCTACCCCACCACCACCCACGACTTCGGATTCTCCATGCGCTTCTCGCTGACAAGGTAAAAAACGTTGCAATCTGTTTTTTTTCAACTCCCATTCCGATAAATCGACTCCCATTCCGCGGAATGGGAGTCGATTTTCCTTATTTGGGAGTCTCCTTTCGTCTTTTTTGATTAACTTTGCAAGGTATTATTGACTAATCAAATGGCTAAATTATTATGAAAAAGAGTTTACTTACAATTGCGCTCATGCTGACAGCGATAGCAGCAGGGGCGAAAGTCTACCAACCAGGCGATGACCTCAACTACGAGTACAACGATGAGGAGCAGACCGCCACAGTCATTCCAATGCGTGATACGTATAAACAAGACGAATATCACATCGCCTATTACAACACCTATAGGGGCGACATCGTGATTCCCGAGACGGCCCCCAACGGCTACACCGTGGTGGCCATCGGCGACAATGCCTTCCAGCGGACGAGGGACTCACGCTTTGAGAGCGACCACTTCCCCACTATCACCTCCATCAGCATTCCCAAGACGGTGAAGAAAATCGGCACATCTGCCTTCAACTGTTGTGACTCGCTGAAAGCGTTTACCATCCTCTCCACCATTGAGGAGATTGGCAACACCGTGTTCGACAATTCCGGCATCACCTCGCTCACCATCGAGGACACCGACCAGACGCTCATCATCGGCGGAGGCTCTAACACAAGCGTGACTGTATTCGGAAGTGGGTTTAAACCATCTTGTACGGTCTATGCAGGCCGTAACATCGTCACCAAAGACGACAAAGGCCCATTCCAGTTTGCCAATAACATCACCGAGATAACTTACGGCCCGAAGGTGACGACGTTCAGCAAGCATGAGTGCTGGCGTAACTCAATTGTCCAGAAAGTGAAGATTCTATCCACGCAGATAACTGTTATCCCCGAAGGTGCTTTCGGCGAGTGCTCGGCTTTAGAGTCCATCAACCTGCCGGAGAACCTTTCCACCATCCAAAACTCTGCTTTCATCTGGTGTAAGAATCTTCGGGATGCCGTATTGCCCTCGACGCTGAAGAGCATAGGCAACCAGACCTTCGACAGTTGTCCCTTGACGCCCGATTATATCATCCCCGCCTCAATGGAAGAGATTGGCAACAATGCGTTCAATAGTTCAGGTATCACCAACCTGATTATCGAAGATTGTGACAAGCCACTCACCATCGGTGGAGGTAGCAATACATCTAACACCCTCTTCGGTAGCATGTTCAAGGAGCCTGCTACGGTCTATGTAGGCCGCGACATCATCGCTCCGGAAGGAAAAGGCCCATTCCGGTTTACTGACGAAGTCACAAGTGTCACCTACGGCCCGCTGGTGACGAAGCTCAACGAGGGAGAAGCCTGGCGCACCTCATCCATTGAGAAGGTCATCATCAAGTCCACAAAGGTTACCACTATTCCCAAGGACGCTTTCAACCAGAATGGTTCCGATAAGAAATCTGTCGCCGTGGTCGTCCTGTCGCCGTCGATTAGCACTATTGAGTCAGGGGCTTTCGCTGCCTGCTATGCCCTGAAGGAGTTCTATGCCAATCCCGTGACCCCTCCCACATGTACCACCGACCCATTCAACTGGGTCGACAAGAAAGTGGTCACGCTCTATGTGCCCCGTGGCTCGGTAGATGCCTACAAGGAGGCTCCGGTGTGGAAGGAGTTCTTCAACATCGAGGAGATGGAGGAGACGAAGTGTGCCACACCCGTGGTAACACTGGAGGACGGCAAGCTGCAGTTTGACTGTGCCACAAAGGGTGTCACCTACCACTATGACTACTCCTATCCAAAAGGTGGCACGGGAGTACTGACACCTTCCAGCGACGGCAGTGCCGACGTGCTTGCCCAGGTGCCAGTGGTGCGGACCGTCACAGTCAGCGTCTATGCCACCCGTGCCGGACTTGAAGACAGCGACGTGGCCGTCTTCGACCTCACCATCAACAATGGCGGCGACGTGAACGATGACGGAGCTGTCGATGTGGCAGACATCGCCACCGTCATCACCAAAATGGCTGGAAAATAGAAACCCTAAAAACCAATATACACATGAAAAAGATTTCTTTATTCGCAGTGGCGCTCTTCAGCGCCGTCACCACCATGGCACAGCCCACGCCAGTCGATGTAGAGCCAGGCGTGAAAGGGCCGCTGCCCACAGTTGCCAGCATCGACAAGACCGTGCCCGCGAATCAGTTCGTAGGACTGCAGCTGAACCGCATTACCTTGACGAGCATCATCTTCAATGGTCATTACTATTATGAGACTTGGCTGAGCTTCCCCGAGCCCTCGGACCTTGGCGGTGAGTACTACACACTGGAATATACTGTCGGCGACACCTGGGAGACCTTCTCCAACAGCGACGGTGCCGTACATTTCACGTATGACAACGCCATTCCCAGCACTCCTTCAGGCGTGACGAAGTATCGGCTGCGCATGCACGGCGGCGACATGGACGGCTACGTCAGCAACACCATCACCACCGAGCACCCCACCAGCAACTACCCGACGCACGTCAGCGGATGGGCAACCAGCGACGACGACATGTTCATCCTCGTAGGGAGGGAGCAGATGAAGAACTTCACCTTCAGCGTAGATGCCCACGACACGAGCAAAGGCACAATGGAGGAATATACCCAGGACAGCGAGTACATGCGCTTCCAGTGGTACCGTCGCAACCCCTACAACTACGACATGACGGCCATCGCCGGGGCCACGAAGCTGACCTATACGCCCACCCTGGATGACGTAGGCTACGAGCTGGTGCTCGAGATTTCGGGTGACAGAGATCATTGTGGCTTCATCTTCCGCAAGCCTCTAAGCGGTGTCTATAATGGCATCGTCAGCGTGCCCGTCGCCAGCTCACCCAGCTACTACGGCCCCGACGGTATCATCCTCAACACCGACTACGTGCTCTCCGACCCGGCGAAGCAGCTCGTCCATGTGGAGTACATGGATGAGCCGGAACCTCTTCCCGCCACCATCGTCACGAAGAAGCCCGGACAGTATGCCATCATCTGCCCTGACAGTGTCTACATGAGCTGGTACGAGACAGACCTCGCCGGCGATGACTATAAGCTCACCTTCCAGTATCTGGTAGACTGGGGCGATGAACCCGAACTGTGGATTCGTGAGGCGCAGTTCGGATTACCCGCCGGCCGGCTCATGGCACCGCTGACGGTGAACACCGTGCTCGACGGCAGTCCCGTTCAGGCCACCGTTGACGTGCTCGGCCCCGACATTAATGGCAACATCGTAATGAAAGCCACGGCCACGACCGACGAGAACGGCACGGTGACCTTCGATGAGGGACTCTACACTCTGGGCGACGGCTACTACGTCCGCGCACATACCGCAGGCAAGACGGACGTTTATTACCCCGGCGTATCCTCTATGGCCCAGGCCACTCTGGTGAAGCCCGGACAGGATGAGGATTGGAACCCCGTAGCCATCACCATTGACCTGAAGGGCGGCGGCACAGCCAAGAACGGCGACGTCAACGGCGACAATACGGTCGACGTGGCCGACATCGCCAACATCATCGACATCATGGCAAAGGGCACAAACAATCCACAGGCCGACGTGAACAAAGACGGCACGGTCGACGTGGCCGACATCGCTGCCATCATTGACATCATGGCATCTTCTCATTAATACGTATATGAAGAAATTATTGCTTACCTTCCTATTGACCGTCGTTTCTGTCAGTATGAAAGCCGTCTTGGTGGATGGCATCTACTACCAAGTGATCGACATGGAAAACCGTAAGGCCATGGTTGTTAAGGGGGAAATCTGGAACGAGGACTACACTAACTATGAGTATGTGTATTACAAGGATACCCTGAACATCCCTCCGACCGTGGTTATTGAGGGCACTACCTTCACCGTGACCCACATCAGCAGTCTCAACGACTGCACGCAGCTGACCTGCGTCACACTGCCCAACACCATTGAGTCGATTGAGCAGATAGCCTTTCAGGACTGTAGGAAGCTCGCGTCCATCAACCTGCCCTCGTCGTTGAAGGAAATCGGAATGAATGCTTTTTTCCGAACAGGTCTGAAAGAGATCAGCATACCATCCTCCGTCAGGTCAATCGGCGCATGGGCTTTCTATTGCGACTCGTTGGAGAAAGTGTTCATACCCGACCTCAAGGCGTGGTGCAGCATGGAGTTGGGCGGCGACATGACAGGCGTATTCTATAGCATGAAGCCTCTGCAATTCTATGTCGGTGAAGAGCTGCTGACCGATTTGGTCATTCCAGAAACTGTCACCACCATCAAGCGCAACACGTTCAGCAATTTCAATTCGCTGACTTCCGTGACCTTCCATGAGAAGGTCGATTCCATTGCCAACGATGCCTTCAGGGACTGCACAGGCTTGCAGCGAGTGAACATCAGCGACCTCAAGGCTTGGTGCCACATACGCTTCGGCATCACCCACGTCGAGCAATCGGGTGCCGTGCTCTATGTCACCAATCCGCTCTATTATGCTGGGCATCTCTTTCAGAACGGTGTCGAACTGACGGAGCTTGATATTCCCGAAGGAACGGAGAACATTGGCATATTTGCTTTCATCAACTGCAAGGAGCTGACGAAGGTGAACTTCCCCACGACGATGCGCAAGGTAGGTGCATACGCTTTTGAGGGCTGCAAAAACATCAAGACGGTGACCACACCTTCCCTGCGCAGCTATTGCGACATTGATTTCGGCTCGCTCGACAGCAACCCGCTGGCTGCCAACAAGGAACCGTGGTGGGGCAAACTCTCACAGCTTGTTGAGGGTGACGACACCGACGCTCCATTAATCATCCCCGACGGCGTGAAGGAGATAAAGCCATACGCCTTTGCCGCCAACACGTCGCTCATGCATTTGGACATTCCTGCCTCGGTGAAGAAGATCGGGACATACGCTTTCTATAACAATTTGTCTCTCGGTAAGCTCAACATCATGGGGCATCTTGAGGAGATAGGCCAAAATGCTTTCGGCAACTGCACCTGGCTGGCCAACGGTGTGGATGACCACAGCATCCATGTCTATGATTCCAACCCAGTCCCCATCTCTGAAAAGGCGTTCTACAACACTTACGGTTCTATCCCTGGCCGTCCATACGCCTCCGATTACATCTATGGCAGTCCGCTCCATGTGCCCGTGGGTGCCAAGGCCAAGTACGAACAAACGGCGGGCTGGAAGCAATTCAAGACCATCATTGAGGACATTGAGGTCGTGACGCTGAAGGGCGACCTGAATGGCGACGGCGTCGTTGACGTGGCCGACATCGCCTCTGTCATCACCGTCATGGCCAGTGCCCCCCAACCGGGGGAGGCTTCAGCCGCCGACGTCAACGGCGACGGCACCGTCGATGTGGCCGACATCGCCACCGTCATCACCATCATGGCAGAAAAGTAATATATTCCAGTTTATAAAGTCTAATTAACAAAAACGTTTCATTATGAAAAGATTCAAATTGTTTCTTGCCTTGCTGCTGTCAGTATGCGTAGCAAAGGCTCAGTATGTGGGGCCAGACCCCATAACACCTGCCTCAAAAGGCACACTTCCAGAAATGCCAACCATCGAAGAAGCTCCGGAAGGACACTTCGGCGGACTGTGCCTGTTGTACACCACACTGGCGCCTTTCCAAGGGGCAAATTGGGATTATGAGGCCGAGCTGTCGTTCCCCTCACCGCAAAGTCTCGGCGGCAACAGCTACTCCCTGCAGGTCCAAAAGAGCTCCGGATGGGAGACATACAACGAAAGCGCCATCACTGGCACCGGCTATATCGTTTCCCTTGTCGGATTGCCCTACCGCTTGAAGCTCCACGGAGGCGAAAAGGACGGATGGGTGTCTAACGTAGTGAAGATTCCCGCCATTACAATTCCCTCACAGAAGAAGTACTCACAGACGCGCATCGACCAATACACTTTTGTGGGAAGCGTCGTTTACAGCTCGTCGCTCACCATTCGCGTGTATCACGACCACAGCAATTTCAGCAACTACACCGACTACAAGGACGATTCAAGCTTCAAGCGCACCTGGTACCGCCGCAACCCCAACACCGGCGCGATGACCAGCACTGGAGGACACGACAAGACCTACACCGTGACACTTGAAGACGTAGGCTATGAAATCGTGGAAGTGGTTGAAGGCGACAAAGTCAAGGCCGACTTTTACTATTCCCATACGGTTGGCCTGGGAAAGTTTCCCGTATTCAGCTCGGCAGAGTATTTCTACGAGGGATTCATCGTGAACACAGAATACGACATTCCCAATCCCGAAACCGTGTTTGGGCTTAAAGTGTGGAACGAGGAGCTTGGAGTCCAGGAGGTGCAGCCCTTTGTTCCCAGCGACTTTAAGGTGCTGGCCCCCGGCCGATATGCCATTAACTATCCGTGGACTAAGTACAACTTCGAGTACCTGTATTCCACAAACCCCCTTTTCGGCATCTGCGAACAGTCCGGCACCGTCCAGTCGCTTTACCTCTGGTGTGGCGCAGGCCGATTGCCGACCAACGCCGAGCAGAACGGCCAGGTAGTGGAGGGTGCCAAAGTCAACCTACTGGAAAAGAACATGGAGGGCAACATGCAGTATGTCTATACCTCTGACGACGGCCGCCTGACCATTGCGTCGGGAGTCGCCACCCTCTATGCCAAGGCCGTAAACGTGGGCGACGGCAATCTGCCCACCTATTATCCGAATGCCTTGCTGTGGACCGATGCCAAGAGTTTCAGTCCCATGGAAGTGTTCTATAGCTCAACAGGTCCGAAATCCATCGACATCGAAGTACAGCGCGCCTTTGTCCCGCTGGATGGAAAAGGCACCATTGAAGGAAAGATCGACGGCACCCTGCCCGTGCCCACGCCACTGCTGGCAAATGAGGATCCGAGCATCATCGGCACATGGAACTTTTATATGACCGATGAAAACGGCGAACCCATACACACTGACGATATGCTGCGCGTACAGGTCACCTTCAACGAAGACGGCACATACGTGATGAACATACCCGTTTGGGGCGAGGTACAGAGCGGCAACTGGTCGTGGTGGACGACAGGGCAGACGCTACAGTTCCAAGTGACAAAGCTGGTCAAGGGCGTGAATACCTACGAGGGCGAAAGCCTTCTGGATTACTGGGGTGTCACCGCTGAGGACGACCGCGTATTGTTCCGTACCGACATCAGTTTCGATGTCTATGGCAATCTTATCATGGACATCTTCGGCCTGCCTGGCTCTGTCTATGAGAAAGAAGGTGCCGTGAAGCCCACTCCCGAACCCGTGTATGTGTATCTGCGCAAGAAGGGGGGTGAAATAATAGCCGCTGTAAAGATGCAGGACGACGGAAGCTACCGTTTCACGCAGGTGCCTTATGGAACCTACGAAGTGATTCCTAACATCAATGGCTACACCGTGCAAACTATTGAGGCAACGCTCGCCGAAGCAGCTCCTGCTGCCACCGCCATAGACTACGTGGTCGGAGACTATGTCATCCGTCCCGCCGGTGCCTCCGCACCCGGCGACGTCAACGGCGACAATACGGTCGATGTAGCCGACATTGCCAACATCATTGACATCATGGCTAAGGGCACTAATAATCCACAGGCCGACGTGAACGGCGACGGCACGGTCGACGTGGCCGACATCGCCGCCATCATCGACATCATGGCAAAGAATTGAGTATTATCCGTAAAAATCCGTGAAATCAGTTTTAATCCCCCGAATCGTTTGGCGGTTCGGGGGAGATTTTGTACCTTTGCCGCGTGAACAACAAGATTATCAAGATAAAGGGGGCATTGCTGCTTTGTACGTTTGTTATTGCAAGTGTGGTAACAGTATGGGCTGACACGGGGTCTGCCCCTACGGATGCCCATGGTTGCCCGATGGTACGCATCGTGCCGGAGCGACTGCCCGACCTGAACATTCCGCGCAGCGGCCACAGTATTTTCTACGCTAATGGCGAGCTGACCGTGGCGGGCGGGCACACCACGAATTTCGTGCCCACACAGACAGCTGAGTACTTTGCCGACGGTGAGTGGCATCAGATGCCAATGGCCTACTGTCACGACAACGGCTTTGCCGTGGTCATGGGTGAAGGAGAAGAGGTCATCATCGGTGGCGGCCATTCCGAACCGCTCGGCATTGGGCAGACTTTTATGCTTGAACGCTATACACCGGCCACGCACAGCTTTGAGGGCTTCGGCTGTCTGGACAGACGGCGAGTGCTGTCCAGCGGCATACAATTGGATGACGGGCGCGTCATCATCGCTGGCAACCACTATACCAACGATGACATTGCCTGTTACGATGGACGAAGTCAAGTGCAGTGGGTAAAGGGGGTAACCCAAGGACGCTCCAACCCCTACATCCTAAAGACGGCGAAAGACAATGCCATCATCATCAGAAACCATGACATCTACCAAGCTCCCCTCGACACCATTTGGGCTGACCAGGTGAGCGGCGATGCCTTCCGCGTGCCGCTCCTGGAACAGTGGTCGCTGTTGTATTTCGACCTGCCCTTCAGCAGCGATGCCTGTTCCATTGGCGAGTACTCCTATCTCCTGACGGCCAACAAACCCACCCCCGACCCCTCCCTGTTGAGGGGGGGGAGCAGGGTGGATCTCCCCTCCCATGTAGGGGAGGGGTCGGGGGTGGGATTACCACAGTTAGCCATCGTCTTAGTGAGCGACACCTGCTTCTCGCTCTTGCCTACGGCCACTCCAATACCCATGCAGTGCGAGTTTGGCCCTATCTTCTACAGAGGTCCCATCATCATAGACAAGAAACACCAGCGCGGCTACATCATAGGCGTCGACAGTCTACCCAGTCGCCAATATGTGCTCGCCGTGGACTATGCGCAAGAACCGGCAGGGCTGACACTCTACTACACCGACACGCTGGAGGCCGCCACCACAACCATTCCCGTGGTGACACCCGAAGGCGACCTGATACTGGCCGGAGGCATTCAAAAAGATAACTACAAACCGATGTCTGCCGTATGGCTTTACCATTTCGCCACTGACCCAGCCTCATCCCTAGCCCCTCTCCAGAGGGTGAGAGAAACTGTTGAGGGAAAGGAGCTATGGGTACTCGTGGCAGTGGTCGTTGCCATTGCCGTTCTTGCGTACATCTATATAGTTCGCAGGAAGAAACGTCCAGGGCGACAGGTTTCCGACGATGAGCTGATGGAGCGAATACTCCAACTGATAGAAGAAGACAACCGCTACCTCAAGAATCTGCGGTTGAGCGACATCGCCAACGACTTGGGCGTAAGCGCCGCTACCATCGCAGAATGTATCAGAAACAATCGTGGTTGCACCTTAGCTCAGCTGCTTGCCGAATACCGCGTGCGCCATGCCCAGAAGCTCATCACCGACAATCCAGAACTGAAGCTGGCAGTCGTCATCGCCGAGTCAGGTTTCACCAGCGAGTCCACCTTCTTCCGAACCTTCAAGGCAGTCACAGGAAAAAGCCCTAAGGAGTGGCTACTGGGCCAATAACCAATAACCAATAACCAATAACCAATAGTCAATAACTATTAACCGAGGTAACTGAAAATCAAGTCGGCCACTTCGTCCTCGCTCTTGCCGTCCATTGAGATGACCAAGTGATAGTTGCGGGTGTCGTAACGTGAGGTGCCCGTGTACTTATTGACATAGTTCTCGCGCATCTTGTCCACTTTCTTGATAACCTTCTCAGCCTCCTCACGGCTCAGTCCCTGCTTGCGCATGACGCGTTCTATGCGGTGCTCCATCGAGGCCTGGATGAGGATGCTCAGGCGATTGGGGACATCCTTCAGCACGAAGAAGCCCAAACGGCCGGCGATGATGCATGACTCCTCCTCGGCGATACCTTTCAGGATTTCCTTCTCGGCCTTGAACATCTCGTCGGTGGTCAGCAGGTCGGGTTCTACCTCCGTCGACAACTTATAGTACGGCGAGTTAGTCATACCCTGTCCGATGTTTACCACTCGCTTGAAGTCGGCCCACCAGCTGTGGTTGCGCCCTTTCAGGCGCTCTATCTCCTCCACAGAGAGGTTATACTTCTCCTCCATTGCCTTAATTAGGGCTTTGTCGTAGAAAGGGACACCCAGCTTCTTTGCCAGTTTCTCACCGACGGTGCGACCGCCACTACCCAGTTCACGATTAATCGTGATGACAAATTTCTCGTTCCTGTTCATTGTTTATTGTTCATTATTTATTGTTTTATTGTTTCACCGTATTCTGCAGGGGTCATACCCGTACTCTCCTTGAACTTTTTCTGGAAATAGCTGCGGTCGCTGAAACCGCAGTACTGAGAGATGGCCTCGTTGGTCCACTGTGGTTGCTCCTTGATGATGCGCTTGGCCTCGTCGATGCGCAGTGCCGTTATCCAGGTGGCGTAGGTGAGGTCTTGCTGCTTCAGCCAGCCAGAGAGCAGATATCGCGGAATGCCAATCTTCTCTGAGGCGGCAGGCATGGTGAGGCCGCAATGCCGGAACCCGCCGTTCTCTATCCACTTCTTGATAAGGGAAGCGTTGAGGGTTTTTGCTTCGGCTGAACCCGAAGAGGACGCTTCGGGCACGGTGGTGGCGTGTTCTTGCTCCGACGTACTCGGCAAGCGTTCCATTATCTCTGCTTTTGCCATTTTCTTTGGAGCTGAACTTAGCATATAATTGCAGAAAGTATCGACTAGATAGAAGATGCTGATGAAGAAGAAGATGGTAAAGATGGCCAGTACCTGACTCTGGATGAAGATAAGCATCGGCACCATAACAGCAAGAAAGCCCAGTATAATCGTGCTGTACTTCATCCACAACAGTATATGGTCCATGTCGTGGTCATAGTAGTTCTGCAGGTCCAGTTGCATAGCCTTTAGGTTTGTCAACAGTCGCCAGGAATAGTGTCCCTGCATGGCGAGGTATAAGAAGGAGACTGTTATCTCTGCATAGTGCAACTTAGGTGAGTCGCTCAACAGCGGCTGCCCGTCGATGGCGGCGGCTATTCCTAGCAGTAGTATGGCCAATGCCCACGTCACGCCGCCCACCAGCCTGTCTCCACCCTTTAGCTCGCCCTGCCGTTGCAGGTAGATGATAGCCAGAGATATAATCCAGCTGCAAGGTATGAACAGCAAAAGGTTTAGCAGCACAGCCTGCGTCACCCCCATCGCCCGCAAGCCCAACGTGTATTGCAACAGGAACTGCAAGTCCAGCAACGTGATGCCGATAATCATCAGCCAGCGTGACCTGTCCACCACGGTGTTCAATGTCACCTTGTGGGGAAGCAGCAGCAGCTTCAGAAGGAGAAGCGTCAGCAGTACGATGGCAGAAAATTGCATCTCTTCCATATTCGGGTGCAAAGTTACAAATAAACAAATGAAAAGCAAAATTAATTTGAACTTTTCTGAGTGCAAGTAAGTTCGGAGAAGCAAAAAAAGACGAAATAAATGATGAAATGACGAAAAAAGTGTGGAAATTTGCAAAATTTACACACCTTATTGATATAAATTGCACAACATTGTGGTATTTTTCACACCTCCTTTCATTATTTTTTTCTAATTTTGCATCGTCAATCTAAATCTTAATCTTGATTTAATCAACCAAAACCTTAACCTTTTCCAACACTCCGCTCGGCCCAACGGGACGCTTGCGGAGCCCGTCGGAGCAAGAACCCTTAACACTCAACCCTTAACTCTAAATTTTGGAACATCAACTCTACCACACGGTGCTATTGTTTGCAGGGGGTGTGAATCTCCTGATAGCTTTCGTATTGTTATACAATAATGTGTGGTTCCGCAACTATGATGTCTATCGTCGTGCCCGCCAGTTGGTAGCCCTCTGCTACGTTATCTTCGCTATCGGGTTCTTCCTCCACGACCATTTCGAGTGGCGCACGTCGTGTCCGGCAGCAGCCTCGGCACTCTCTGTCAGCTACTTCCACATCGGCGGTGTGCTCTTAGGATGGAGCCACACCTCGCTACTGCGCCCTGACTACCTGTCCAAGAAAGTCATCGTGCGCGACCTTCTCATATTAGCGGTGGGTCTCATTGCCTACTGGACGGTGGCGTTAGCCCAATCTTCAACGCTCAACCCTCAACGCTCAACTCTCAACCCTCAATTCTCAATCTTCTTCCTCCACGCCACCTTCATTGCCTATACCTTCTACCATACCTATTTTACCGTGCGGCGCAACATCATGCGGATGCCCGCCAATGACGGGGCACCCAGTTGGTGGACACCCGAGGCAAAGCGCACGGTGCTCAGCGGACACCACTCGTTTATGGTTTCCGGCCATCTTATCGTGCTTTTCGGCATCGGCAGCATCATTGTCACCGCCGTCTTCCCAACACAAATCACTCCATATACCGTGCTGCTTTGCATGGGCATCATTGTTTACTGCTACATCTTTTATGCCCTCACCGAGTATGGCAACGTCATCGAAGCCGCCACTTGTGCCACAGAGGATGTCACCAAAGCATTTTTCGATTTTCAATCTTCAACTCTCACCCCAACAACATATAGAGTTAACGAAAGTCAAACCATAAATAATAAAAAGCAAGATGAAACGAAGAACAAAGATTAAAATCGCTCTGCTTCTGGCGTGCATATCGCTGACGGCAGTGGCCCGTGACCACAAGTATACCAGTGTGGATGAGCACAAGTATTACAGTAACATGACCATTACGACGAAGGTGATGCTGGGCGACGAGGTGCTGCTCGACTGCGAAGTGGCTTCCTTCGTGGGCGACGAGTGCCGTTCCAGCTGGCTCAGCCATCCTGAGCAAGGAGGACTGGTGTTCCAGCTCATCCGCGGACAAACGACGGGCGAGATACTTACCTTCCGCGTGGTCTATACCGACGAGAACGGGCAGGAACAAGATGTGCAGGCCGAGCAGACCTACGTCTATACGAACGATGCCATTGTAGGCGATGCCTTGAACCCCTATATCATAGAGCTGCCTGGAAAGCCGAAGGTGCAGGCCACCTACGCCGACGGCAAGGAGAGGGGATTCTGGCTCAGCGAGGCCACAGGCGAGAAGCGTGACAGCGTGGCAATGGCCACCACTATATATATAAAAGGTATATGGACGGCCGACGACTATGCCTCACTGGATAACACCCTCTGCAGTTCGAAGAAACTCAATCCCTGCCAGTTGCGCTATCTGCCCGCCGATACGGAACTGCCCTCGGGGTGGACCAACACCATCAGCGGCACGAAGGCACTCACCGACATCACCCTTGCCGACGGCACGCAGGAGGCCCCGGCCTCGCTGTTCGTGGCTGAAGACATCGACCTCAACGGACATACCGCCACCTATACACGCTCGTTCACGCTGGCCAACGGCAAGAGTGGCTGGAACACCGTCATCGTGCCCTTCGCCTTCGAAGTGCTCGCCGGTGACGAGGTCATCAGTATCTACACCAACATGGAAGCACAGGACACCAAGGGCTACTGGGCACTGCGCCTGGATTATGGCGATGACGAAGACGGATTGGACTTCACCATACTGACAGGCAAGGGCATTAAGAAGAGTGCCGCTAACACCCCCTACCTGCTGGCCTTCCCCGGCGACAACTTCAACACCGACACGCGCAGCATCAGCCTCGCCGGCAAGACCATCACCCTGCGCAGCACCGAAACGACCCTCGCCGCTACACCCGACTACCTGTCGAATCTAACGAAGGATAACACCGACTATGCCCTCATCGGCACCTTCTCTGTCATACTCAAGCAGCCCATGTACCTGCTGCGCCCCGCTGTGACCGAAAACGGTACCGATGCCTTCTGCTACTACGCCGAGGGCAACCTCATGCCCTTCAGGGCTTACCTGAAAGACCTCACGGGCACCAATGCCGCCCGTATGCTGGGCGTGAACATCGACTTTGAGGATAAGACTACTACGGGAATAGAGGAAATTGACGATTCTCCATTCACCATTGACCATTCACCATTGACCATTGACCATTCCAATGGCATTTATGATTTGCAGGGACGCCGACTGAACAGTGTGGCAGGAAAGCAGCTCCTGATTATTAACGGTAAAAAAGTATTAGTAAGATGAAGAAGACCTATTTACCCCCGCTCTGCGAAGTCTGCCAGATGAATGACGCAGACGACTTGCTTGTGGTCAGCAATCCCGCTACTGAGATGGAATTGCCCGACAAAGGTATCAACAAAGATACTGATCTCTGGGACGACCCGGACACCGAGGACGATGACTGGGGCTACTAACTTTGAACAATAACCAATAACCAATAACCAATAAACATTGAACAATAACCAATAAACATTATACATTAATCATTTAAACCATTAACATTATGAATCGCAATCTACCATTACTATTGCACGGACTTCACGGGATGTGGAGTCGTGCCGGGTCGCCCCTTGCGGGGCTGCGGCCACGCGGCAGTTCACTATGTCTGCTGCTGCTGGCGCTAATCACCTTCCTACCACAGAATGCTTCGGCGGCCCTTCCCAAATCCAAGGATTTAGGCTGGGAAACGAGCGGTATCTACACCCATGTAGATGCCTGGGCTGACGCAGGATTAAGCTGGCAGGCCGAGAAGTATATCAAGTTCACCCATCGTACCATCACGGCTGCCGAACCCTACATTGAGTTTGAGTTTGAGTTCCACGTTGGTACCACCTCAATGTGTGCCTTTTTGCTTTACTTAGAGAATGGCAACAAGACCGACATACCTATCTTGTTCACCAATCGCTATTTTGAGAGTACCAGTAATACTTCACTGTGGCAAACCAAGAACACCGACTATGGTGCCTGTGTCTGGGTAAAGAAGGGGAAAACGGGTGCCAATGGCAACAGTGAAGCATGGGTTGGCACGATGCGCTTCTATCCCACGCGGAAATATTATGAACTTGCTGACCGCGCCCTCTATCTGCGCCGCTACTTCGACCAGGGTAACAACGGTGGAGACAATTCCGTGACAGACTTCAAAAACAATACATACAAATACGACGTGGTGTATACGCACAACATCCATCCGCAGTTCGGCGATGGTATAAACGCCCCCACCGTGACGCGTACCGCCCCGGGCACCATCAAGGTGGATGGCTCACGTAGCGGCACGTCTGGCAACTACTCCTACGTGGTGACTGCCGGTGGTAAGGAGCAAACCATCTCGATGGGTACCGGCTTGAAAACTGGCTCCACCACCTTCTCGACTAACGACGGAACGTTTAACGCCGCGTTCAACCTCACCTACGCCGGCTATACCGTGATTTCGACAACCTTGCCGACCGACATCCTGAACAGGAACCTGGGTTCGGTTGATGCCTGCTCGGCCTATCAGGGCAATGTGACTATTACCGGCCACGATTACACCTATCCCCCCAACCCGATGTCGATGAGCGTTGCTGCCTCGACGAAAGCCAAGGAGATTAGCAGCCTGAATTGGAAGAAATGCGAAAAGCAAATCATTGTCTCATGGGACGTGACTACAGGCGTGGGCACCGATGGCACATGGGGCATCTACCGCTCGGAAGTCGGAAGCAATAACTCTTTGTCCAACCGCACCTTCCTGACATCGGTGGAGTACGATACCCGCAGCTATACCGACACCAGCGTGGACTATGAGAAGACCTACCGCTACGAGGTGGCCTACCTGCCCAAGGGAACCAGCAACCCCGGCAATTACTCCAGCGCACAGCTGACCAACCTCTCGGCCACCAAGGACCAGACGACGACCCGTAGCTACAAGTTCACCAAGTTCATGTCAAGCCTTAACGCCGACTCGACCAAGCTGGTGCTCAACTGGGAAGTTGAGGAAGAATCCACAAACCCCAAAATCTATATCGACTACCGCATAGGCAAGAACGGCACTTGGACGACGATAGGCAGTGGCTACGACTTCGCTACCACAGGCACCATCACGCCCAACATCTCCTACGCTACGTGTGAGTCCTATTTCTTCCGCATGCGTATTACGAGCCAGGAGAAAGAGTTCGTGCAGGAGGCCACGGGTGCCAGTTCCATTGGTACCCAGACCACCGTCACCGACCTTGTTGCCTCGAAGGGCAGCTACGCCGGCATGGTACGGCTCACTTGGGATGTCAGCGTGGCCGACAAGGTCACCCCTGTGAAGTTTGTGGTGAGCCGTCGCATCATCGGTACCGACACCTGGGGCGTTATCAACACCGTGAGCGGTACAGCCACGACATACAGCTATGAGGACAACACCGCCCTGCCCGGCGAATACTATGAGTACAAGGTAGAGTGCTATGGCAACAACTGCGACGAAAACAACATCAGTGTGAGCAGCCAGCAGATGCGCTACGGCTTCGCCCAGTCCACCGGTACACTCAGCGGACGTATCACCTACGAGGGCGGCACAGCAGTGCCCGACGTCACCGTACGCTTGGTACCCACCTCCGAGGATGCCGCTAAGCAGCAGTTCTACTCCACACACATTGATGGCGCCGGTTATGTGAAAATTCCACTAACGGAGGAGGATGCCAAGCGCCTCTTCGTAGGACAAAGCAAGTTCAGCGTGCAGTTCTGGTGCAAGTTCGACCCCATTGCACAGGCTACGAACAACCGAGGCATCGTCTTTGATGTCTATCAAATCGCCACCTTGGACGGAACCAAGAGTGGCAGCAAGTACCAGCTCAACACTCACTATTCCGGCACCACCTCGGCGGTCGGCAAAAATCTCGACCCCGACCACTGGTATCACCTCAACTATGTGCGCAACGGTAGCACCGTGACCATCTATGTCATCGACCCCTCTGCCACTAAGCAGAGCGACCTTGTGTATGCCAAGACCTTTACAGGCGTCGGCGACGGAACGTACCATAACAATATCAAAGATCTCGTGTTCGGCCACTCCAGCACTGGCGGTGCCGCCACCATCGACGAGATACGCCTGTGGTCGAAAGCACTCACCAAGGACGAGGTCCTCGCCAACTACGACCACCCGCTGGTAGGCACGGAATTGGGCTTGGAGTGTTACCTGCCTCTTGACGAGGGTATCGCCAGCCTGAAGGATGCCTTCGACATCTCGAAGACGGGCGGTGTGTCCAACGAGCGCCATGCCACCTACGTAGGCGATGCCACCATGTCGACCGCAGTGCCCGACCAGGAATACTTCAGCCTCTATGCCAAAACCGACGTGGATGGCAACTACGTGCTGCGTGGCGTGCCCTTCTCAGGCAGCGGCACCAACTACAACGTGATTCCCTCGAAGGGCATCCATAAGTTCTCGCCCACCAAGCAGAGCCGCTACGTGAGCGCCAGCTCGCTGAACTTCTCAGCTGTCGACTTCGACGACGTGTCGAGCTTCCCCGTCAGCGGCTATGTCTATTACTCGAATACGGAGTATCCCGTCGAGGGCGCCCAACTCTATGTTGACGGCACCGTATGTTCCAAGGATGGCAAGGTGCTCACCACCGATGCCAACGGACGTTTTGAGATAGCCGTGCCCATTGGCGACCACCATATCACCGTGGAGAAGAACGGCCACACCTTTGAAAACGACGGCCGCTATCCTGCCGACCCCAACAACACCGGCACGAAGTTCACCTTCAACCAGGAGGTGAAGGACCTGACCTTCTACGACAACACCACCGTCCGTGTGGTTGGTCGTGTGGCCGGCGGTGTCATCCAACAGGATGAGCCCATCGGTATGAAGCAGGGCAAAGCCAACATGGGACAGGCCAAGATCACCCTTGAGGTGCCTCGCTACCGTTTCAACGTGGAGAAGGTCTATTCTGCCGACAGCACGAGCTACGATATTCAGAGGGCCACTAAGGACCGCACGCTGGAGCCTGTCACCAACAATGTGAACAGCATCGCCTCGGTGGGTCACGCCAATGACGACCAGGCCCGCGTCATCACCATCCTCACCGATGCAGAGAATGGCGAATTTGCCGTGAACCTGCCACCCGTGGTCTACGACGTGAAGAAGGTGGAGATACCCACCAACAATACGGTGACATTTGACAGCGGCGACCTCGCCGTGCTCGATGTCTCTGACACCTCCGAGGGCAAGGACTCGCTCGAAGTGGACGGCAAGATGCAGTACTTCTACTACGACATGAAGCGCAACTTCATCTACCGCTCAACGCCCCGGATTTCCGTCACCAACAAGGACGACGACTCGACGTTCTTCGGCGAGAAGACCTACAGCGCAATTAACAACAACGGCACGAAGGAAGCCGTGAACCTGCAGAACGAGAATGGCACCTATCGCTTCGGATACCCCATCTTCGTGCAGGAGAACACTTACCAGTTCGACTATTACGGCTATGAGGAGTATGAGAACAAGGACGTTCCCTCCAACCCCGTCACCGACAGGGTGCCGATGAAGGGTGTTGAGATCACCATCCAGAACCAGTTCGCCGGCACTACCAGCGTGAGCGTGGGCCAGAACGGCAGTTATGCCGACGGTGACATTGCCGACAGCGAGAGCAACGTCATCACACTTGACAGTTTGGGACACGCCACCTATACCTTTACCGCCGGATTCCCCAACATCAAGGGCGACCACACCATGTCGCTCTCGGCCAGCTACGCCATCAACGGCGTGAGCAAAGACCTCGAGCCGATGAAGGCCATTGTCTTCGGCATACTGCCCACGGGCAACAACTTCACTACGGCCGGTCCTGACCAAATACTCTATGTACTGCGCGACCCGCCCGGCACCCACTCATACGCCTACGTCGAGGAGGGTACCACCTTCGAGTGCGAGACTTCGCAAGGCGGAACGTGGAGCAGTGACAATGAGGTGACCACCGTAAGCCACCTCGGATTCAGCGAGACCTTCCTCATCGGCGGTATCGGACTGATGAAGCAGACCACCGTAGAGACCAAGGCCGACCTCACCGTGGGCCTGCAGATTAGCGAGGAGGGCAGCTCGAAGGATGTGAAGAGGCACTCCGTGACCACCACTCAGCGCATCCAGACCTCTGACGAGGATCAGTTCGTAGGAAGCAACGGTGACGTGTTCATCGGTTCCGGCACCAACATCATCTTCGGTAAGATGCGCAAGGTGCAGCCCTACAAGGAAGGCAACGACTGGATTGTGGACATGAGGCCCATGACCTGCACAGGCCAGCAGTTCTCAACCAACTTCTTCTATACCACTCAGCAGATTGAGAACTCCATCCTGCCGGGCTATGAGGATATGATTGCCGAGATTCTGCAGCCCGTGGGCACTGTGGTCAGCGCCAATCCCGCCCAGCCGGTCTATGTGTCGAAGCTTGACCCCGACGACCCGAACTTCGGAAAGTCGAACGTTGACACGTTAGCCTTCGGAAGCCTGGCCAAGAACAAGTGGGATTTAGAAAATCATACGCTTGAAGGACCTTCCTACAACGCCTACTACCCCGCTGACATGGAGGTGCTCAGCGACACCATCACCTGGATCAACAGCCAGATTAACAGTTGGAAGCAGACACTGGCCAACAACGAGAAGGTGAAGGTCAACGCCAAGAACAGCGGCAAGCTGACGAACATCTCGTTCGACAGCGGTGTCGTCGTCGAGAGAAGTTACTCAGAAGAGGACTACGACGGCATAGAAACCGAGAACACGTTCAAGATGAGCCTTGTGGCAGGATTTGAAACCGGTGTGGACATCAACAAGACCGGTGTGGACATCAACATCAACACCAATACCGGCGGCGGTCATGTTTACAGCCATTCCGAAGGTACCACGCAGTCCAAGTCCGTTGGCTTCGTGCTGGCCGATGAGGGCGAGGACGACAAGCACACCATCGACTACGGTATGGGCGGTGACGGCTACGGCTACGTGTTCTTCACCCTTGGCGGTCAGACCAGTTGCCCCTATGAGGATGCCGAGGTGACAAAGTACTACAAGCCGGGCACGGTGCTGAGCGCAGCAACAGCACAGATTCAAATGCCGAAGCTCAGGGCCGAGAAGACCATCGTGAGCAATATTCCTACCGCCGGCACGGGCGAGGTAACCCTCCTGCTCTCCAACGACAGCGAGATTAACGAGGACGGATTCTACGACCTTAGCCTTGTTGACGGCACGAACCCTGATGGACTCCAGTTCTTTATGGACGGACAGGCCTTTGCAGGTGGACGCTCCGTCTATGTGTCTGCTGATACCATCGTGACCCGCAAGACCATCATGGTGAAGCAGGGAAAGAAGAACGTGCTGAAATACAAGGATGTGAAGCTGCGTCTTTCCTCGCAGTGCCAGGGCGACCCGTCGGCTGCCTTCCCCGTCATTGCCGACACGCTCGCACTCACCTTCGAGTTCGCACCCTCATGCAGCGACATTGAGCTTGCTGTGGACAACAAGACGGTGAACAACATGACTGGCCCGCAACTCGCACTCACTATCTCGAAGTATGACCTGAACCTTGAGAGCCTGAAGGGCATCAAGATTCAGTACATGAAGGGTGGCAACGACTGGGCACTGGCCAAGGAGTATGTCACCAAGGAGGCCGACGTCACCACAGACAAGGAACTGCTGAAGACAGCTGAGGCTACCTACACCCTCGACATGAGCGACCCCGTCTGGAGCGACGGTAACTATGTGTTCCGTGCCATCACCGTCTGCGACAACGCCGGCGACATCGTGAACAATGAGAGTAACGAGATTAACGTGGTTAAGGACATGGCACAGCCTATGCTCATCGCCATGCCGACGCCCACCAATGGCATCCTCAACGCTGGCGACGAGCTGAGCGTGACCTTCAACGAGGACATCCAGTACGGCGAGCTGGTGCGCACCGCCAACTTCTACATCCGCGGCCAGCTGAACGACCGTCAGGTGGACCACGATGCCGCCTTCCAGGCCAACGGCACGGCTGGCGCTTCGACCGAGGCCGCCATCGACCTCGCCGGTAAGTCGTTTGCCGTGAACCTCTGGCTCAACTGGAACGAGGCTGGTAGCTTCGTCAACCACGGCAGCCAGGACAACAGCTTCGACGCTGCTGTAGATGCCAATGGACACTTGGTGGTGACGGTGGACGGAGTGACCTATACATCAGATGCCACCATACCTAAGGACAAGTGGAACTTCGTGTCACTCTCTATGGAGCAGACCGAGAATGGTGCCGTGCTCAACGCCAATGCCGCCTACGATGGCAGCGAGGTGACGCTGTTCCAGAACAAGTCCACAGGAGCCTACACCGGCAACGGCAAGTTTGAGGTAGGCAAATCGGTGAAGGGTGCCATCCACGAGGTGACACTTTGGAACGAGGCACGTGCCTGGGCTGTCGCTCAGGGAGAGATGTACACGGGCAAGAGTCCGTTCACGCCTGCCCTCATCGGCTACTGGCGCATGGACGAGGCACACGGCACGACGGCAGAGGACGCCGCTCGTCACCGCCACATCTTGCTGCCCAGTGAAAACGCCTGGCACATGGAGAACGTGAACAACTCGTTGCAGCTCGACGGTACGGACTATGTCGACATCAGCATCGGCTCGATTACCACCGACAACACGCAGGATTATGCTGTGGAGCTGTGGATGCGTGCCGACGAGACACAGGCCGGCGATGCCTCTATCATTTCGATGGGCAACAACAGCATCGACCTGCGCATTGCCCAGAGTGGAGCTTTGGAGTTAGAGGCCAAGGGAACGACCTACAACGTCACCACGACCGACCTGCGCGATAACCAGTGGCACCACATCGCTCTGAACGTGCTGAAGAGCACCAACGGCATGGCTACGGTCTATGTCGATGGCAGCCAGCTGAAGCAGATTCCCGCATCGTCAATGCCTGCACTGGCCAACGACAACCTCGTGCTCGGTGCAAAGCGCTACATAGAGACACCGGGAACGGCCGGAACGTTCAGCCAGTACCTCAAGGGTAACTTCGACGAGTTGCGCATCTGGCACAGCACCATGACCGGCGACATGCTCCGTCAGAACATGTACGCCCGCGTCAATCCTGCTGACTACGACGGACTCGTAGCCTACTATCCAATGGAGAAGCGCACCCTCGACCAGTACAACCAGATTGTGACCAACTCGACCCTGGCCGACCAGGCTCAAGGCAGCCAGGCTATTGCAAAGGTATTGCGCAATGGCGCATCGGTGGCCGACTGGAGCAGCAGCGAGGCTAAGGCCATGAAGCTCGCTCCTACCACGCAGAACGTTGACTTCTCGTTTGTCGGCAGCGACCGCAAGATTCTCATCACGCTGAACGAGACACCGTCACGTGTGGAAGGCTGCACACTCTACTTTACTGTACGCAGCGTGCGCGACATGAACGGCAACCTCAGCGACCCCATCACCTGGACGGCAGTAGTCAACCGGCACCAGATGGAGTGGAGCGAGGAGACCGTCAGCGTCCGCAAGGCTAACGCAGAGTCCAAGACATTCGAGGTTGACGTGCGCAACGTCAGCGCTTCGACAACCAACTGGACCATCACTGGAATGCCCTCATGGCTCTCCGCTTCCGCTGAGAGCGGCACGCTCGCAGCACAAGGCTCGAAGACCATCACCTTCACCGTGGCTGCCTCCACAGCCGTCGGCAAGTATGAGCAGACCATCTACGTCAGCGGCGACGATGGCGTACAGAAGCAGCTCGTGGTGAACCTTGTGTCTGAGGGCGAGACGCCCGACTGGACGGTGAACCCCGCCGGCTATGAGTTCACGATGAACGTCATGGGTCAGCTGAAGATTGACAACAAGCTCAGCGAGGACACCGAGGACATCGTGGCTGCCTTCAACGGCAAGGAGTGCGTGGGCGTGGCCCGTCCGCAGTACTTAAAGCGCTACGATGCCTACTACGTGATGATGACCATCTATGGCAACGATGGCGACGACAACGACAACATCACCTTCAAGGTGTATGACGCCTCTACGGGTATCACCTATCCGTCGGTCGGCGTGTCGCAGAATGTAAACTTCGAGAAGGACGCCGTCGTCGGCTCAATAGAAAGTCCCATTATATGGACTCCCGACAACAAGGTCGAGCAGGACATCGCCCTCTCCACTGGCTGGAACTGGATTTCGCTCTACGTAGAGCCAGAGGATAAGACCATCGGTAACATGTTGAAGGATGTCAACGTGGCACAGGTGAAGACCTCGAGAATCTACGCACAGCATACCGGCAGCTCATGGGCAGGCGAACTCACGGAGATGGCTCTTGGCACGATGTACAAGATGCAGGCCAGCGAGGACGGTGAGCTACAGGTCATGGGTACGCCGGTGGTCAGCTCAGAGACGCCCATCAACGTCTCCAAGGGTTGGAACTGGCTGGGAGTAGCCACCACGGCTACCCTGTCTCCCGGAGAGGCATTCGGCGGTCTCGCCCCGAAGGAGGGCGACTTGGTGAAGAGCCAGCGAGAGTTCTCCATGTTCTCTGGCAATGACTGGGTGGGCTCACTCGAAGCCATCGTTCCCGGCGTGGGCTACCTATACAGCTCAGAGGACGCTACGACAAAGAGCTTCACTTATCCCGCCAAGGGCAGCACGCAGGGACGCAGGAACGCTCCGCGACGTGCGAGCGCTGCTCTCGATGGTTCTCCCATCGAGCTTTTGGAGAACAACATGAACGTTATCCTGACCGTCATCGATGAGAACGGACAGCAGCGTGATGACGCCATCATCCGCGTCAGTGCATACGGTCAGCTGCGTGGCGAGTCGCTCGCTCCCAACTATGAGAGTGAGTATTTCCTCACCGTTCAGGGTAAGGCCGACGATGCAGAGATGCAGGTCAGCGTACTGCTCGATGGTATCACCTACGAGGTAGGCACCATCCTCTTCCAGCAGGATGCGCTCTACGGTAGCGTCAAGCAGCCCGTCGTGCTCGTCATCGGCGAGAGCACAGCCATCAGTCCCATCAACATTGCCAGCTACAAAGACAACGGCAGTGTCTATGACCTTGGTGGACGTCGCGTCTCCTCCGAAAAGCTTTCCAACGGACAGCTCAACAAGGGTATCTACATCTATGACCACCAGAAGGTCGTCAAGTAGAAACCCCTGCCCAAAGTGTCGCACCTTAAAAACGTAGCGGCACAGGGCTTTTATCTCTAAGACACCCGCTGAGGCCAATGCCCCAGCGGGTGTTTCATTATCAGAACCCTTCATGATGTCATTTTTCTCACAGATTTTTTGGCTCATTGCCTACTGGACGGTGGCGTTAGCCCAATCTTCAACGCTCAACCCTCAACGCTCAACTCTCAACCCTCAATTCTCAATCTTCTTCCTCCACGCCACCTTCATCGCCTATACCTTCTACCATACCTATTTTACCGTGCGGTGCAACATCATGCGGATGCCCGCCGATGGCGGAGCACCCAGGTGGTGGACACCCGAGGCAAAGCGCACGGTGCTCAGCGGACACCACTCGTTTATGGTTTCCGGCCATCTTATCGTGCTTTTCGGCATCGGCAGCATCATCGTTACCGCCGTCTTCCCAACACAAATCACTCCATATACCGTGCTGCTTTGCATGGGCATCGTCGTCTACTGCTACATCTTCTACGCCCTTACTGCGTATGGCAACGTCATCGAAGCCGCCACCTGTGCCACAGAGGATGCCACAGGAGCAGCAGCGAGGCGAAGGCCATGAAGCTCGCTCCTACCACGCAAAACGTTGACTTTATATCTTGACCACCAGAAGGTTGTCAAGTATCAGCAGGCCTTGCAGGTCTGTAAGGCGGTCATGGTGACCCCCTCTAGGCCGTGGAGCATGAGATTCTGACCAGTGAGTAAGAGGTTGGGGATGGGAGTGCGGGGCGAGAGGATGGTGAGCAGGGGCTGGCGGCTATCCTTACGGAGGCCAAAGGCTGAGCCTAAGGGTGTGAGGGTGTAGTCGCGCCAGGTGAGTGGGGAGCTGCTGTACTTAGTAGGCAACGCTTCCGAGCGTTGCGCCCTCTCCGAAATAGTAGGCAACGCCTCCGAGCGTTGTAATTCTGGCATCACACTTGCAGCCAAAGCAATGCAATCATCGGCAATATGCTCCTTCAGCTGCTTGTAGCCCTCAGGGCGGTGGCCAACGTGGCTATCGGCCCATTTCTCAAACAATGAGAGGGGAACGGGGGTGAGCAGGTCTATGACGTGGGCTGAGGCGGACGGGGACGTCTGCGCTCCCAGAGCGGACGAGACGTCCGCGCTCCCAGCCATGCAGCTCACCATCACGCGGTCTACGCCATTGTGATGCCCGGGGGTACTCTCTGCCGAGCCAAGCATGCCTGTTACGGGCGGCTCCCAGAGGTTGGCCTCGCGGTAGATGTACTTGTTGTGGTTGAAATAGGGGATATTGCCGTCGGTGACGAGCGAGACGGTAAACATGCCGCAGGTGTTCTCGAGCATGTCGATGCGACGGCGAAAGAGACGCGAGAGCTTCGTGCTTTCCTTCACGAGGGCGAAGGTCTGCTGGGGGTGGATGTCGCTAATGAACAGGTCGGCCTCGTAGATCTCGCTGTTGGTGCAGCGGGCGGCCGTGATGAGGCCGTCGGTCTCGATGAGTTCGTCCACTTGGGCATTGGTGATGACCTGTCCGCCCATGGACTCAATGTCGCTGACGAACAGACGCACGATGTCGTCGCCACAGCCTTGCAGCCGCCAGGCTCCGCCGCCGATGAAGCTGGAGGTGGCATGGAGGAAGTTGAAGAGTGGAAGGGACTCGCGGCGCAGCTCATATTTGAGGGCGTTGCCGGAGAGGACATTGATGAGCTGCTCGTCGTGGAAGAGTTCGTGGAGGTAGTCGTAAGCGTTGACGGAGCAGAGCATCTGCACTTCGGGGTCGCCGAGGGGGAGGCGGTCGGCACGCTCCATCAGGTCGACGTATTTTTGCAGGGCGGCGCGTTCATGGGGGAAGCGGTCGGCGAGGGCGTCGGCGAAGTTCTGGTAGCCCTCCACGAAGGGGAAGGTCTCGCCGCCGATGGTGACGAGGTCGAAGCCGTCGGGGTCGAGGCGCTGCCAGGGGAGGCGCATGAGGCCCAGACGCTCGAAGATGCCGTGAAGCCGGGAACCCTCGGCCAGTCCGCCGACGTAGTGCAGGCCAGTGTCGAAGCTGACGCCGTGCCGACGGTAGCTCTGGAGGCAGCCGCCTGGAACGCTGTGACGTTCCAATACCGTGACACGCTTGCCTTTCTCCGCCAATAGCTTGGCGCAGATGAGGCCACCGAGGCCACTGCCAATGATGATTACGTCGGACTTCATTACTATAATTTTTTGTTTTTTATAAAAACAGATTAAAACAACAAAAACAGATAAAAACCTTTTTTCCTGTTTTTCATGTTTTTCCCTGTTTTCCTAAAACAAAAGTTCGATAGACGGCGGGTTGCAGGACATAGCAGAGGATGACGGCTGAGAGCAGTCCCACGATGGTGGCGAAACCTACGGAGCGGATGGCGGGATGAACAGCCAGAAGCATCGAGCCGACGGTGACCACGAGGACTACGACGCTGAAGAAGATGGCACTCTTGTGGGCCATTATCAGCCTTTTATCCTCATGACGGGATGGCACGGAGCCTGCCTCTACACCAATCAAACCGTGCATGATAAAGATGCTGTAATCAACGCCGATACCGAAGATGAAGGTGGAGATGATAATGTTGATAAGGTTGAACTTCATATCGAAGAGTGCCATCATGCCGAGCACCATAAGCCAGCTGATAAGGATGGGTGCAAAGCCCAGCAAAGTGTGTCTGACGTTAAAGCGGAAGCTGACAAGCAGCACCAGGAAGACGAAGGCCATGGACAGCCACTGCAGGATGTTGAAGTCCGTGTTCAGCTTCAGCAGCGTGTCGGTGGTGTAGTAATAGGTGTCAAGCACCATGAGGTTCGGCTCCTTGCAGACGGAATCGCAGATGCGTCGGTAGTCGCTGTCTGACGAGCGTACGGAGTCGTTCTCACAACGCACGGAGGTGAAGCAGAGGTAGTCACCGCCGTAAGTCTGTTCCATGAGGGTAGTCAGGTAACCCTCGGGGATGAGGCCAGCCTCGTAGAGGGGGTCTGGATCCGAAGCTGACGCATCGGGCACGGCGGCTAGGTCGAAGAAAGGCTCGAAGGCATCGGGAAGGAGGCCGGCCTGCGGAGCCGTCGCGGCGATGAGGCGACGGGCAAGGGAGAGGCGGGTCTCGGCGGGAGAACCGCCGAGGGCGGGCATGGGGCTGGCCCAGTAGGCATACCAGGCATCAATGTTACGCTGTTGTACGTCAAGAGGAATGAAGATGCGGTCGGTGGGCGTGTAGTCCTTTACCAAGCCTAGCTCTGAAAGCGAATCGAGTTTCTGCCGCAGCAGGCCGAAGTTATGGAGAGCCTCCTCCATGGTCTTGCCTTGCGCGGCGAAGTATTTCTCTTTGTCGCCGGTGTAGGTCTTCGAGCGCAGCAGCTGTTCGGAGTGTTCCACACGCGGATCATCATAGCCGAGGTTGTGCATGTCGGCATCGAAGAGCGTGCCCTTCCACAGCCAGACACCTACACACACCACGACGACGGCCACCACGGCGGCGATAAGCCACGGCTTGCGGTCGAAGGGGTAGGCGTTGACTTTATTTACTATTGGACTATTTACTATTGGATTATTAGGCTGCGCAGTGGAATGGAAAAGGAGCTGTGGCAGGTAGATGAGGCTAAACAGCGTGGTGGCAGCAATGGCCAGGGCGGCAAAGAGGCCGAAGTCCTGCAACAGGTCGGTGTTGGTGAAGAAGAGTCCACCGAAGGAGCCGATGGTGGTGATGCAGCCGAGGAGCAGGGGCTTCGTTTGTTCGCGCAACAGCTGCTCGCCGTCCTTGACGTAGTAGCGGTGGGTGAGCACGTGGAGCACGTAGCTCAGAGCCACGCCGAGCACCACGCCGCCGATGCCGAGGGCAAGCAGGGAGAACTGTCCGCGCAGGAAGTACATCACCGCCATGGCGAAGAGCGTGCCAAAGGCAACGGGCAGCAGCAGCAACGGCAGCGTGTCCCAACGGCGGAAGCACACCATGATAAAGATGAGCACCAGCACCAAGGAACCAGCGATGGTCGTGGTGAGGTCGTGCTTGATGACGGTGGAGTTATAGTAGCCGCTGGCGGGCGTACCGTGGTAGCAGATGTTGATGTCGGGCGCGACGGTGGCGAAGCTGTCTATCAGCTCGTTCATGCGGGCAAAGAGTGCAGAGCCTTGGCCGGTGTTCGTAGCGGAAAATTGCGGGGTGATGAACGCCACACAGACCGACGAGTCGCGGACGAAGAAATGACCGTCGATGGTCGTGTAGCCGGGAGCGCGGTCATCCCGCCCGCCATCATTTGCGGACGGGACGTCCGCGCTCCCAAGGATGGCAGACATCTGCTCGACCAGGACGTTGCGGAGACCCAGCGGGTCACTCTGGATGAGTTCAGGGAACATACTACCAAACTCGCCCTCTAGGTCCTCGCGATTCTGCTCCATCTGGCGCTTTAGGTGTTCTGTGGTGAGCAGGGTGTCGAAGGCGGAGTAGGCCGAGGTGTCGATGTAGGCGGGAAGGTGCTCCTGTAAGTAGGCGATGGCATCGGGCAGCAGTTCATCGGGGAGGCAGTAGAAGATATCTGCCAATGAGTCAGCAACCAATGCCTCCACGAAGGCATCGCAGGTCTCGGCCATCTGCTCCGTAGTAACACCAGTGTCCTTAAGCTCGAAGAGCAGGAAGGTCTTGTCCTTGATGCGCAGGTCGGCGAAGGCAAGCTTCGTGGTGCCGTCCTCATTGCGCGACGACGGCATGAGCTTGTTGATGTCCTCCTCCAGGTGGAGTTGAAAGGCGAAATAGCCGAAGAACGCAAAAAGCGCAACCATCGACAGCCAGCATTGCAGCCGGTGCCGATGGAAGTAGCGGTAGATACCAATAAATAGTCTGTCCAATTCGTGTAATTCGTGTAATTCGTTGTTAAATAATCACTGCATGAACACTTTCAGGTTGATTCTTGCCACGGTCTCGCCATCGATGGCAGTCTCGCACTTCGCCATAGTTACGTTGCCGAAGGTCATGCCCATTTGCACCGTGGTCACCATGCGCTCACCGATGCGGGGCCGACGGAGGCACTCGAAGTGCTTCACCTCACCGATGATACCTACTGGAGGGCTGTCGCTTTCTGCAGCCTTATACCCTGCCAGTGCCGACACAGACTGTGCCTGATGCTCGATGATGCCGCTCTCGGACAGTTCATCGCCATCGATGATGAAATAATTGTTGTGGTCGACGCACAGCGACGTTGTGGCACTATCATCAGACAAAGGCTCAAACCCATCGACCATCATAAACGGTGGCCGCTGGGGTATGAGCCGTTCTATGTCCTTACCTGTGTATTTCAAGCGAGGTGTTGCTCGATGTAGTCGTAGAGATTGGTGAAGGTCTGGATCTTCTTCAGGTCTTCCACGGGGATGGTGATCTTGTAGGTGAACTGCACCAGTGCGATGAGGTCCACAAGGTTGATGCTGTCAAGGTTAAGTGTCTCCTTGAGGTTGGCTTCGGGAGCGAACTCCGATGCTTCTACTTCAAACTCTTCTGCCAGCAGGCTGTTCACCTGCTCAATGATTTCTTCTCTTGTCATTTTTCTTTGCCCCCTAAGTTAGGGGGTTGGGGGTCTGAACGCGAGTCCCCTCTGCTAGGGGTGGGGGTCTGAACGCCCTTCGTGTCTTTCCCTGTTGTTTAGTTAATTATAATGTTAATGAGTGTCTGTTCAGACCCCTAAATGTCCCAGTATATTAGGATTATTTAGGCTTGTTCAGACCCCCAACCCCCTAACTTAGGGGGCTTTGATGATGAGCGTGGAGTTCGTTCCTCCGAAGCCGAAGCTGTTCGAGAGGAACATGTCGAAATGGGTGTCCTTGCGCTCGCCGAGCACGTTGATGCATGCCGTCTCCTCGTCGGGGTTCTCGAAGTTGAGCGACCCGGCGATGAAGTCGTTCTGCATCATCAGCATAGAGTAGATGATTTCCGATGCACCGGCCATCCACATCTCGTGACCCGTCTGACTCTTCGTCGACGTCACGGGCACGCGGTAGTCGCCGAATGCCTGTGCGATAGCCTGAGCCTCGCGGGCGTCGCCAATCTTTGTCGAAGTGGCGTGGGCGTTGACGTAGCCGATGTCACGGGGATTTACGCCTGCGCTCTTCAGGCAAAGCTCCAGCGAGCGTGCCGGACCGGCCACGTTGGGCGTGGAGATATGGTCGCCATTGCCAGAGAAGCCCCAGCCTACTATCTCTGCGAGGATGGTGGCTCCGCGCTTCTGTGCATGTTCTAAGCTCTCCACGATGAGCGTTGCGCCGCCGCCGCTTGGCACGAGGCCGTCGCGGTCGCGATCGAAGGGACGGCTGGCCTTTGCAGGAGCGTCCACACGGGTGGAGAAGGTCTGCAGCGCATCGAAGGCGGCTATGCCATACATGTTATTTTCCTCTGCACCGCCGCAGACGATGCAGTCCTGCAAGCCATTGCGAATGAGCAGGAAGGCCAGTCCGAGCGACTGCGAGCCGCTGGCACAGGCTGCCGAGGCGGTGAGGTTAATACCCTTCAGATGGAAGAGCGTGGCAAGGTTCATCGTCACTGTCGAGTTCATCGACTTGAAGATGGCACCGCTGCCACAGGCGGCCGTAGAGCCAGCCTGACGGAACTTGTCCATCGCAATCATGGTGTCCTCGGCCACGGAGTCGTTGCCGTAGATGACACCCACCTCGTGAGCGTCGATATAGTCTTGGTCCAGACGAGCCTGCTCCAGTGCCTGAAGCGTGGCCATGTAGGCATACTGTGCCTCCTCGGGCATCATCTGGCGCACGTTGCGGCTCAACAGCTTCTTCAGATCGCACTTCGGCACGTTGCCGCACATGGGCGACCGGAACCCGGCTGCCGCACGCTCCTCACTGAAGATGATACCGCTGCGGCCCTCGTAGAGTGACTGCCGCACCTCGTCAAGACTTGTTCCCAGGCAGGACCAAATGCCCATGCCAGTAATTACTACTCTATTCATAATCATTTTTTATAACAACGAATTACACGAATTACACGAATTTTCACGAATTGTATTACTAATTTCACGAATTATCGTCGCAAGCGATGAGAGCTGCGCATAGCTATACGCAGTAGTTTTCGTGAAATCCAAATAATTCGTGAAATTCATATTATTCTGAAATACGTTATAATTCGTTCAATTCGTGAAATTCGTGTAATTCGTTGTTTAAATATTGTTTCGTCGTATTTATATTTTCTTCGTGTAGCACCGGCGGCGTTTCACCGTCTTGGGGTTCAGCGGTCGCCACTGGTTCAGTTCGCGCATATTGTCCTCGAGCTGCGGGCCAGTCTCGGCCCATTTGATACCGTATTTATTATATATAGGTATAAGGTCTTCAAAGAAGAGAGCGTTCACGCCCAGTCCCTGATAGTCGGGGCGCACGGCAATGAGGAGCATCTCCGCATGGTCGGCCTTGTTCCATTTCAGTCCGCTGAGCAGATGCCACCAGCCAGTGGGCCACAGCCTTCCTCCCGACTTCTGGAAAGCCTCCACCATGCTCATCATGGTGATGGCCACACCCACCAGCTCACCTTTCCCGTTCTCTACGAGCGGTATGAGCTGCTTATCGACCAGGGAGATATACTGCTTCACGAAGTCGTCTATCTGTCCTTCCGATAGCTCGGTATAGCCGAAGAGCGGGCTGTAGGCGGCGTTCAGCAGATGGAAGATCTTCTTCCCGTAGCCGCCTCGTATCTCATCGTTGGTCACCTTCTTCACCGTCAGTCCCACCTGCTCACGGGCATACCGAGCCACACGCTGATACTTGGCTGGAATCTCCTGTGGCACATCCACGCGCACCTGCAGCCAGTCGGCCTCTTTCTCGAAGCCCAGTGCCTCCAAGTGGCGGGGGTAATAGTCGTAGTTGTAGATAGCGGTGACGGAACCCGTGAGGTCGAAGTCCTCGACGAGCATACCCTCCTTGTCGAAGTCGGTGATGCCCATCGGCCCCTGTATGCGGTCCATGCCCTTTTCCCGTCCCCACTGCGCCACGGCATCAAGCAATCCTTTCGACACCTCGCGGTCGTCAATGAACTCAATGAGCGAGAAGCGCACGTAGTTGCGGTTCCATTTCTTATTAGCGTGATGGTTGATGATGCCGGCAATACGTCCCACAACCTTACCGTCGCGGTAGGCAACGAAAGGCTGAATGTCCGTGAACTCCAGCCCCGCATTTTTCTTTGGGTTGAACATGTCGCGTACGTCGCGTTCTAGTTCTGGCACGTACTGCTTACAGTGGGCATAATGCACACGTGTAAAATGAACGAAATCGCCCATTTCCTTTCCTGTTTCAACCTTTTTTACACATACCGTGCTCATTTGGGCGGCAAAATTACATATATTTACGCAATTAATGATGTTCCGAAGCGCCCAAAAAACACTCTTTTTTACTTAACAACGTTTATTAACAAAAAGACGGGTGTATTATTTGCCTATTACGACACTTTTGCTTACCTTTGCCGACGTATTATTAACAGAAAGTAAGAATCGCCAGCAATGAGTTTTACGACGACCCTGCTACAATGGTTCAAGGAGAATGGCCGCGACCTGCCTTGGCGGCAGACCCGCGACCCCTACGCCGTGTGGCTGTCGGAAATCATCCTTCAGCAGACCCGCACCGAGCAGGGCCGGCCCTACTGGGAGCGGTTCATGCGTCGCTGGCCCACCGTCGAGCAGCTGGCCGCAGCCACTGAGGATGAAGTGCTGCGCGAATGGCAGGGGCTGGGCTACTACACCCGTGCCCGCAACCTGCACACGGCGGCACGCCAGGTGGTCGCCCGTGGCGGTTTTCCCGCCACGATAGAGGGTCTTCGCTCCCTGAAGGGCGTGGGCGACTACACGGCAGCGGCCATCGGCAGCATCGCCTTCGACCTCCCGGCAGCCGTGGTCGATGGGAATGTCTACCGTGTGCTGGCCCGTCACTATGGCATCAAAACACCCATCAACACCACGGAAGGGAAGAAGGAGTTTACCGCCTTGGCTCAGAGCCTTTTGCCACCTGATGCCGCCTCGGCCTACAACCAGGCCATCATGGACTTCGGAGCCATCCATTGCACGCCCGTCAACCCCCACTGTGACAGCTGTCCGCTGATGGATACCTGCGCTGCCTTCAGGACAGGTGCCATCGACACCCTGCCCGTAAAACTGAAGAAACTAGAGGTAAAGGAGCGTCACCTTACCTATATTTATATACGTTGTAAGGGTCAGACAGCCCTCCACCGTCGTCCGGCTGGTGACATCTGGCAAGGACTCTACGAACCGCTCTGCTTGGAGGAAAGCAAAGTTTTATCTCCAGAGGCCAGGCTGTTGAAAAAGAACGTTCGTCATGTCCTGACCCATCGTGTGCTCCTGGCCGACTTCTGGTTGTGGGAAACCGATGAACGACCACAACTGCCGGAGGGCTACTTCTGGGTGGACGAAGGTGACATCGACAGCTACGCCGTGCCTCGGTTGGTGGAGAAACTGCTCGGCGAATTATCCCCTTGTAGGCAACCCTAATCTATCTTCTAGAAAAGGTAGACTTTTCTCCTAGAAAAGGTAGTTTTTTTCTTCTAGATTTTTGCCAGTTCGCTTTTTTTTCGTACTTTTGCACGCCGAAACCAACCGTCTGGACACTCCAGACATCCTAAAAGCTCTAGACGACAAAAGATTAGACACAATGACAATGACACCAAAGATTGTAACCTTCGGCGAGCTATTGCTTCGCTTCTCCAAGGATCAGCACCAGCGACTCTCTCAGGGTCGCACGTTTACCAGTATGTATGGCGGCAGCGAGGCCAACGTTGCCGTGAGCCTGGCCACACTGGGCGACAATGTAGACTATATCACCCGTCTGCCCGACACGCCTGTTGCCCATGCTGGGGCACAGAACCTAATGCAGCTCGGCGTGGGAATGAGCCACGTTCAATGGGGCGGCACCCGCATAGGCACCTACTACCTGGAGCCTGCTGCCGGCATGAGGGCATCGAAGGTCATCTACGACCGCGCAGGCTCGGCCTACAGCGAACTGCAACCGGGCATGATTCCTTGGCGTGAGATACTGAAAGGAGCTTCCGTGCTTCACATTTCAGGCATCGCTACAGCCATCACGCAAAATGCAGCCGACGCAACCTTCGAGGCTATGGACATCGCCGACGATATGGGCGTGAAGGTTTCCTTCGATATCAATTACCGCAAAAACCTGTGGCGCTATGGCGCAGAGCCGCGAGAGACCATCGGACGCATGCTTGCCCGCTGCGACATGATGTTTGGTGATGCCATAGAATTTGAGTGGCTTTGTCAGCGCAGCCAGCCTCCCTATACTGCCATCGACACCTCCTTCGAGATGCAGATGGACGAATATCGTGAGTGGTTCGAGCAGCTGCACGAGCAGTTCCCCCGCTGCCAGCGCTGGCTCATGGGTATGCGTAATATGGTGGCATCGAGCCGCCACCTGCTCACCGCCTTGCTCTACACCAACCACCCGACACCTAACACCCAATACCAATCACCCAACGGCTACACCCTTCTCCGCTCGCGTATCCACGACATCAACGGCGTGGTAGACCCATCGGGCGTGGGCGACGCCTTCATGGCCGGCATGCTCCACTGTGCCTTCCAGCCTGGAATGACTGAGCAGTACCTGCTCGACTATGCTCTGGCCGCCGCCGCGATGAAGAACACTATCATCGGAGACTTCAACCTGGCCACCGACGATGAAATCCTAGCAGTACTATAGAAGCTATAGAACCGCTTTATGACCCATAAAAAACCTACATTCATGAAAAAGACCTATTCTTGTCTCGTAAGCTGCGCTATCTGTGCAGTCCTTACCCTTTCCTGCTGCAGCAAAGACAACAACACAGAACCCGAAGATGGAAGGTTTGAGCGAGCCGTACTTATCTACATGGCCGACGACAATAATCTCACGAACTACTTCAGGGCCGAAATGAGGCAGGTGATACAGGGCACAAAAGACCTGGCCACCAACAACAAGCTGATTCTCTTTGTGGACAACAACAGGGAGAAGCCTTATTTCATGCAAGTGGAGAAGGGTGACACCATTCGCCTCAAGAGCTTTGAGACAGAGCTGAAGAGCAGCGATCCGCAGGTGCTCTACGACGCTATGAAGTACGTCATCGACAACTTTGAGGCGAAGAGCTACGGCCTCGTGCTTTGGGGACATGCCGACGGATGGCTCATGCGCAAGAGCGCTTCGTCGTCCTCTACCAGCAATTCCCGACGGAAGGCCTACGGCGTGGACTATACCGGCGGCAACACCTATATGAATATTCCCGATATGGCAAAGGTGCTGGAACGGCTGCCTAAGCTGAAGTTCATCTTTGCCGACTGCTGCTGCTTCATGTGTGTGGAGAGTGTCTATGAGCTGCGCAAATGTGCCGATTACATCATCGGCTCGCCAGCAGAGATTCCTGGTGAGGGAGCCCCCTATCATACTGTCGTGCCGGCCATGTTCAGCCAGGACAGCACTTTCTACAAGCAGATAGTGGACAAGTACTACGAGCAGAAGTCGGGCGGCTACAGCGTTCCTTTGGTAGCTGTCAAGACCAGTGAGCTGGAAGATTTGGCAAAGTCCACCGCCGAGACGCTCCAGTCATTCGCCAACGACATAGAGCCCGATGAAGCCGGATGCCGATACCCCGACGTCAGCAAGCTCATCTTCTACTACGACCACACACAGTTCGACATGCAGGACTTCATTCTGCGCTATGCCTCGGAAGCACAATACAAGGAATGGAAGCGCGTCTTCGACAAGGCTGTCCCATACCACACCTTTACCACCGTGTGGATGGCCAACCACGTTTACTACTCACCTAATAACCAAATGGAGTTCGCCGACTTCACCATCACCGAGGAGCGGCTAGGAACCCTCGGCATGTACGTCCCGCAGACCGATGCCGACCAAGCCAGGTGGAACAGGTATTACCAGATCAACCTGAACAAGAGCATGAGCCAGATGAACAGCGAGATAAAGGGCATGCAGTGGTACAATGCTGCACAACTGAGTAAAATGGGATGGTAATCACCCTCCACAACGCCCATTAAACCCATTAAGCCCATTAAACCCACAAAGCCCATGAAAACCCATTAAACCCACAAAACCCAATAACACCTATGATACAAACCGTTATAAAACGCGACGGGCGCATTGTCGGCTTCAACGAACAGAAGATCATGGCCGCTATCCGCAAGGCCATGATGGCAACTGACAAGGGCGAAGACGAAAGACTCATCAGCCTGATTACCGACCACGTGGCTCAGCGCGGCAAGGCGCAGATGGATGTCGAAGCCATCCAGGACATGGTAGAGATGGAACTGATGAAGTCCAGCCGTAAGGACGTAGCCCAGAAATACATCGCCTATCGCAACCAGCGCTCCATCGCCCGCAAGGCCAAGACCCGCGACATCTTCCTCGACATCGTCAACGTGGAGAAAAACGACGTTACCCGCGAGAATGCCAACATGAACGCCGACACACCCGCCGGCATGATGATGAAGTTCGCTTCGGAGACTACGAAGCCTTTCGTCGATGACTATCTGCTCTCGCCGGATGTGAAAGACGCGGTGAAGGACAACTACCTGCACATCCACGACAAAGACTACTACCCCACGAAGAGCTTCACCTGCGTGCAGCACCCGCTGGACAATATCCTGAACTGCGGCTTCATCGCCGGACATGGTGCCTCGCGCCCTGCCAAACGTATTGAGACGGCAAGCGTGCTGGCCTGCATCAGCCTGGAGTGCGCCCAGAACGAGATGCACGGTGGACAGGCCATCCCGGCCTTCGACTTCTACCTCGCACCCTTCGTGCGCATGACCTATCAGGAGGAGCTGAAATATCTTGAAGACCTGAACGGCGAGGACTACTCAAAGCTCTACGACGAGCCGCTGATGGACTATATAAAGCAGCCCCTCGACTGTCTGATGGGCGTCGACCGCGTGCGCCAGCATGCCATCAACAAGACCGTGGGCCGTGTGCACCAGGCCATGGAGGCTTTCATCCACAACATGAACACCATCCACTCACGAGGCGGCAACCAGGTGGTGTTCTCCTCTATTAATTATGGTACAGACACTTCGGCCGAAGGACGCTGCGTGATGCGCGAAATCCTGCTCTCCACTTACGAGGGCGTGGGCGGCGGCGAGACTGCCATCTTCCCCATACAGATATGGAAAAAGAAGCGCGGCGTGAACTACCTGCCCGAAGACCGTAACTTCGACCTTTACCAGTTGGCCTGTAAGGTGACGGCCCGCCGGTTCTTCCCCAATTTCCTTAATCTTGATGCCACCTTTAACCAAACCGACGAGTGGCGTCCCGACGACCCCAAGCGCTACCTCCACGAGGTGGCCACGATGGGCTGCCGCACCCGTGTCTTCGAGAACCGCTTCGGACCCAAGACCTCCATTGGGCGCGGAAACGTCTCGTTCACCACTATTAATATTGTGAAGCTCGCCATCGAGTGCATGTTGGAAGTAGGTCACGCTTCCCAGCGTGACAGCAGTATAGTAGGTCACGCATCCCAGCGTGACAATTACCCACTGAGTAAGGAAGTGAAAGAGCAGCGCATCGCCCTGTTCTTCGCCAAGCTCGACCGTATGCTCGAGATTGCCGCCAAGCAGCTCGATGACCGTTTCCAGTTCCAGAAGTCAGCCCTGGCCAAGCAGTTCCCCCTGCTGATGAAGAGCCTCTGGATAGGCGGCGACAAGCTGGCTCCCAACGACAAGGTGGACAGCGTCATCAATCAGGGCACGCTCGGCATTGGCTTCATCGGCTTGGCCGAGTGCCTCGTGGCCCTCATCGGTAAGCATCACGGCGAGAGTGAGGAGGCACAGGAGCTGGGACTGCGCATCGTCACCTACATGCGCGACCGCATCAACGAGTTCTGCGAGCGTTACCACCACAACTACTCCGTGCTCGCCACGCCCGCCGAAGGTCTGGCCGGACGTTTCACCAAGCGCGACCGCGAAAAATTCGGCCCACTGAAGGGCATCTGCGACCGCGACTACTACACGAACTCCAACCACGTGCCGGTCTACTACAAGTGCTCCGCACGCCACAAGGCCGAGGTGGAGGCTCCCTACCATGATCTGACGCGTGGCGGTCACATCTTCTACGTTGAGGTAGATGGCGATGCCACGCACAACCCCCAGGTCATCATGGGTGTTGTCGACATGATGGATCGCCTGAACATGGGTTACGGAAGCATCAACCACAACCGCAACCGCTGCATGGCCTGTGGCTACGAGAACGCTCAGCCCGACCTCAAGGAGTGCCCCCGCTGCCACAGCCACGACATCGACCGGCTACAGCGCATCACCGGCTACCTTGTTGGTACCACCGACCGCTGGAACAGTGGCAAGCTGGCCGAGCTGAACGACCGCGTCACCCACATCGATGACGGCGAGCAGAGCCTCTTCTAATCCCTCCTGTCCCGTGTATTCGCCGAGAAGTTCTTGGAGAGAACAAAGAAGAAACATTTGAGACATATAGAAAAAGAGTGTTAAAGGAAAAATGCGTATCTTTGCAAGAAATTACCAATAGCTTTCCTGTCTACACTTAACTTTTCTATTCATTTATAAATCTGTATTATGGGAAAAATCAAAAAACTTTCACTGACATTTCTTGTCAGTTCGTTATTCATTAGCTCAGCATGGGCACAGTGGCAACAAGTAGACCCCAGAGCTAACGTGGGTCTGAAGGATGCCTACAAGGACTACTTCACCATCGGCGTGGCGCTCAACCAGCGCAATGTCTCTGACGATGCTCAGAAGGAGCTTGTGTTGAAACAGTTCAACAGCGTGACCGCCGAGAACGACATGAAGCCCGGCGAGCTGCACCCGAAGGAGGGCGAGTGGAACTTCGAGAAGGCCGACAAGATTGCCAACTTCTGCCGTGAGAATGGTATCAAGATGCGTGGCCACTGCCTCTGCTGGCACTCGCAGTTTGCCGACTGGATGTTCACCGACAAGAAGGGCAAGGACGTGACGAAGGAGGTGTTCTACGAGCGTCTTCGCGACCACATCCACACCGTGGTGAACCGCTACAAAGACGTAGTCTATGCCTGGGACGTGGTCAACGAGGCCATGGCCGACGATGGTGGCGGTCCCCGCTGGGGCCGTCGTCCTGGTGAAGAGCCAAGCCCCTATCGTCAGAGCCGCCACTTCAAGCTCTGCGGCGATGAGTTCATTGCCAAGGCTTTTGAGTTTGCCCGTGAGGCCGACCCCACCGGCATCCTTATCTACAACGACTACAGCTGCGTCGATGAGGGCAAACGCGAGCGCATCTACATCATGGTGAAGAAGATGAAGGACGCTGGCGTGCCCATCGACGGTATCGGCATGCAGGGCCACTACAACATCTACTTCCCCAGCGAGGAGCAGCTCGAGAAGGCTATCGTCCGCTTCAAGGAGCTGGTGAAGCACATCCACATCACCGAGCTTGACCTCCGTATGAACAATGAGAGCGGCGGTCAGCTGATGTTCAGCCGTGGCGAGGCCAAGCCTCAGCCCGCCTACATGCAGACCCTGCAGACCGACCAGTACAGCCGTCTGTTCAAGATCTTCCGCAAGCACGCCGACGTCATTGACAACGTGACCTTCTGGAACCTTGGCGACCGCGACTCATGGCTCGGCGTGAACAACCACCCGCTGCCCTTCGACGAGAACTACCGTCCGAAGCAGTGCATGCGCGCCATCCGTGACTTCGACCCCGCTCTGGACAAGCGTGTGCCGAAGGAGGACTTCGTGCCCAACGAGATGAACCAGCCCGGACAGGAGTGGCCTCAGGTGAACAGCGAGGGCTATGCCCGCTTCCGCATTGATGCTCCCGATGCCAAGTCGGTCATCGTCAGCCTCGGTCTTGGCGGCCGTGGCGGCACCGTGCTTCACAAGGACAAGGACGGCATCTGGACAGGCACCACCGACGGCCCCATGGACGAGGGCTTCCACTACTATCACCTGACCATCGACGGCGCTACCGTCAACGACCCCGGCACCCACAACTACTTCGGCTCCTGCCGTTGGGAGAGCGGTATTGAGATTCCCGCCAAGGACAAGGACTTCTACGCCTGGCGCAAGGACATTCCTCACGGCAACATCCAGCAGGTGAACTTCTGGAGTGAGAGCACTGGCAAGATGCAGACCGCCAATGTCTATCTGCCCAATGGCTACGGCAAGCTCGTCAAGGGCAAGCAGGAGCGTTATCCCGTCCTGTATCTGCAGCATGGCTGGGGTGAGAACGAGACCAGCTGGCCCGTACAGGGTAAGGCCGGCATTATCATGGACAACCTCATCGCCGATGGAAAAATAAAACCTTTCATCGTCGTCATGGCCTACGGTCTGACCAACGACTTCAAGTTCGGCACCATCGGACAGTTCACCGCCAAGGAGTTTGAGACGCTGCTCTGCGACGAGCTCATCCCCTTCATCGACCAGAACTTCCTGACCAAGCCCGACAAGTGGAACCGCGCCATGGCCGGCCTCTCGATGGGTGGCATGGAGACGAAGCTCATCACCCTGCGCCGTCCTGAGATGTTCGGCTACTGGGGTCTGCTCTCTGGCGGCCAGTACGCCCCCGACGAGATCAAGGACCCGAAGGTGGTGAAGTATATCTTCGAGGGCTGCGGCTCCAAGGAGAATCCCGACGGCATCAACAAGAGCGTGGCCGACCTGAAGGCTGCTGGCTACAACGCCGAGGGTCTTATCTCCGAGGGCACCGCCCACGAGTTCCTCACCTGGCGCCGCTGCCTCTACCAGATGGCACAGAGTCTGTTCAAGTAAGCACATATATAGCCAAAGCTTCCTTAAACCACCAACTCCCGCAAACGAAAACACCTCCCCGTGGCAGTTTGCGGGAGTTTTGAAGCATCTAACCAGCAATATGAAACAGAATATCCTTACCATTCTACTCGCCCTCTGCGCCCTCGCAGGGACGCCGAACACGGCCTGGGCCAAAACCATCAAGACATATCTCTTCAGCGGTTCGCAGACCGGCACCACGTTTGAGGGCTACTTCTATGAGGAAGGCAAGAGTGAACAACACTACACTTGCAATCCCTCGTCGTGGACAGACGGCACCGAAAGCATCAGCTTCATTCTGGCAGATGGCATCACTGTAGCATTCGCCAGCTCACAAAAGAAAATCTACGTCCAAAACAGCAACGCCCTCAGCGTGGATGGCGACGTCACCGTCACGGTGGGTGGTGGCACGCAGAACTACTACATTTGGAGCGCCGAGTTATTTACCACCAACAGCGACCAATCGGTCATCACGGGGTCCAACTGGGGGGGTGATGTGGTGGAGAACACCCACACGTTTAGCAATACCATCGGCGCAGGCGCTTTCTCCAAGATAACCATCACCTACTCTGATCAGGATATCTTCCTCATCGACCAATCCACCACTAATATTGATGGGATAGGCACCCGTTATTCGTTTATTGGCTCTGCAATATGTCCAGAACCCACGGTAGTCTGCAATGGCAGGCTGCTCACCAAGGATACAGAATATGCCGTCAGCTATTCTGATAACGATGCCCCAGGCACTGCCAGAGTTGAATTCACAGGCAAAAGCCCCTTCCACGGCAGTGTATCGAAGGATTATATCATCGAAGTAAATACGATACGGCTTCCGACGTATAAACGTTACTAAAAGGAGTGCAACATGCGTTGCAGAAATCTTACAAATCTATTCAATCCAACAAATGGCTGCGCGAGGGGGGTAGAATAATTTGAAAGATTTGAAAAGATTTGGGCCTTCACGGTTTCATGCCGTTCCCTCTTCGCGCATCCAGGCGGTGACGCTCTTGTGCATGCGCTGCTTGAAGGCGGTGCTGAAGGTGCTATAGCTGCTGTAGCCGCTCTCCTGGGCGAGCTGCTGGGCGACGATGGACTCCTGTGCAGCGGCAAGCTCGCGGTAGCGGGCTATGAAGTGACTGACGCGAAGGTCGTGGATGTATTCATAGTAGCTTGTGTTCTGACTGGCGAAATACTGGCTGAGATAGTATCGGTTCACACCGACGGCTGCCGAGAGTTGCGACAGGGTCAGGTCTGTCTGCAGGTAGAGCTGCGCGTCCTCGCAGTGCTTCGCCAGCAGTTGGCCGATATGAGAATCCTCGACCTTGGTAGAGGGGTCGGCGGTGGGGCAAGCGTCCCTTTGGGCCGGGCAGGGGGTGTGGCTGTCGGTGCTCAGGTCTTTCAGTGTCTCCACGCGCCACAGCAGGAGGCCCGCCAGCGGGAATCCGGTGATGTGGGCGATGGTGGACATCACGTAGTTGTCGGTATATTCATAGCTCATGAGCAGTAGCATGAGGCCGATGAGCAGCGTAAGGCTGAGCCACACCTCCTTGTGCTCCAGGTCGGCGTAGTTGTCGTGCAGCCACCGCCCATATTGTCTCACGGCCACCACCATATATATAATGAAGGCCACGATGAGGACCAGCCCATAGATTTTGTTCGGGGTTGTGAGGTCGATGGATGGCAGTGCGATTTGCAGCACTGCGATGACGGCGCAGGGCGTCATGACGATTATGACGGGCCACAGCGGTCGGCGGCGGTCCTGCAGCATGGTCAGCAGTGTGCCGACGAAGACGGGGGGCAGCACCATACAGTCGTTAGCGACGAGCAGCCCGTAAATCACCGAGCAGGTGTCGTTAGAGTACGTGTAGAACAGTATCCACCAGACGTGGGCCATGGCCATGATGCCGAATAATGCTGCTGCCCAGCGGCGCAGTTGTGCGGGAGGCGTGATTTCGGGCGCGATAGCCTTGCCCCGACACAGCAGCAGATAGAGGAACAGCACTACGGCCACGGCAGTTCCGGCACCGTGGAGCTGGAGATAGAGTATCGACAATGGAGTTATCTGTTCTGGCATATCGTTTTTACTATTGCGTGCAATTGCGCCGCAAAATTACTACTTTTTCAGTGAAATCGGGCAAGTTTCCCCCAAAAAATCGGTATGCGGATAAAACACTTATAATTACCAAATAAAGCTAACGGGCTAAATATCAGCGGTCAAGAGTGTTTAACATGTAATAGCCATATAATTCAATATTCAACTTTCGCATATATAAAACGACCACAGATTTCACAGATTTCACGGATTGTCTTTCCCATTACAGCGGCTAAAGCCGTGATTCTGGTAGATTTCACAGATTACTTCGCGCAGCTAATCGCAACGTTAGTTGCTGTAATCGAAATAAAATCCCATTTTAACGCGCAGCCAAAATCTGTGAAATCTGCGAAATCTGTGGTAAAAAGAATCTAAGATATTTATTATATGAAAATTCTTGCTCCGTTACTCTACGCAAGCGTCCAAAGGCCGAGCGCGTGGTCATTCATGGTCATTCGTGTTAAAATAGAAAGAAAGGATATTATTCGATGTGCTCTCGGTTTTTTTCCATTTTCTCGGCGGTTTCCGATGTCGAAAATTCGTGAATTGAGGTTGAAAATCCGTTAATGTGCGAATCTGAGGGCGGGAAAAAGTCTCAGCTAATGCAAAAATGTCTCAGCTAATGCAAAATCTTCGCTCGCGGCGATTTTGACCTTGCACGATTCGGTTTGTTTGTGTACCTTTGTAGCCAAATAATAACCATTTTTACCAATTGAGCAGAGCTTCAAGAACGCGAGAACCCTCTCTATTTGAACAAGGAAAGTACGCCTACGAGGATTTTGCGCGTGGCTTGCCCAGACAGGGAGACACACCTCGAGATAGAGGTGGAAGTTCCTTATGCCCATTGCGGTGTGTACATTCAAGACAAGGCATCCATCAAAGGCGACTCCCACCACTTCGACGTAGACTGACTTCATTGTACCCGCTACCGAATGGCAGTTCAAGGACATCAAGTGCAAGTAGGCATATTTTAGTTTAACTTATTAATTAATTAACACAATCAAAAAAAGAATGAAAAAGTTTATGAACTGGATGCTCGCCGCCATCCTTATCTGCGGCGCAAGTATGGTAGTGACCTCATGTGGTGACGATGATGACGACAACAACAAGGGCAGCGAGAGAACACCCAACACCTACGAGGTGACCGTCACCGCCATCTTGCACAAATGCACAGCTGAGTTCTTCAACCTTGACGTGGAGTACACCGACGCTGACGGCAAGAAGAGCACCGTCACAGTGAAGGCCGGGGACCAGTCAGAGACATTGAGTCAAGAAGCAAGCACAATCTACCATAAACAATCGGATCTTGTTGCTGCCGCTGTTGATGACGGCAATGGAGTGAATAAGGCTGAATTTGAGAAGTACATCGTGAAAAACATCAAGATAACCGTTCCTGAAGGCAAGAAAATCAGCTTTGCCGGCACTGCAAGAGCCAGGAAGGACTACACGCTTACTTCGCAATATGCCAACATCATCACGCCCGTGGTGTTTTCCACCTGCAAGCTCGTCTCAGGGAACAGCCCCGACATGGCCATGTCCGGGTATTCAGGGGTCATGAAGATCAGCGCTTACATGGGTGTTGAGACCTCACACTTGGAGGAAATGTTCTCCACCCTTGATGGGTTAAACGCAGGAAAAGCTGAAATTTCAATGTAAATGTAAAGATTAAAGGTGGAAATTGTGAAAAAGAGAAAGAAGATGCTGGTGTGGGCAGCAGCCTGCTGCCTGTCGCTGGCTCCCATGACGGGAAGTGCCCAAACGACTGAGACCGACGACTACTATTTCAGGTTTCGTCAGACCATCTTCACGAAACATACGTATGACAATCTGTTCCAAGCTGAGTCTTATACGGGCGACGAACTACGGGCGGGCATCCTCTCTTATCAATGGGGTGTCGTAGCTGACAAGAAAAGGAAGGATGCAGTCATCGACACTCCGGAGAGAGCAGACCTTGAAATGACAATCACCGATGCCTACGGACGTGAAGCGTTCCATAAGGTTGACAGCGTCATTATTCCCGAGACCTTCAAACAAATGAAAATGATGCGGACAGCTCAAAGCATCGAAACATCAGTGCCGGTGGTATGCGGCGGACAGTACAACCTCAGCTGGAACATACCCTATTTCAGTCTGTACAAGGACTCGGTAGTCACCGTCATAGATGCCCCCAGCGTACGCCTACGCTTTGGAAAGGCGATGACCGTCGTAGGCCACGACGTCGATATGTGGGCCTTCTACAATACTGGCTATCCTTTCGACGTGACACAGTTCACCGGCACCGAGCAGGCCAAGCTAACGCTCTTCTCCCTTACCCCTGACGAGCAGGGCAATGCAGTGCCCAATGAGCTGAAATCATCGTCAAAGACTCTTGACCTCTACCATCCCGATGAGCCGTTAGTGGCTGCCATGGACTCGCTGGAACTGACATACGAGAAGCCCGAGCCGGGCGAATACCTGCTGAATATGACGTCGGAATGTGAGCTGCCCAATGCCAACCGCCAGTTCACCTTCAGCGTCAACGACACGCTCCGCGCCAACGTCACCCCGACGCAGACGGTCTATGATGTCGCCGCTGACCCGGCCCTCCGTTATCACCTCACCATGAACTACCGCTATCCCTACGTCCAGCCTTCGGGCAACGACAAAGTGCCAGCCGTCTATATCTTCACCAACGTGCTAAAGCCGCAGGAAGATGAGTGGATGAAGCCAGACACCCTCATGAGCGGAGTGAGCAAGATAGAGGGCGCCGAACTGGCCAAGCAGACACTTGACTGGGAAGGCGACATCGAGGTGAAGGGACTGGAGACGCAGGAGACAGCACCCGCCGCTGAGACGGACTTAGTGGCAGAGGTGGTCATCTTCTTCAACGACAAGGTGCAGTACCGCACCGTCATACCGTTCACCTACATTCCTTCCACGGTAGGCATCAGAAGCGCAAAGACAAGGGCCAACACCAATGCCGAAGCTGCATGGTACGACCTGCAAGGACGCACACTGAAGAGCAGCCCCGCCAGCAAGGGCATCTATGTGCATAATGGGGTGAAGGTCGTAAGATAAGATATTTTTTTAGTTTAACCTATTAATTAACTTAACTGAGTAAAGAAAATGAAAAAGTTTATGATGGCCGCAGTTGCCTTAATCTGCATGACAATGACAAGCGTCGCACTCTCATCTTGTGGTGATGACGATGACGACAAGGGCAACGACGGCAGCCAGTTCTCAACAGCTGTATTGGACTTTACGTTGATCACTTCCGACGAGACGTTGGCAGTCTTTGACGTCACCGCCGAGTACTATGATAACGGCAAGTTACAGAGCGAGAAGCTGACACAGAGCACGTTCAAGAAGACCGTCAAGGCGACGCTCCCTGCCAACCTTGGCGCACGGTTGTTCTTCAATGTGAAGTCGGGTGTCGATGTGGCCAGCCTTAAAAAGGTCGAAGCCACTTACGGATACGAATACAGCACCTGGTGCGAAAGTGCCAATGGCGCCAAGGGTCAAATTGTCATAAAAGAAGACCTGAAATATACCAGTCTGTCGGGCGACAGGGTAGAGGCCTGGCTCGCCAAAAACAGCGACCTCGTAAAGTTCGGCTATGACTACACCGCCAATGGCGAGATTGTAAATACTGGATGGAAATAAAAACTGTAAAAGAAGATTATGAAAAAGACATTTATTCTTTCATGTCTGTTTGCCTTTCTTTTCACGAGTGCATCGGCAGACGGCAAGCTTACTCCCAACGACTCTGTGAGGATGACGGACGCCAACTATCCGGGACTGACCATCATAGCAGCGCTAAGGACGACGGGCCTGTGGACTCCGTACATGGGATTTACAAAAGAACAGGAATATGATGAATACATAGCAGGAAGGGAGAGAATGCTATTTTCTCTTGATTACAAAAAAGCATCCGAGTCATTTCCCCTCCCTGAGAATCCCAGTTTTGTTGCTGAGATGCGCGACCTCTACGGCAACAATCTGTTTAAGGGTAAGGACGGTGCCAGCGAATTTACTGATGTATTAAATGACATTCCATTCGTTGACGAAACCCAATACGGTTCCCTTGTGTACAATTCAATTGAACTGGGTGGGAGGTATGCCGTCAAAATAGGTATAGAGAACATGGGTAACCTGCTCCATAAGGATACGGTGGATTTCATGGACATTCCGTCGCTGCGCTTATTGACCAATTCCAGTTTCGTGACAACAGGAAAGCCACTCAAAGCCACGGCCTATTTCAACACGGGCTATCCTTACGACCCCGCAACCATCTATAAGGGTACGGAGCAATGCCCCTACAAACTGGATTATCTCGGCAAGATTACCTTAGAGGAGGCCAAGACCGCCAAGGGAGAAACGATTGCCGAAGCGCAGCATACCGTCAAGTTCACCGACCTGGACAAGACCCTCATCGCCCATCGCGACAGCGTCGTTGTCTCGGTCGAGAAGCCCCAATTAGGCAAGTATCGGCTGATCATCGATTCTGACTGGGACAAGCTGGGCGAGGACAATGGCTTCAACTACATGTTTGACGTAGAGGACACGCTGCGGGTGACGTCGCAACTCGACAAGGAGACCTACGACCTGAGCATAGACGAGGAAGCCCTGCTCTCCCTCAGTTTCGACTTCGACTATCCCTACATCACGACCACCGTCAACAATGTTCCCACGTTCCGCTACTACTACGACCTCGGTGTCCACAAGAAAGGCTCTTCTATTCCCTTAGTATGCGACTCCCTTGTGCTGAGCCACGACTCACTGGCCACCAAGCACTTCAACTACCAGCATCAGTTCAGGATTCCGCTGAAGAACATCACCGACTCGATGCTCATAGCCAGTAGCGTTCCTATCGAGGAGGGCAGCCTTTTCCCCCGCAAGATGAACCTGACGCTATGGTCTAATTTCAACGGGAATAAGTCAAAGAATACATACCTTCCCATCATCATCACCGGCCCTCGCAATCCAGAGGTCGTGGGCATCGACGATGTCACCCAGCGTTCCGATACGGACGGCAAGTTCCTAAAGAACAAGCAGCTGTTTATCAGGAAGAACGGCACGAAGTATGATGTCTCTGGAAGGAGAATGAAGTAGCATAATAAGATTGTTAAAACCTTGATGTGGAACACAAAGTCATGTCGAGGTTTTAACCTTTTCATAAGAAAACGATTTATGCTAAAAGAATTCTCGTAAAAGGTAAAAAGGTAAAAAGACATGAAAAAGAAAGTACTATTCATTTTTGCCCTGCTGTGTACGGTTGCACAAGGGGTATTGGCAGAGACCATCGACCTTAGTCAGGTGAATGCAGACGTGACCGCACAGAACGGCGACGTGCTGACAGGTACCACCTCAGAATATAAGGTAACGATTGCCGGCGGTGCCACGGTGACACTGAGTGGCGTAACCATCAGCACCGGTGTTGCAAACAGTCATTGCATTCAGTGCTCAGGCTCAGCCACTATCATCCTGGCCGAGGGAACCACAAACACGCTGACCTGCACGGGAAACTATTCTACTGCTCTACGACCTGGCGGCACAGGCACTACACTCACCATTCAAGGCACGGGTACGTTGAAAGCCCAAAGCGGAGAAAAAAGTGCGGGTATTGGTGCAGTTAGTGACGCCGGTGGCGGTGGCACTGCTAGTTGTGGCAACATTGTCATTGAGGGCGGTACCATTGAAGCCAAGGGTGGCTCTTATTCTGCCGGCATCGGTAGTACCTGGGATCGTTCTTGCGGCGACATCACGATTGCCAGCAGCGTGAAATGCGTGAGCGCTACGAAAGGTTCTGGTGCTGCCCACTGCATTGGAAATGGCCATGAAACTTGTGGTACGGTGACCATTGGCGGCGTTGTATATTGGGATGGCTCTGACTACAAGAATTACGGTGCGGACTATATTGGTAAAGACGAGTTAAACATCGCTTTTATCAACAGCGGTGCAGTGGATGTTCCTGCCGGTAAATACTATAATGTCATGGGTACTGGCGCGCCAACGGGAAATAAAATCACCATCGAAGACGGTGCCACAGTGGCGCTGAGCAATGTAAACATCCAAAAGGAGAATGACTACTGCGTTAAGTGCAACGGTTCAGCCACTATCATCCTAAAATATAATACAGTGAACGAACTAACCAGTTCAGGCGCAGCACCTTATGGTTATCCTGCCCTCTGGGTAGGCGGCTCTGGCACAAAGCTTACCATTCAAAGCGAAATAGACTGGTATCAATTCACGGGCAAGCTAATTGCCCAAGGTGCAGACAGGTGTGCAGCCATAGGCGGAGGTGTTCACTCAGCCGACCACACCTGTGGCGACATTGAGATACAAGGCGGTATTATCACAGCCACGGGTGGTATTTGTGCTCCTGGCATCGGTAGTGGCTTTGACGGTTCTTGCGGCAACATCACGATTAACAGCGGCGTAACACGTGTGACCGCAAGGACGACCGAAACTACTTCTGATTTTTCTATTGATTGTATCGGAAGGGGCAATGGGGGTTCTTGTGGCACGGTGACCATTGGTGACATGGTGTTTTATGATGGTTCTACCTACAAAAACCATGGAGATGACTATATTGCTCGACGTGAGTTAAGCGTCGCCTGCATCAACACCGCTACTGTGGAAGTTAATGACGGTGAATTTTGTCTCATCTTTGGTAATGGCAACGCGACAGACCACGCATTCGGCCTCGCATCTTCATCTACAGCGGTGCTGAGCAATGTACATATCGAGAAGTCTGGTCGCTGTGTGAATTGCTTTCAAAATAACACCAGCTACATCACCCTAAAAGATGGAACAACGAACAAACTGATCAGCACGGGAGATAATGCCCTCCGGGTAGGCGATGCTGGCACAACGCTCATCATTAATGGCGAATCAGCAGGTACAGGCAAACTGATTGCCCAAGGTGGATCTGGGCATGCAGCCATTGGCGGAGGTAATGATAATACCAATAAAACCTGTGGCAACATTGAAATACAAAGTGGCATTATTGAAGCCAAGGGTGGTTCTAACGCACCTGCCATCGGTGCCGACAATGGTGCCACGTGCGGAAATATTACGATTTCCAACAACTATCTGACCGCTAAGAAGGGCTCAGGCGCTACTGACTGTATCGGAAGGGGAAACAGCGGCTCCTGCGGTACGGTAACCATCGGTGGCGTAGTTTATTATAATGGCTCTGCCTATCAGAACAACGGTAATACTTACTTAGTTAGCGACGAACTCGCTTACCTGAAAGCCAACAAGGGAAATTCGAGCAATTACTGGACGACCTTCTATAACGAAGCAGGCCATTTCCAGGCAGCCGAGGGTACGCAGGTGTTCAAGGCTGGTCTTAGCGGTGAAACACTTACGCTGACCTCCATCAGCGACCGCATTGTAAATGCAAATAAGGCAGTAATACTCAAGAGCAATTCGGCCAACATCTTCTTGGCCTCAAGCAATAGCGGTACGACAAGTGAAGGCGGCTACGAAGGCAACGACCTGCATGGTACATCTACAACCATCACCAATCCTGGCGCAAACAACTATTACGTGCTGAATTATACTGAAGAATACGGCGTTGGCTTCTACAAACTTAAAGACAGCGGAACCATCGGTGCCCACAAGGCCTATCTCGTCAGTACCAGCGGTGCCCGTGAGTTCTTCGGCTTTGACGAGGCAACGGGCATCAGCAGCCTCACCCCCGACCCCTCTCCAAATGGCGAGGGGAGTGAATGCTACGACCTGCAGGGACGTAAGGTTGCACAACCTTCCAAGGGCCTGTATATCAAGGACGGAAAGAAATATATTAAGAAATAAAAGGAGGAAACAGCCATGACAAAGAAAAATTATATGAAGCCTGCCACGCAGATAGTGAGAATTCAGCATCAGCACATGATCTGCGGCAGCACCAACGGCATGAACAATACGCTGCAAAGCACGGAGGTGAACAGTGCCTGGAGCCGCGGCAGCCACAGCTTCGACGACGAGGAGTAATACAAGAACGATATGAAGAAGAAGTATTCAGCACCAAGAACGAGATCAGTAAAGATTGCCATTTCGCATCTCTTGACAGGAACGACGCCCCCCACCACACAGGGCGAAGCTTCTGACTATGAATGGGGGGATTAGAAGGATAATATTAATGTATGCGAACCTTATTTATATATGCGATAATGAAGAAACAGATCCTATACGCAGCAACGATGTTGTTATTCGTTGGTTGTACCTCAGACGACTCTGCCGGTTCCTCTGAGGCTGACGCGCGCCATGGCGTGTACGGCTACATACCGAGTTATGAATTTGGCGACCAGGAGGAGGACCACGCCACTCGCGTCACGCTGACGGCAGGTGACAATGGACTGTCGTTTGCCTGGAACCAGGGCGACGTGATAAACGTTGTCGGCGAAATCAACGGCAACCAGCAGAGCACCACCCATACCGCTATTGTAGGGGCAGACCCCGTGTCAGCCCTCCACACCGGTTTCGACGGTGGTGCCTTTACTTTGAACTCCAATGCTACGTATTACTCCTATTATCCATACGCCACAGGCGACGGCACATCCTATCGGACTATATGGCTAGGCGATCAGTCGCAGACGGGCAACAGCAGCACGGCTCACTTAGGCCCTTATAATTATATGGTGGCCCCGAAGGTGACCACCGATGCCAGTGCTTCGTGCCTGTTCCACTTCAACAATGTGTGCAGTCCCTGCCGCTTCACGCTCTCGCTGCCCGCCTCCGCTGAGAACAAGACCGTGAGTGAGCTGACGGTGACGCGCTATGCCAACAATAATCTGTACTTCCCCATCAACATCACCGAGAACTTCAAGAGCCTCAATGCCGAAGAAGGTAATAACCACCAGGCAACGGGCATGACCTACACAGAAGACAACGATTTCAAGCCCTGCCGTCAGTCGTTGACCTTTACCGACTGCACCATCGGCAGCGACCATCAACTTGTGGCTTGGATGATGCTCTTCCCCAAGGACCACTCGTCGGGCCGCTACCATGTCACCGTGAAGTGCAGCGACGGGACGGTCTATGCCGGCAACGTGGCGGGCAAGAACTTAGTAGGTGGCAAGGCCTACCGCTTCACCGCTACGCTCAGTGACTATATCGAAATGACTACGGGCGTGTCCTGGGCTGTTCGCAACCAAGGTGCCACATTGCCCTACGACAAGACATCAGAGGTGGAATACTCTAACCAGTCAAACTTACCCACAGAGACAGAGGCTCAGGCACTCATTGATAACTGTGACATCCTTTCCGGCCAAGGCTACGACAGCAATGGCGCGCTGGTGAGTGGTGTCTATTTCCGCGCCAAGAGCGGAGAGACTTCCGACCCTGCGGGCAATATCATCTTCCTGCCGTTTACAACAGACGATTCAGGAGGATACTACTGGCTGAGCGGAGGAGCGAAAATCCTGCATATAAGCACCAGCGGCGCAGCCAGCATCATAAACGCTAATGAGAACTCTTTCGCAGCCGTCCGCACCGTAACCCGTTAAGAAATAACATAAAAACTGCAATATTATGAAACACCTGAAACTATTCGTAACCATCCTTTTTGCCATGACAGCGGGCATGGTGCAGGCCATGGACTACCCCGACATGATAAGTGAGCACCCGAGGACAGTCAGTGAGCCTTGGCAGGAGTTCAAGCTGCGGCTCACCGCCCTTAAAGGCTGGGACAATTTCCTTTATTCCCACCAGTTTTACATCGGCCAGAGATATGGATTGTATATCCCCAATGCAACGAGTTTCTCATACGGAAGCTTCAATTACCGCAAGGACGATGACTTCGACGGTTCCTACAATATGAACACCGTCTTGAAGCGTGATGACGAATACGTGGTCGAACTGAAGCAAATTTCAGGCGGCGACAACCAGTTTGCCACCTTGAAGGTGTATAAGTGCAAGGATCCGTTGGGCGACTTCAGCGTGAGGTTCGACTGCAACTGGCAGACCAACTGGGATGCTGAGGACTACATCAAGTTCCTCGACTTTTCTGCCACTACTGCGGAAAGGACAAAGCTCAACGACATGCAGCTCGATGAGAAGGACAGCAGGGTTTATTTCGTCTCGCCCGAGACGATGGTCATTGATGCCCATTTCGGCAGCTCTTTGAACAGCCGTCACTTTGTGGTGTCAGGGCAGCCTGTAGGCAGCACTACCAATCCATTCAACACCACATCCCCATCGCAAAAATCTGGCAGGTTCGAAGTCAAAGTGCCTGAGACCGTGGGCCTCTATGCCATTTCCCACCCTTATAAAGTGTCGCTGACAGAGCTTCTCTCGCTGCATGAGTATTGCACGCAGACCTTTCCCACCAAAATATTTACCACGAAGGCATTTGCACAGCCCACAGACCTAAACTACGCCACCGACCAGTATGCGAAGAGCGTCACACTGACCTGGCGCATGGCTGATGCGCCAAACTATGACGTGAACGATGCCGCCTACGCAGGAAAATGGTATGTCTATCGCCGCAAGCAGGGTGAAAGTTCGTGGACACTGCTCAAGGACATGAGTATTGACAATCCTGACATCCAGTTCAAGTATGAGGACAAGGATGCTGAACTCGACTTTGAGACGACATACGAATACAGTGTATGCTTCTATCCTAACTACTGGCTGCAGGACAGAGGCCGTGGCGGCACCGTTGTACCATCTGCCAACGGACCGATGGACCTGTTGAGCACTTCAGTGGAGGACGTGGTCATTTCGCTCACGACACCGCTCATCGGCTGTCCAGAGGTAACGCCGTTTGAGGACAGGATTGAAGTAGTATGGAATCACCTCGCAGTACCCAAGAATACCTATAACGGCACCGAGCCCACTTTCGCCGTACAGTGCCTGAAGACCAATGGCACCGAATGGATAGAGCTTACGAAGAAGCGAATATCGGAACTGGAGCAGGCATCGGGCATAGTGGGAAGCCTGTCAGACAAGTTCGTTCACTCCGAGGGCATTGAAGCCTCCTGTGTAGGCTACCTCTATCGCATCGTCTTCGACCGTGGCGATAACGTGCCGCCCTACATGAGTCCCTCCACCGTCTCGCCTACCAGAATCAGTGGCGGGACAACGGTGACGGCCTTGACCGCCTCGAAAGGCACGTTTAAGAGTGGATGCCAGCTGACCTGGAATGCCCGGCAGATTTCTTCCACACCCACCACCTTCCGGGTGTCGCGCCGTCAGGTGATGGAGGAGGACTTTCATACCGTCCATACCGTCCAGGGCATTGCTTCCACCTATTCCTACCTCGACCAGACCTGCGAGGCCGGACAGTACTATGAGTATCGCGTGGAGGCATATACCGAATGTGAAGGCCAGGAGACCTGCAGCAACAGCAAGACCGACGTTGGCTTTGCAAAGTGCTATGGCACCATCAGCGGTCAGGTGATTTACGGCACGGGAGCCGCGGTCGATAGCGTCCGTGTGGCACTCACCCCGAACGCCAGCACCGAGAACCCCAAGACATTCTTCTACGCCACACAATTCACGGAGAACAGCCATGGTATCCAGATTCCCATCGGCGGTGAGAATGGTATCAGCGAAAACGCCCTCAATGGCGACTATACCATCGGAATGTGGGTAAAGACAAATAGTGAAAGATGCTATCTGCTGACCATTGTCGCTGAGAATGGCGAGGATGTGAAACTCTATAAAGACAGCAATGGCCTGACCTATTTTTTGAACGATACCTTTGCCATTTCTCGTCTTAAGAACCAGCCGAAAGCCGACAGTTGGAACTATGTATTCCTTAGGTGTAACAGAATAGATTCTCAATACGATTTTTATGGAAACTATACCATAGGCTTGATAGACGAAGAGGGAAAACTTTATGAGACCACTCTCGCCAGCGGGCCAATTGGCAAAAGCAAGCCGAAGGCAATGGTGGTAGGCATGCAAAAGAATGACAAGAGCCTGGGCATAAAAAACCCTTACTATTCTATGACGCCCGAAACTCAGTTACTCATTGACGAGTTCCGGTTCTATAGCCGTGCTTTGACCGATAGCGAAATTCTTCGCAGCTACGACCGCATGCTCTCCGGCAACGAGAAGAGCCTTTCCGTCTATTGGCCTATGAACGAAGGCTATCTCACCGGGCAGGTCTATGACCAGTCGGCAACCAACGAAGTGCCTAACAATATCCATGGCAATATAAAGAATGACGTCACCTACACCGAGGACTCCCCCAACCAGACAGGCCAGATCACCTCATACGGACTGACCGATGCCGACGGCTCATACGTCATCACGGGTGTACCTTTCACTGGCAACGGCATTAACTACACCATCACGCCCTCTAAAGGCATCCACGAGTTCAACAGCACGAAGCAGACGCGCTACATCAGCAGCAATTCGCTGGTGTATAGCGGCGTAGATTTCACCGACGTGAGCTACTTCCCCGTGCATGGCACCGTGCGCTATGCCGGCACCACTATTCCTGTCGATAGTTGTACCTTCGAAGTCGATGGCACGCCCTGCATCGTTGACGGCAACCCCATCATGACCGATGCAGAAGGCAAGTTCACCATCACCGTGCCCATCGGCGACCACTACATCACCGTAAAGCGCAACAACCACGTCTTCGTCGATAATGGACGCTATCCTGCCACCAGCGGCAAGCACACCTTCCTGGCAGAGACCTACAACCTGGACTTCGAGGATGCTACATTGGTGAACTTTGTGGGCCGCATCGTGGGCGGTTTCAAGGATCAGAACAAGCCGTTGGGCTTCCAGCAGTCGAAGAACAACATCGGACGTGTGACGATGACGCTGACTCCCACCGACGACCGTGGCTATGTGAACGCCAAGAAGACCATCAACGGCACCACCTTTGTCTATGACTTCAATGACGAGCGCGTGGAGGTGCCCAGCGACACCACCAGCATACAGAGCCATGCGTATCGCGGATTCGGCTCGGTGGAGGAATGTAGGAAGATCTACATTGAGACCGATGCCGAAACGGGCGAGTTCTCGGCCTTGCTACCTCCTGTCAACTATCAGTTGAGCGCCCAGACGCTCGTGGCCAACAGCGATGTGACGGTAGGTGAAAGCCGTACCGTTGACCTCAGTAAGTTCCAGATGGCGTCAGCCGACACGTTGTTTACCGAAACCAAGGCGACAGACCCCACAACGGGCAAGGAAACCGTCTCGAAGAAAGCAGAGAAGATATACCACTATCAATCCAAGTATATTGCCGACTACCACACCACGCCCGTGTTCAAGGTGAACGAAGGAGCGCCCTTCGGAGAGAACACATATTTAGGCTGTGATGAAGACGGCAAATACACCATAGAAGAACTGTACTCGAAGAACGGTGACAGCTATAGTTACAAGTTAGGCTATCCCGTCTTTAAGTCAGGCAATGAATATGAATGGAACATCGAGGCATACGAAAGCTACAAGAACGCCGATGACCCGAAGGCTGAAGAGGACAAGCAGCCGTTGGAAAAGTGTTATGTACAGATAGCCAATGCACTGTCTTCGACCCAGTCTATCGTGGCCAAGACGCAAACGGGCACGGACGGTACTGTGTATGAGGAGGGAACGCCGTTTGGCGAGAACCTCAACGGCGTGCAACTCGACAGCTTAGGCTGTGCCACCTACGCATGGACAGCGGGCCTTCCTAATACCAATGCGAAGACCAACCATGCGCAGAGCATCACCATGCAACTCATTGTCAGCGGCAAGCAGTATGACTGGGTGCCAGGCGACCATTCGGGCATCCAATGGCGTGCTGACGGCAGTAATAAAGGTGCGGGCATGAAGGGCGTGAACGTGGGTGCCATCAACATGGGTAACAACTTTGTGACCCTGGCCACCGACAAAGTGGTGATGGTGTTACGCGACCCGCCCGGTGCCAAGTCGAGCGCAACATGGAAGAAAGGATCGACTGTAACCATGAAGAAGGAAACCATTATCAGTAATGGAGGACACACGAAAGATATTGCCCATGAAGCGCAAGGGTCAACCGAAAGCCAGGTGAACCTTGCTTCTGGCAAAATTGAGACAACAGGTATTAAGCACACGCTTTCCGAAGGAATAGAGGGCACGATCCTCAAAGGCTCGACCGATGTCAGCACCGAGTCTTATACCACGACCCAGGATATTTCCACCTCGAGCGGCAAGGAATATGTAGGCAGCTGGGGCGACCTGTATATAGGTGTGAGCCGAAACCGTATCTTTGGCGATGCACGTCAGGTCTATATCCCAAGGAATGCGTCGAAATTCGATGTCCGCGACGTGACGGGTGTCCAGGACTCGCTGAAGACTACTTTCGTCTATTCGCAATTAGAGATACTCACTACCATGATTCCCAACTACGAGGCTCAGATCAAGAAACTGCTGAAGGACACTTACGGCAAGCCTCGCAAGAATCCCGATGAAATCACTGAAGCCCACTATTACAGCAATCTACCTGAGACAGACCCGAACTATGGCCGCAGCAACTATGACAAGGCGTTTGGCAGCGCTGCCGGCATCAATGATGACCTGGAGGGACCCTCGTATGCGTTCGTCGCACCAGCAAACAAGAACTGTCAGGATACCATTCAGTTCATGCTCGACCAGATAGAGGGTTGGAAAAACCTGATTAAAAGGAACGAGCAGGAGAAAGTCTTCATGTATGAAGACCGTAACAGCTCGGATGTGCTGACCGAGAACATCTCATTCGACGGGGGTGCGAAAGTGAGCCGAACCTATACCTCTGCAACGGATTATACCGAAGTCGAAACCACCGAAGGCGAAGAGCATTACATTGTTCAATGGAATTCTGGAACAAGGTTTAATAAAAGAGGCATTGTCTTTGAAACCGCCAACAATAGTATCCACAAGCAGAAAGGTGGCAAAACGACTTCCAATTCCCGCAACCAGACGTTTAGCTACACCCTGGCGGACAACGACTACTGCGACCACTCGGTGGATGTGTACTGCAAACAGGAGGAAAAGGACAATGCCTATAAGCAACTCGCCGTATCGTATAACGGATGGGGTCCGATCTTCCGTACCCGTGCGGGTCACACTTACGGCCCCTACGAGGACGGCGACTCTACGCTCTTCTATAGCAAGGGGGAGGAAATCATGGCGAAGACCATCCAGATGGAGGTGCCGCAGCTGATCATCGACGAACCCATACAGAGCAACGTGCCCAACGGTGGCTCCGCTTTCTTCAAGGTGAAGCTCAGCAACCAGTCGTATGCACAGTCGGGCCACTACTTCAAACTGAGTTACAAGCCTGATACTAACAATAAAGGTGCCGAGCTGACGGTGGACGGGATGCCACTGCTTGAGGGATTGAAGCTGTACCTGCCTTACAACAAGACGGTGGAGAAGGTCATAGAGCTGAAACAAGGAGACACGAGCATTCTGGACTATAACGACATCAAGCTCTACCTACGCTCCACCACTCAGGACGATGCCTCCAGTCACTGGCCGGTCATAGAATCGGTAGTGCCCATCAGCGCCCACTTCGTGCCTGTGTCGAGCGACGTGGCCCTGCATATCGACCATCAAGTGGTGAACACAGCAACGGGTACGACCGTGAACTTCCTGGTGAGCGACTTCGACTTGAATCATCAGGGTCTGAAGGCATTGCGCCTGCAGTACCGCTATAACAAAAACGACTGGTCGATGCTAAAGGAATGGGTGACCGGTGAGCCCCTGCCTGGACAGGAGAGCCTGGAAGAGGCCGCAAAGACAGACGGCAGTATCATCAAGGTGGCTCTTGACATGAAGGAGTATTCTGACGGCAACTACACCTTCCGCGTGCTGTCGGCCACAGAGCACGGCAATGAGGAAGAGGTGACAAAGACATCGGAAGAGATAGAAGTCATCAAGGATACGCGTCGCCCGGCATTGATTGCCTTGCCCATGCCGTCAGACGGTGTGCTGGATCTGGGAAGCATGATTAGTGCCGAGTTCAACGAGGACATTTCAGGTGACAAGATTACTCAGGACAACAACATTGGGGTCTATGGCACGCTGGTTGAAAACAGCAAAGACGTCTATCATGTGGGACTGGTGGGTCAGAACCTCTCTGGTTCCCAGCTGACGTCACAGAACAAGATTGACCTGCGCAACCGCTCGTTCACCGTAGAGTTCTGGACGAAGAAGGCGGATGGCATTCTGTTAACGTTCGGTACGAACGAAACGCTGGCAATGTTGGGCGTCAATGAGAAGAAGCCATTTATTACCATAGCCACTGGTGGAACCGTTGACGAGCAGGGCAAGGAAATCGAGCCGTTTGAAGTATCGGCCACTGAACCGCTGACCTTCAAGGACGACGAATGGGTGTTCTGGCAGTTGTCCTACAAGGTCAGGAACCCACAAGCTGAGACCAGTCAGAACGTGCTCTCGCTGACGGCCTGCTATGGTGACCAGACGAAGAAAGTGTTTACGGGCGTAGCCGTGCCCGACATACTGAGCAATGGCAAGATGACGGTTGGCGCATTATCTGACACACAGTTTGCCGACCTCGCCCTGTGGAACTATGTGCGTGGCGATGTCCACCTGCCGCTCGGCATGAAGCGCAAGAGCGGACTGGAGGACGGTCTGTGGCACTACTGGAAGATGGAAGAGGGGCATGGCTTGGCCGCTGAGGACATCGTAGGCGGCAATAACATCGACGTGCCTGACAACGGATGGTTCATCGACAACGTAAACTACAGTACACACCTCACTGCCGACAAGCATCTGGCTGTCCCGATGGGCGACTGTAATCTGGACGATGCGGACAGCTATGCCCTGGAGTTCTGGTATAAGCCTGAAGTCCAGTTGGCAGGAGCCACCGACCAGCAAATCCTACATACCAGCAACAACGGTGTCACGCTCAGTGCCAATGCAGACGGTCACCTCGTCCTCAAGACGAAAATGCAGGGCGAGGAGAAGATGTATGAGTCGGTGGGAACCTTCGGCAACGAATGGCATCACGTGTTGCTGAACGTGCAGCGCGGCATCTCAGCCATGGTCTATGTGGACGGTACGAACCAGATGGCCCTGCAAGAGAAGGCGACGCCAAGCCTGGCATGTGACAGTCTGTACATCGGCGACGGCTTAGAGGGCGACATTGACGAGGTGCGCATCTGGAAAGGAATGTACAGTAACCGGCTGCTGATTGACGAGCGATACAACATGATTGATACCGCTTCCGTCAAGGGTCTGGTGCGCTACTATCCTTTCGAGCACTCACATACGGACGAGGGTAACCAACTCGTCACCACCTTCTCGCCGCATAACGCGGTCGAGGAATCCCCCGTCGACACCCACGACATAAGTGGCGCACTAGTGCTGGCCTCGACCACGCCTCCGCTGAAGATTGCTCCTACACGCAGTAACCTCTTCTATACGTTCACGGCCAGCGACCGCAAGGTGACCATCAATATTGACAACGAAGTGCTGAAAAAGCTGGAGGGCACCACCGTCAGCATCTCGCTGAAGAATGTGCCCGATGTCAACGGCAACAGTTCGAACCGCATCTCGTGGAATGCCTACGTGCGTAAGAATCCGCTGCGATGGGCTGACCGTCAGCCGATAGACGTAACAACGGATGAAGGCACAGAGATGACCTTTACCAAGGACATCGTCAACATGGGTGCTGGCAATGTGAGCTGGACGCTGAGCATGCCTTCATGGTTGTCAGCTTCGCCTTCTAACGGCACCATCGATCCTAATGGCAGCGTCTCCGTGACATTCACCGTCAGCGCCAACGTGCCTGTGGGCAGACAGTCGGAGAGCATCAGCCTCACCAATCTGGGCAGCAATATGACGGAACGCTGTGCCATCGACCTGCGTGTAACGGGCAATACGCCCGGATGGGCTGTTGACAAGAGCGACAAGGAGTTCAGCACACCGATGACAGCACGCCTCGTGGTGGACGGTGCCTACAGCGAGGACGAAGCCGATCTCGTGGCCGCCTTCGTGGAGGACGTATGTGTAGGTGTCAGCCACGTGCAGTACAGCAGCCAGCGCAACACCTACTTCGTCAACATGACCATCTATGGCGGCCAGAACCAGTTAGGTAAGAGCATCAGTTTCAAAGCATGGGACGCCAGCCGCAACGTGACCTACGCACCCCTGGCGCGCTCGACGGCTTCCCCGTCGGCACCTATGACCTTCACCGCCAACGGCGCACCCTTCGGCAGCTACGACAATCCGGAGGTGCTCTCTGCCGGCTCGATGGTGGAGCAGACATTGGCCCTGAAGGAGGGCTGGAACTGGGTGAGCTTCTATGTGAACACCAGCGGCCAGAGCCTGAACGATGCCCTGAAATTTGCCAACGGCAAAATCACAACGGTCAAGACGCAGACGCATGGTGCAGAATGGAACCCGGAACTCGACAGGACAGGCCGTCCCTTCGGATTCATGGGTCGCGACCTGGAATCGTTGAACGAGAATTCGATGTATGCTATGAAGGCAGTGGAGCCTGTCTCCGTTATTGTATCGGGCAAACTGCTCACAGGAGCTGAGGCCAAGCAGGACATTAAGCAGGGCTGGACTTGGATTCGCAACCCGTTCTATAAGAACCAGTCGGTGACCTCTGCCTTCTCCGGCTTCACAGCCGACGATGCCGACGTGCTGCAGGCTCGCGACAGCTATGCCCAGTGGTCGCAGACATATAGTCGGTGGGAAGGCCTCATGACCAATTTCATGCCTGGCATGGGCTATAAGTACTATTCAGGCAGCAGTGCAGTAAAGCCCGTCTTTGACGATGTCACCTCACAGAACACGCTAAAGGCAAGAATGTTCGCACCTGACGGTGAACAGTCCTCGGGCAACAACTACGGCTATGCCGACAACATGCTGGTCATTGCGAAGCTCATGCTTACAGATGCCGTAGATGTTGACATGGACAACGTGGCCGTCACTGCAACGAACAACAGCAAGGAAACCTTCACCACGTTACCCGACCGTGGCTACTACGTGTTCACCGTGGCTGGGGGCGACAACGCGACATTCACGTTCGATGCCACCGTGAACGGGCAGCACCGCATGCTCTACGCCCTCGTCAAGGACGATAATGACCAGCTTCAGGACTGCACAATTGCCTTCGAGCCGGATGCCGTGATGGGAACATTCAGTTCGCCCATTATCCTCACTGATAACAAGAACATTCAGGGTATCAGGGAAATGAGCATTGTGCCCGATGGCGACTATGAGGTTTATTCCGTCCAGGGCTACCTCATTTTCAGAGGCAAAAATAATGCCGGAATGCATTTTGAGCAACAAAAGACCCTGTCTCCTGGTGTTTACATCATCAATGGTAGTAAGGTCTTAATCAAATGACGCTGATGCGTGGCATGACGGTAGAAGGGCCAGGTACACTGACGGTCTTTAACAACATAAGGGGAACTACGGGAGAAGCCGGCACATCCAATATAGAAAATGGCGATGGCGGCGATGGCGGCACAGGCCTTCCGGGTGTCAGCGGCTCGCTTATTGTCAAGAGCGGAACCGTAAACATCAACGGCGGCGATGGCGGCGATGGCGGCGAAGGCGCCAATTCCGGCAGCTTCGGCGAATCCGGCGATAAAGGCATAGCTCTGTCTGGCACGGTGACCTGCACAGCTGATAACTAGGCGCACCATGCAGAGCCGTCTTGAAAGTCTCTCAGCCCTCGGCATCCCCACTGAGTTCCACTCGTACAACGGTCTGCCCCACGGCTTCGGCCTCGGCACTGGCACCGTAGCCGAAGGCTGGCTCCAAGATGCTGTCCACTTCTGGCAGCAACAGTCGGGCACAACCGCCATCCGTTCCGCAAAAACCAACACAAAGCCATCAGATACCATCTACTCCCTCAACGGCACTCGTCGCAATAGTCTACAACCTGGAGTGAACATCGTGGACGGACGGAAGGTCGTAATCCTAAAATATTCCGCGAAACGGCAATAACTTTCGCGGAATTTTTCACTTTTCAGCCTTTAAAGTTGCTTGATTTGAAAACTTTTTGTAATTTTGCAGCCATGAAAGCCGAAAGAACCATATCAGCGTACAAGAACTACTTCAGAGACTTCATCAGTTCACTGACTGAAGCCGAAGCCCGGAAAGTGTTCTACGTTATTGATATGTTGAAAACACAGGAACGAGTCAATGCCAAGTTCGTCAAATACCTGCGCGACGAGATTTTTGAACTCCGTGCCGAACATGGCGGTAACATCTTCCGTGTGTTCTTCATCTTCGACGATGGAAATGTGGTAATGCTCTTCAACGGATTCCAGAAGAAGACGCAGAAGACACCGCAGAGCGAGATTAACAAGGCAATACAAATAAAAAAGGAATACTATGCAGGAAAGAAATGACATAATGAGCGTTGACGCTATGATGGACGAGCGCTACGGAAAGGTGGGGACACCAGAGCGCGAGGCATTCCGTAAGGAGGCTTACGCCTATTGCGTGGGGCAGATTATCAGTGATGCTCGTAAGCGCGAGAAAGTCACACAACAGGAATTGGCTCAGCGTGTGGGAACCAATAAGTCGTATATCTCTCGCATAGAGAATGGCAGCGTGGAGCCTGGTGCAGGTATGTTCCTCAGAATCCTCAGCGCCCTTGGCCTTCGCTTTGAAGTGTCGCAACCATTGGCATTTGGATAATTGAAACCATATATAATATGGCAGCATCAACGACGGAACAAACCAGATATATACATTGGACGGCAGGCGGGTGAGCACAGCACAAAAGGGTATTAGCATCATAAATGGGAAAAAGGTGATGACGAAGTAACAGCGAATCACATTGTTTCGGCGGGCGAAAGTGACAAAACGCAGCACTTCAGCCCGCCTTTTTGCACTTTTAACGCGAAAACGGCCAAATTCTATTGTCCTGTGGGCGCATCATTTGAGATACGCAGTGAAGGCTGTGAGCTATAAAGAATGTTAAAGATGCTACAATTGCAGAAAAACATCTTATCTTTGCATAAAAAAGCAAATCTCTTTTTTGTGACATCACCCAAGCTATGACACAACCGACCGCATCCATCAGGGACACCTGGCGACTGACCGCCATCTGCTCTGCCATGCATTTGCTGGTGGATGGGTTGTGTGTGTGCAGTCTCTACTTGCTGTCGATGGGGCTTGTTGCGCAGCAGATACTAGCGATGTTTATTGCTTACAATGTGTTGGCTTTCCTTACGCAGCCCCTGACAGGAGCGTTGGCCGACCGTATGCGGCAGCGCCACTGGCTGTTGCTGGCCTCGGTGCTACTGCTCGCCTTTGCCGTATTGGCCACGGTGGCAGTCCCGCGTTTCGGCTTGGTCGCTGAAGGTACTATGCTGGTGGCAGCTATGCTTGGCATGGGGAACTCGCTGTTTCATGTATGGGGTGGCAAACAGGTTGCCATCACTACCAGAAACGATATCCGTGCCTTGGGCATGTTTGTCTCTACTGGCGTTCTGGGATTGTCGCTGGGCTATGTGTTCTTCTCGTGGACCATGCTCTGCCTCTTCCTGCTTGCTATCAGCGTGCTGGCGGTGGCCTATCTTCATGGTGAAGCCCAACGGGACGCTCAAATCTTAACTCTCAATTCTAAACTCTCAATTCTAAACTCTCAACTCTCCGCTCGGCCGAAGGACGCTTGCGCAGCAAGAACTCTCAACTCTCAACTCTTAACTATAACGGCCTTGTTGCTGCTGATGGGAGTAGTCATGCTTCGCTCTTACGTTGGCCAGGGCTTCTCGTTGGGAGCCGGTGTAGGGGCAGGTGATGGAGGGGATTTGCAATCCCCGGTGCCAGCCCGCCTTGTGCTTCTTGCCGGAGCGGTGTCTATGCTTGGCAAGATGTCGGGTGGATGGATAGCCCGTCGTTGGGGCATCATCACTTCGTTTGCCCTGATGGTGGTTGTGGCTGCGCTCTGCTTCTACATCGTGACGGGCTGGCACCGGGGATTGCAAATCCCCTCCATCACCTGCCCCTACACTGGGATGGCACTGGCGGTACTCCTTGTGGGAGCCTTTGCCGTCAACTGCACCATGCCTATCACCCTCTATCTTGCCAATGCCGTGCTCCCCGGTCGTGAGGGACTGGCTTTCGGACTGCTTGCCGCTGCATTGATTCCAGGATATTTACTAGCCACCCTTTAAGCTTATGACCCTGATAGTGATATTGCTTTTGGCCCTGGTGCCGACCATCTTCATAGAGTTGGGGGTATTGTTGCTTCTGCGTGAAAAGCGCAAGAAGGTGCTCTGGTCGTCGGTCATCATCAATGTCTTTACGAATGTTCCCTTGAACCTCTACGTCACGTTCGTTGACGAAAGTTTCACCACCATTCTCCTGGCCGAGCTACTCATTATCCTGGTTGAGGCCGCCTGGTATTGGCTGTTTGTACGGCGACTGTCCCAGGCGTTCATCTACAGTACTCTGTGCAATGCCATCAGTTTCCTGACCGGCTTGCTCTTCGTTCTTTTGTTTTATATGATTCTGTTACTAATTTAAACGAATACCATTATGCTTTTATTAGACATTGCCTATCCAGGGCGCTTACCGCGACACCTGCCCGACACATTGCGCAGGGTTAAAAGAGTTATCGTCGATACCATCCAGCCTTCGGGGAAGACTGAGGTACCCGACACCGTCGACAGCGTGGCTCCTGCACAGGATTCAGCCAGCTGCATCGTTAATCATCTCAGTGCAACCGACGGCGGCTCATCGGCTGTCCAGCTTGCCGATGTTGCTCCCCTCCCGCCTGACACCTCCGTGCTTGGCAGCGATGACATGACAACAACCGTCCTGGCCATCGTAGCTGTCCTTGCCGCCCTAAGCCTCTGTCTGCACTTCGTACTTAGGTATAGGCGTGCCTCGAAAAATGAGGGTTAGGACCAAACGGGCAAATATGGGAAAACTTAAATACAAGGGCTACACAGGAAGTGTGGAATACAGCGAGGAGGACAATTGCCTCTTTGGTAAGGTACAGGGATTGACAAAAGACTGTATAACCTACGAGGGCAACAATGTAGACGAATTGCGGCACGACTTTGAGGAAGCCGTCGATTGCTATTTGGCCAGTTGCGAGCAACGTGGCGTGAAGCCTCGAAAGCCCTATAGTGGTGTCTTGAACATACGCCTCACCCCAGAGATACATAGTTCTATTGCGGCCAAGGCTCAGGAGAAAGGCATTACTATCTTTTGCCAGTGTCAGGGTCTCTTATTGTTAATCAATCTTCTGCCGAACCTCTGCTCTTCGTGGCGGCGGTTCGGCAGAGTTTTTTTACAAGATATTAAGAAAAGCAATATTTTTGTGCAAAATATTTGCGTAATTCAAAATTGTGAAGTATCTTTGCACTCACAATGAGGATAGTGTCGTTCACCATCGGGCATTTGTTCATTCGTTTTGTGGGCACCCACGGAGACTACGACAAGATTGACGCATCGACAATATAATTGATAAGCTAATTATGGGAAAGATAACAAAGGAGCAATATGAGTTTGCACTGGCACGGATAGAGGAGCTTCTGCCGCTGGTTAGCGACGAGACACCAGCCAACGATCGCAATGCCGTTGAGCTGACGATGATGTCGGATGTGGTGATTGACTACGAGAAGGAACACTATCCGATAGGCAAGCCAACAGTGGCTGAACTGATAGAGACATCATTGGCAGAAAACGAGATGACCCAGAAACAACTGGCCATAATGATAGGTGTCAGCCCTTCACGCATCAACGACTATGTTTCCGGTCGTGCAGAGCCAACGCTAAAGATAGCACGCCAACTGTGTCATACTTTGCATATCAGCCCTGCAGCCATGTTGAGCTACTAAACTCTTATCCCAGACTTCAATTGCTTGGAGCCAGGGATGATTTGATTTGTCGCGATAATTCCTCCTTAGGGGCTTTTCAATCGTAAGTACGAAAAATATTTACATTGACCCCTCTGAGACTCCGATTTTTTGAATGAGTTCTTTGGTTGGATGCGTATGGGCTAGTTTTGAGAGGGGTCGTTTCCGCGTTTTTCACGCTACCGCTCAGCTATGGACTGATTGCCCCTTAAAACTGTTTCGTTTTAGTCGGTTTTTAACAAAAAGGGTGGGTTTGTAGTACAAACTAGCCGAGGAGGTAGTACAAACCCGCTGCGGAGGTAGTACAAACCCGCTGCGGAGGTTGAACAAAACCGCTGCGGAGGTTGAACAAAACCATAGCTTTTCTACTACAAACCCGCGCACTTACTACCATTAGACTGGCTGGTTGGCTCCAAAAAGGCACCAACGGATGCCTCGAACACCCTTTTTCGGGGTATTTCCCAACCGCGAAAAACATCAGTTTTAAGCGAAATAGGGGCAAAGAAGTGTTAAGATTATGTAATTTTAAGTCGCTTTCTGCACAAAAGAGGGGTATTTGTGCAGGGTTATGAAGTGCGATTCCTGCAAAAAACAGCCGTTTTGGGCAGGTTTTTGCGCTAGATGGTCAACTTTTAGGAACACTTTTTTCTGTACTTTTTCTTTACATTTCAGCAAAATAGTTTGGTGAACTTTTCCTATGGTCGCTTCGCTCAAAATTATATAAAAATTAAATCGAAAAATTATAGGAAATACGCAGCCTGTAATATCGTTGGAGATCTTTTAAATAATTATCCGCAATGGAGTGCAACTGACGCTGGAAGCGTCACCTCTCAATAGCCGAGGGTACAAAGTACTCCCGGATAGATGGATGAGAGTGACATCGACCCCAACGGGGTCGCCCCAACCGCATCGATGGGAGGGTCGCCCTTGACCACGGGCGACCCCTACAGGGTCGATATTACCGACACTCGCGTATTCCGTAGGTCGCATTCCCGAGCAAGCTCGCCTACCCGCCTTTCCGACCAACGGCTATTGAGAGGAGACGCTTTTAGCGTCTTTGTCACCTGATTACGGATAATCATTTTTTATAATTTTGAAATAGGGTGTTCAATATGTTGTTCCCACAATCTGTAAGTTTTCCGACGGTGTAGGGGCAGGCCCTGTGCTAGCCCGATGTCCCGTAAGGGACACAGATACTTGCCGTTTCATCCGCGAATATTGCCCCTTTGGGGGCATCGGGCTGGCACAGGGCCTGCCCCTACCAGAAACCCACAATGCGCGTGGTGCTCCTTCAGCAGCGCCACCACCTGCTTGACACCAGCGACCCTTAGCCACCCCGCCGCGTTGGGGCAGCAAGGACAGCGAGAACCCGTATGACTTCGACTAACTGCTTCCCATCGTTGCCTTTCTTTCGAAGGACAGGAGTCAGCCGGTTCGCAAGCGTTTTTCCTCTGTCTATGCCACTTTTTCCCCATAATCTTGGTCATTTCCAGAAAAAGGTGTAATTTTGCAGACGCTTAATAAAACCAACATTATGACGAAAGAAGAAAGAGATTTACTGATGCCCGTTGTACGTGAAATCATGGGCAAGAGCAACAGAGACATCACCGACGATGATGTGCTGAAAGCCTTGAAGCATTTGGACATGGTGGCCAATGCCTCCGCCATGTCGGAGTATTTCTACGAGCTTCCCGACTATGGGCAGATGGTGGGCGAAGTGCCCGACATCCTCCGCCCGTTGCTTGACACTGGTGAAGACCACGATGGGCTGCCCAGCGTGGATGATTTCATGACCAGCTGCTCGCAGCTTGACCGCAGCACGCTGGCTACAGCCGTGGACAGTATTATCTACTTCTGGCTCGACCAGTGGCACAAGGGTAATGAAGAGTATGGTGACGGCGTTTGGATGCACCCTATCCACGTGGCCATCATGCTGGCCGAACGGTTCACGCTGCGCGAGTGTCTGCCTGCCCTGCTTGAGATGGAGCGTCAGGACCGGGGTTTCGCCGAAGTGTTCTTCGACGAATGTGACATGGTGGGCATGGTGCCCGCCTGTATCTACTGCATCGCCACCGTCGACGACTTGCCGTTGCTGGCCGATTTTATGCGCGAAAGAGGCATCCACTCGTTCGTAAAGGCCGAGGTGGCGGCTGCCGTCAGCACGCTGCCGCGCCGCGCGCCGAAGACGCTGCCAATGGTGCAACAGTGGCTCTGCGACCTGCTGGCTGTCTTTGCCGACGACATCGACCCCGCCGTGGGCGACGTGATGCTGCTGGAGGCCATCATCCATTGCTGCATACACACACGCTGTGAGGCCGCCAAGGCAATGATTATCCGTATGTACAGTAAATACAAACTACCCAATATCCTCATCCCCGGCGGGGTTAACGAGGTGCGAAAGAACATCAAGAAAGCCGACATCGGTGTGCTGAAAGAGGAACTGGAATGTGCGGAGACCATCTGGCAAAACGCACAAACCTCATGGGATGACGAGGATGACTATGAGGACTATGATGACGATGGCTATGATGACTATGATGACGAAGAGGATGATGACTTCGATGACGAGGGGTTGGCTCCCCGACAGGAGTACTGCGGCTCTACATACGGTGGAGCCTACCGTTATATGCCTGTTCAGAAATTGAAGAAATACACACTGCGCATAGAGCTGAAAAACTCGAATCCGCTGGTGTGGCGTGAGCTGGAGGTGCCGTCGAGCCTCTGCCTCAGCTCGCTGGCAACGGCCATCCTGCTGGCTATGGGCTGGGACGAGGACCACTTGCATCAGTTCAAAGGGAAAGGCAGGGACTGCTACTCCACCAGCGTCAACGATCCGGGCGACAGCTTCTTCTCGCAAACCAAGGACGGCAGCCGCTATGGCATCAGCCACCTGCTGCAGAAGAAGGGCGACAGCACCATGTTCGAATATGACTTTGGTGACAGCTGGTATCACACGGTGAAGCTGAAAGAGGTGGGCGAATATGCCGACGGCGAGGCCAAGAGCGTGAAGCTGACAGGTGGCGCCAACGCCTGCCCGCCCGACGATTGCGGCGGCATTCACCGCTACAGCTATCTGGTGGAGCTGATGCAGAACAAACCACGGTCGAGGGAGCTGTCAGAGTTTTATGACTGGATGGGCTGTAAGTGGGATCCCGAATACTTCCCAATGAAGGAGGCTGCAAAAGCAGTGGACAGGAGGAACAAATGAACTTCGGAGAGCGTTGTATTGCGCTCCCGCTCTCTTTCTGGCGGCAGTTCGGCAGAGTTTTTATCACACCGCAATCTGGTGTGCCATTTCGTTCTGGATGGCTCGGTTGATGAAATCGTTGATGGTGATTCCCGTGGAGGCGGCGAAGGCGGCAACGCGGGAATGGAGGTCAGAGGTCATGCGGAGGTTCAGCCTGCCGCTGAAGGGTTTGCAGGGTTCAATACCGTCGGCACGACATCCCTCGATGTAGTCGTCAATGCCATCCTCAAAATCACGACGAAGTTCATCCAATGTCTGACCTTCGTAGAGGATGAGAGCTTTGGGCAGTCCCTGTACTTTGCCAAAGAGGCAGTTGTCTTTCTTGCTATACTCAACGGAACCTTTATAGCCTTTGTATTCCAAGTAATCCATAAGTATTAAATCAGTTTGTTATCTTTCAAATGTTTGTAAATGGCCTTCATCATCCACTCCTTCATGATGCTCCCAGGATGCGGGCGGTGAATGTCTATATACATCCCTGTCTCCTCGTTCTTGAAACGGATGCGAGAGCCGGATGTCGCCCCCTTGTTATGCTTTTCATAGCCCAACGTAGCCAATAGTGAGACGGTTTCCTCAAACGTGAAGTCTTTCGGTAACCGCTTGAAACGTTCTTTCAATTTATTCTTTGCTACCATGTATGATACTATTTGGCTGCAAAGGTACTAATTTTGGTACTAATAACCAAATAATACGCTAATAATCTTTTGTGAACCTTCTGCATACATACCACTTTTTCTGCAATAATCCTAGTGCATACGTCCCCGTCTCTTCAATGGTATAAAAGTGTTACCAGCCCACGATTTCCTGAAACGGCTGTGGGCTGGTAAGCTATAGTTCTGCCTTTGCAGGAGCCTACTGTCGGCGAAGGTTCCACTTGGAATTGTCGCTCTTGAAGTCGTACTCGGCCAGGGTCGGGGTGCTGTCAGCGGCAGAATAGAGGCAGTAGCGGGTATTCGTGCCCTCCATGCCTGGGATGGCCTTCGGCATGATGCGGAACGTGCCGTCGGTGAGCTGCTCGATGCGCCAGAGCTGCTCGTCGCCACCGGTGAAGGACTTGGCGGTAAGCTCCTTGTCGGCAGTGGCCGTCAGGGCGCGGTCAGTGCCATCGATGGTAATCTTGAAGTAGGGGGCACTGAGGTAGCCGCCGGCCTCGGGTACGGGAACGATGTTCCAGATCTGGTGGGGACGGAACATAAAGTCGCCGCAGCGCACGCCAACGGGCTTGTCGGCGTCGGGCCATGTGGCGATAACTTCTCCGAGCGTCTGGTTGGCCACGGGCTTGGGAGCTTCCTGCATCTGGTCGCGGTTGAACCATCCCTGACGGGCTACCTGCATACGCACGAAATCGACGGCCAGCTCCAACGAGTAGCCACGGCGCTCGCTCTCAATCTCGTAGATGCCGCCCTTGAACTGTTCACCAGCGTAGGGCCAGTCGTTCTTCCACAGCAGGGGATGAACGGCCAGCGTGGAGCGACCGCCCATGTCGAAGTCGGCCTCCCAGTGGAACGACGCGACCTCCACACCCTCGTCGATGATGGTGCGCCCGAAGTGTCCGGCGCCTGTCTTGCGGTTGCCAGCATTGACGACCATGCGGCCTCCGCCGTGGTACATGTCGCGGCCCACATTATCTATATAAGGGCCTTCGACACTGCGTGAGCGACCCACAACTATATTATAGGTAGAGTTCACGCCGTCGCAGCAAGTGCCGTGGGTGCCGAGCAGGTAGTACCAGCCGTTGCGGTAGATAAGGTCGGTGGCCTCGCAATCGATGGCGATGTCCTTCTCTACATTACCGCTCTTGCGGAAGCCGGTCGTGGGGTCAAGCTCGATGAGGCGGATGGTGCCGAAATAGGTGCCGTAGCTCACCCAGAGGCGGCCCGTCGTGGGGTCGAGGAGTATGCCCGGGTCGATGGCGTCCTGGTCTTCCATACCGTCAGAGGCACAGACCTCCACGGCAGTAGACCACTTGAAGTCGGGTGACTTCGGGTCAAGAGTTTTGTTCCACATCGTCAGGATGCGGCCGCTGTGACCACCTCCCAGTCCACCACCCGTAGCACCGTAGATGCAGAGGTAGCGGTCGCCAATCTTTATCATGTCGGGGGCAGCACCGCCGCCGGGACGGTCGGCACCGCTATGCCATGACCAGCCGTCGTCTGAGATAATGCCGCCTCCGCCCGTGCCGAAGGTGTACCACTTGCCGTCGCACTCGGCCAGCGTCGAGGGGTCGTGGATATAGGGAGCACCAATTTGCGCCCTTGCAGGGCTAAAGAATAAAGAAGAAATAATAAATGATAAACTTAGCAGATATTTCGTTTTCATAATCTTCACTTTATTGGTTAACGGTTATTGTTTATTGGTTAACGGTTATTGTATAGTTCTTCACGGGATTGCCTTTCTCATCGAGGAAGCGGACGCAGAAGTCGCTCATGCCCGGGCCGTTGATGACGGCACCGCGCAGGATGTTGCGGCCTTTCTTCAGCGTAAGGCGCGACGACATGGCATCGTCCTTCACCATACGGCGGTCGCCGCTGAGCAGCAGCACCTCTTCGCCGTTGAGCCACCACATAGAGGCAGAGTTGGAGCCTACGGCAAGACGGACGTTCTCGATATCCTCGTCGCAGTCGATGATGGTGACGGCCCAGAAGAGCACGCCATAGACCTTCTCTCCCCATTTCTCGGCAAAGCGGAAGAGCTTCACGTTCATGTTCTCGCTGTCGAGGGCGTGCCAGGTGAGGTTCTGCGTGACGGTCTTCACCTCCGGCTGGGCGGGTGCCTGTTGCATACCACGTCCGAAGCCGGCGGGAGCCTGCTCCTGCTTGAAGACGGCCTTCACCTTCTGGCCATCCTTCGGGATGATGGTCTGCTGATCCTTGAAGTACTCACGGTAGAAGTGCTCGCGGAGATAGGTGTCGGTGAAGACGGTGTTGCCGCTGTTGGGCTTGTCGATAGGCTCTAAGAGCAGCCAGCGGCGGATGAAGCCCTCATCATCAGGCTGCGCGGTTGGCGTAGTAACAGGCGAGAAGTACTTCGGGCGGTTCTTGAACTTTACGTAGTCTATGCTCAAGGCACCGTTGCCTTCGTTGGTGATGACCAGGTCGGTGATGCCCTTCGGGGTGTATTCCAGCGTGGCGGTCTGCGAGAGCCACTGGTTGCGCAGGTCGCGGTTGAAGCGGGCCATCATGGGATTGGCGGCAGCACCGGCGGGTGGCTCTGGCGGGCGAACCGTCATCTTGAAGCGGGCGATGACCTTACCCTTGGCATTGCCTTCGCGGATGCAGAACTCGGTATCATCGCTGGCCTTGACATTGACGAGGACGTAGCCGTCAGTGATACAGTCGAAGTCTACATCTTTATAACAAATCCAGCTGCCCTTGTTCGGCATAGTGGCCTCATAACTGCGGAAGGTGTTCACGGTGTCGATAAGTGCTGAGGTCACATCGCTGCTGGCTGAGCTGTAGCGGTCTATCTCTATCTTCTCCGTAGCCTTGTTGATGCCCACGCCACGGATGGTCTGCTTCACCTCCTGGATGGTGCCGTCGGGATTGAAGAACAGCTTCTCGATGCAGGCCGAGCGGCGCTTGTCATCGCTGGGAGAGAAATAGTTGTGGTGGTAGAACAGGTACCACTGACCCTTATAGTTAATGATGCTGTGGTGGTTGGTCCAGCAACCATTGGGCTGCTCGGCCATGATGAGGCCTTTGTACTCGTAGGGTCCCATCGGGTTCTTACTCATGGCATAGCCGAGGACCTCGGTCTTTTCCCTTACGTAAGGGTAGGTCAGGTAGTAGTTGCCGTTGTACTCAAAGGCGAACGGGCCTTCTGCCTGACGGCTGGGCAGGTCTTTGAGACAGTTCACGCCATACATCTCAAACTCCCGCTCGCCAAACTTCACCTTTTCCTTCGGCGTGTCGTCGGCGAGTTCCTTCATGTTGGGTTTGAGCTTGGCACAACGTCCTGCGCCCCAGAAGATGTAGGCGTTGCCGTCGGATGCCTGTAGCACGCACGGGTCGATGCCGCCGATACCCTTGATATTCTCGGGTTCACAGACGAACGGGCCTTCTGGCTTGTCGGCAATAGCCACACCGATACCAAATCCCCTGCCATCCTTAGGAGCTGACGGGAAATAGAAATAGTACTTCCCGTTCCTCTCGACGCAGTCGGGCGCCCACATGGAATAGGAGTCTGGTCTCACCCAGGGCACCTTGTTCTGCGTGACAATCACACCGTGGTCAGTCCAGTCGGTGAGGTTCTCGGACGAAAAGACATGGTAGTCCTCCATGCAGAACCAGTCCTGTCGCTGGCCTTCAGGCGGGAAGATGTCGTGCGAGGGGTACAGGTACACCTTGCCGTTAAACACACGTGCCGTAGGGTCGGCAGAAAACTGGTCGCGGATAATAGGGTTCTGGGCTGCCATAAGCAGTGGCACGGCCAGTAGAAACATTGTTAAGGTTTTTCTCATAACTGTTGTGTTAGTTAATGAATTGGGATGCAAATATAAGGATTATTATTCATAAAAGCATTCATAGACAAAGACATAATGACGTCCTGTGACAGAAAACAAAGCAAATGCAACAAATACACAAACTTAGGTGGCACGAACTGCGTAACTTTGTACCCTAATCTGGGAGCGCGGACGTCCCCGTCCGCTACTCTTGCGGGCGAGGACGCCCGCGCTCCCAATCTAATAAAACGTATAATGAAAAGAAAACTTTTGCTTTTTGCCGCAGCAGCGCTGACCGCGCTGACTGTCGCCGCCCAGGTACAGCCCTGGCAAAACCCGTCGCTCAGCGCCAAGGAGCGCGCCAAGGATCTTTGTTCACACCTCACTCTGGAAGAGAAGGCACAGTTGATGCTCGATGAGAGCCCCGCCATCCCCCGTTTGGGCATCAAGAAGTTCTTCTGGTGGAGCGAGGCTCTGCACGGTGCTGCCAACATGGGCAACGTCACCGTATTCCCCGAGCCGGTGGCCATGGCCGCCTCGTTCAACCCCGACCTGCTTTACAAATGCTTCGACGTGGCTTCGACGGAGTTCCGTGCCCAGTACAACGAGCGTATGCAGCGCGGCAGCGGCGAGGACGAGAAGTTCCACAGCCTTTCTGTCTGGACTCCCAACGTGAACATCTTCCGCGACCCGCGCTGGGGGAGGGGACAGGAGACCTACGGCGAAGACCCTTACCTGACGAGCGTCATGGGCGTTCAGGTCGTGAAGGGCCTTCAAGGACCTGAGGATGCGAAGTACCGCAAACTGTGGGCCTGCGCCAAGCACTATGCCGTACACAGCGGGCCGGAGTACACGCGCCACTCGGCCAATCTGACCAACGTCTCGCCCCGCGATATGTGGGAGACCTACATGCCGGCCTTCAAGACCCTGGTGCAGGATGCGAAGGTGCGCGAGGTGATGTGCGCCTACCAGCGTCTTGACGACGACCCCTGCTGCGGCTCCCAGCGTCTGCTTCAGACCATCCTGCGCGACGAGTGGGGTTTTGAGTACCTCGTGGTGAGCGACTGCGGCGCCGTCTCCGACTTCTATGAGTCGCACAAATCATCGTCCGATGCCCCCCATGCGGCTGCCAAGGCCGTACTGGCCGGTACCGACGTGGAGTGCGGCTACGGCTATCCCTACAAGACCATCCCCGAGGCTGTGCGCCGAGGCTTCATGACCGAGGCCGAAGTCGACAAGCACGTCATCCGTCTTTTAGAAGGCCGTTTCGACCTGGGCGAGATGGACGACCCGTCGCTCGTGGAATGGTCGAAGATTCCCTACTCCGCCATGTCCACTAAGGAGTCGGCAAACCTTTCGTTAGAGATGGCACGCCAGACCATTGTGCTCCTTCAGAACAAGAGCCTCCCCAACCCCTCCAAAGGAGGGGCTTTAGAGCCAGTGTTACCGCTGAAGAAGAATGCGGAAAAGATTGCCGTCATCGGTCCGAACGCAGACAACACGCCGATGATGTGGGGCAACTACAACGGACAGCCCAACCACACTATCACTATCCTTGATGGCATCAAGGCCAAGCAGAAGAAACTGTTCTATGCCAAGGGCTGCGACCTGACCTACGACCGCGTGTTCGACTGTCTACTCGCCTCGCAGTGCAGCTTCGAAGGCAAGAAGGGCATGAAGGGCACCTTCTGGAATAACCGCAAGATGGAGGGAACGCCCGTCACCACGCAGTACTACACCCAGCCGCTGGCCGTGACCACCTTCGGTATGCACAATTTCGCTCCAGGCGTGCAGTTAGAGGACTTCTCGGCCAAATATGAGACGGTCTTCACGCCGAAGGAATCGGGTGAGTACGTAGTTAACGTTGATGGCTGCGGACACTTCGAGCTTTACATTGACGGCCAGCAGAAGTTCCGCCACCACATCTGGCGCACCACGCCCAACCGCGTAGCTATTCAGGCCGAGAAGGGCAAGAGCTATAACATTGAGGTACGCTTCTCGCACATCCATACTTACAACGCCAACCTGGCCATCAACATCGCCAAGGAATTGCCCATCAACTATCAGGAAACCATCGACCAACTGAAGGGCATCGACAAGGTCATCTTCGTAGGCGGCATCTCACCGGCCCTCGAAGGCGAGGAGATGCCCGTGGACATCGACGGTTTCAAGGGCGGCGACCGCACACACATCGAGCTGCCGAAGGTGCAGCGCGACTTCCTCAAGGCTTTGAAAGCTGCTGGCAAGACCATCATCTTCGTCAACTGCTCCGGCTCGTGCATCGCCCTACAGCCAGAGACTGAGACCTGCGACGCCATCATTCAGGCCTGGTATCCCGGTCAGGAGGGTGGCACCGCCGTTGCCGACGTGCTTTTCGGCGACGTGAACCCCAGCGGCAAGCTACCTGTCACGTTCTACAAGAGTAGCGCCCAGCTGCCCGACTACGAGGACTACTCCATGAAAGGCCGCACTTACCGCTATTTCACCGACGCCCTCTACCCCTTCGGCTACGGCCTGAGCTACACCACGTTTGAGGTGAAAAATGAGAAAGTAGAGATGAGAAATGACGGCGGTACAGTAAGTGTTGAAGTTGCCAATACTGGGCAACATGACGGGTCTGAGACCGTGCAGGTCTATATCCGCAACCTGCAGGATCCCGACGGCCCCCTGAAGTCTCTCCGTGCCTTCCAGCGTGTCAACGTGAAAGCAGGGCAGACGGCCACCGCTGCTATACAGCTTACCCGCAAGTCTTTCGAGTTCTGGGATCCCGAGACCAACACTATGCGCGTGAAGCCCGGCAAGTACGAAATCCTCATAGGCACCAGTTCCGATGACCAAGATTTGAAGAAGTTAGAGCTGTCATTCTAATTCAAGCTACGAGTTAGGACTTAATGACAGTAGAGATGCAAGAAACGGAGTGGTAGACACATTATTATTATGTTTATAAGACATTATGTTTGTTGAGCATAATAGTGCAGCCCATCGGAAAAAAAGTGTTGGTAAATTTGGTGGTTTCAATAAGAATGGCTACCTTTGCGAAAAATTTCGCAACGAAAAATTTCGCAACATGAGAAACCCTTTTAAATTCGGCACTGTCGTGGAGGATGAGTTCTTTACCGACCGCATCGCAGGTATGGGAACTAGCCAACTATGAGAGCATCAGCAGTCAGGTGGTGGAAACAGCCGTGGGGAGGCTTGTCAACATCCATGACCTTGACTTTGAACGTCTTTGGATTGGCTTCAACCGAATGGACAAACGCATCATGCAATCGCTGTGCAGCCAGCAGAACCCATTTCAGAACAGGCAGCTGCCCACCAGCACCACTTTCAGTGCCATCAAACGGCTGATGGCCGCTGGCTATGTCATCCGAACCGAGGCATACGAGGTGGAAGATCCGTTTTTCAAGCACTGGATTATTGAGAGACAATTATAATTACCCTGTTGTCCCATACGCTGCAAATCAGCCTTGCAGCAATGTTAAGCTATATGTTAAGCTACTGAAAAAACAGCTGGAATTTTTGCGTAAGCTGAAGAATCTTCGTACCTTTGCATGTAAAAAGTAGAATGACGGAAAAACATATTGTACTGGAGGGCATCGACCCTATGGTTTTCTACGGCGTAGGCAATGCCCACATGCAGATGCTGAAGGCACTCTACCCCAAGCTGCGCATCGTGGCAAGGGGGAATGTTTTACGCATTATCGGCGACGAGGAGCAGATGACTGCCTTCGAGCGGGCCGCAGAGCAGATGCAGAACCACATCGTGCAGTTCAACTCGCTCTCGGAGGAGGACATCCTCGACATCGTGAAAGGCCGGCGCACCCGCGACGAGGTGCCCGAGGGCGTGGTATGCTACACCACCTCTGGCCGGCCCATCAAGGCTCGTTCGGAGAACCAGCAGCGGTTGGTGGACGCTTTCCAGGAGCAGGACATGGTGTTTGCCGTAGGCCCTGCCGGGACGGGGAAGACCTATCTGAGCATCGCGCTCGCCGTGAAAGCGCTGAAGGAAAAGACGGCACGGAAAATCATCCTTTCACGCCCTGCCGTGGAGGCTGGCGAGAAGCTCGGCTTCCTGCCTGGCGACATGAAGGACAAGATAGACCCCTACCTGCAGCCGCTCTATGACGCGCTGGAGGACATGCTGCCACAGGTGAAGCTGCAGGACATGATGGAGAAGCGCGTCATACAGATAGCACCACTGGCTTTTATGCGAGGCCGCACGCTGAGTGACGCTGTGGTTATCCTCGACGAGGCGCAGAACACTACGCCGGCACAGATACGTATGTTCCTCACCCGCATGGGACGCGGCACAAAGATGATCATCACGGGCGACATGACGCAGATAGACCTGCCACACTCGCAGAAGAGCGGACTCATCGAGGCGCTGCACATCCTCTCGGACGTGGAGGGCATCGGCATCGTCAACCTCACGCAGAAGGACATTGTGCGGCATAAGCTCGTCACACGTATTGTCGATGCCTACGATGCTTACGACAGGGCAATGCAAAATCAATAACACATTATTATATTATGGAAGAGAAGATTCTAAACAACGAGAACGTTACTGTAGGGGCAGGCCCCGTGCCAGCCCGCGTGAGCTTCATTGAGCAGATGGTCATCGACGACTTGGCCGAGGGTAAGAATGGCGGACGCATACAGACGCGCTTCCCGCCGGAACCGAACGGCTACCTGCACATCGGACACGCCAAGGCCATCGCCCTGGATTTTGGTCTGGCAAAGAAATACAGCGGCGAGTGCAACCTGCGCTTCGACGATACCAACCCGCAGAAGGAGGACACGGAGTTTATCGAGAACATCGAGCGCGACATCAAGTGGCTGGGCTTCGAGTGGGCAAACGTCTACTACGCCAGCGACTACTTCCAGCAGCTGTGGGACTTCGCCGTGTGGCTCATCAAGAAGGGTAGGGCATACGTCGACGAGCAGAGTGCTGAAGTGATTGCCCAGCAGAAGGGCACCACCACCTCGCCAGGCACTAATTCACCCTTCCGCGACCGTCCCGTGGAGGAGAGTCTGAAGCTCTTTGAGTTTATGAACAGCGGCAAGTGCGAGCCAGGAACGTTGACCTTGCGTGCGAAGATAGACATGGCTCACCCGAACATGCTTTTCCGCGACCCGCTTATCTACCGCGTGCTGAACATCCCACATGTGAAGACTGGCGACAAATGGAACGCCTATCCTATGTATGACTTCGCCCACGGACAGAGCGACTACATTGAGGGCGTCACCCACTCGTGGTGTACCTTGGAGTTTGTGGAGCACCGTCCCCTCTACGACCTGTTCGTAAAATGGATGACAGAGTGGATGGATGACACGGGCTACACTTCACCCATTACCCACCCCCATGAGGAACCCCATCAGACGGAGTTCAACAAGCTGAACCTGAACTATATCCTGCTGTCGAAGCGCAACCTCCGCACACTCGTCAGCGAGGGTGTGGTCAGTGGATGGGATGACCCCCGCATGCCGACCATCTGCGGATTCCGTCGCCGTGGCTACTCGCCCGAAGGTATCAAGAACTTCATTGAGAAGATTGGCTACACCAAGATTGACGCGCTGAACGACATGGCCCTCTTCGAGAGTGCCCTGCGCGATGACCTTAACACCCGTGCCCTGCGTATCTCGGCCGTGCTCGACCCAGTGAAGGTGGTCATCACCAACTATCCCGAGGGACAGACGGAGATGCTCACCGCCGTGAACAACCCCGAGAACGAGGCCGACGGCATCCACGAGGTGGAGTTCAGCCGCGAGCTGTGGATAGAGCGCGATGACTTCATGGAGGTGGCCGAGAAGAAATTCATGCGTCTGGCTCCTGGCAAGGAGGTGCGCCTGAAGAACGCCTATATTATTAAATGTGACGAGGAGCACCCCTGCGACAAGGACGCCGAGGGCCGCGTGACCACCATCTACTGCACCTATGACCCCGAGACGCGCAGCGGACTGCCCGGCGCGAACCGTAAGATCAAGGGTAAGACCCTCCACTGGGTCAGCTGTCACAACGCCCGCCAGGCAGAGGTACGCCTCTACGACCGCTTGTGGAAGGTGGAGAACCCCCGCGACGAGCTGAAACGACTCGAAGAGGAAGAAGGACTGAAGGGAATCGACGGCATGCGCGCCATGATGAACCCCGACAACCTGCACATCCTCACCAACTGCTACATCGAGCCCTTCGCCGTAGGTCTGCCCGCCCTCACCTACCTGCAGTTCCAGCGCATCGGCTACTTCAACGTAGACCCCGATAGCACGCCAGAACATCCTGTGTTTAACCGCACCGTAGGGCTGAAGAGTTAAGAAGTCCTTTGGCCACCCATGGCATTGTCTGAAAACAAACGGAAATCCCTCATAGCGCACCTCTCGATGTTCGGGGCGTGCGCTTTTTGGGGGTTGATGGCACCGTTGGGCAAGGATGCGATGACCCACGGCATCGACGGTCTGACCATGGTGTCGTTTCGTGTGCTCGGCGGTTGTCTGCTGTTCTGGCTCACGTCGCTGTTCGTCAGGAAGGAGGAAGTGCCGTTGCGCGACAAACTGATGTTCATCGGCGCTGCGGTGTTCGGCCTCGTCACCAACCAGTGCTGCTACACCATCGGCCTGTCCATCACCTCACCCATCAACGCATCGATTGTCACCACGTCGATGCCCATCTTTGCCATGATCCTGGCAGCAGTTATCCTCAGGGAACCCATCACGGGGAAGAAGGCGCTGGGCGTGCTGATGGGCTGTAGCGGCGCGCTGATACTGATACTGACATCGGCAGCACACAGCAGTGACAAGGTAGGAGACATTCGCGGCGACCTGCTCTGCTTGGCAGCGCAGTTCTCCTTCGCCCTTTACCTGTCGCTGTTCAACCCCCTCATCCGTCGCTACTCCGTGTTCACCATCAACAAGTGGATGTTCTTCTGGGCAACGCTAATGGTTATTCCCTTCACTGCCAACCACGTATATGAGACGGTCAGCCAGCCCATCGCCGCAAAGACTTGGATAGAGGCTGGCTATGTGGTGGTCTTCGGTACCTACGTGGGCTATATCCTGACGATGATAGGCCAAAAGACGCTGCGGCCCACCGTGGTCTCCGTCTATAACTATGTGCAGCCCATCGTCTCCGTCATTGTCTCGGTGCTGGCCGGCATCGGCATTCTGAAGCCGTCACACGCCATCGCCGTCATACTGGTCTTCACCGGCGTCTGGCTCGTTACTAAGTCGAGGAGCAGGCAAGACTCAAAACAAAGGTACTTTTGTTGAACATACCATAGTGCTTTTGCTGAGCAAACCAGCTGGCCACTGCTGAAGAAACCAACTGACGAGGCTGAGCTAACCAGCGCACTTAGCTGAGCTAACCAGCGCATTTACCTCATCTAACCAGCGCACTTACCTCAGCTAGCCCACGCACTAAGCTCAGCTAGCTCACGGTACTTTGCTGAGCAACTGACTCGTCTTAGTCACCTGATTGCGGATAATCATCCACAAATTCATCCACAAATTGTAATAATTTTTGAAAATTGCCAGCCGAAAGTTTTGCGCTTTCGGCTTTTTTGTGTAATTTTGCCAACGGAATGCAAACCAAACAACGATGAGCGCACAAATGATGACCCAACAGATTGCCGAGTACTTCAAAACGCAACCCGTTTTGAAGGCTTGGATTTTTGGCTCGTATTCGAGAGGAGAACAACGTGAGGACTCAGACATAGACATACTGATTCTTCCTGACAAGTCGCAGCATTTCAGTCTCTTCACATTAAGTGGAATGTATGAAGACTTGAAGGAACTTCTGGGTTGTGAAGTAGACTTGATAACCGAGGGTGGTCTAATGCCCTTTGCCCGCGAAAGTGCTGACCACGACAAAATACTCATTTATGAGAGAGCAGCGTAATGATCCGAAACGCCTGAAGGATATTTTGCAGGCCATAGACACGATATTCCAATATGTGGATGGACGAGAAAAGGAGGCATTCCTTGCCGATAAGAAGTCTTACCATGCCGTTATCTACAACATTATGATTATAGGTGAGGCGGCAAATATGTTGACGTTCGAGTTCCGTGAGACTCATTCTGATATGCAGTGGCGGCAGATTACTAATATGCGGAACTTCCTGATTCATTGATACCACAATGTTGAAGAAGATCTTGTATGGGAAGCTATAGCCATAGACCTTCCATCTATTTGTGAAAAGATAGTCTATTTCTTGGAAGAAATTGAATCCAATAATAATGTGTAACCCCATTAACACCGCAATGCGTTTGACATAGACACAGAAGCAATGTAGAAGCAATGTAGGGGCAGGTGTTCGAGGGGATTTGCAATCCCCGGCCAGCCCGACATAAGGATATTGGAGCGTCCGCCTTTTCTTGTTCTTTGGAAATGAATTACCATAATTTGAATAATTCTATCCACAAATTATTATAATCGTCGAACATTTCCCGCCGAAAGTTTTGCGCTTTCGGCTTTTTTGTGTATTTTTGCCGCCGAATTGTAAAACAGACAAAGAATATGATTACACCTTCCACTACTCAGCCACTCCGGCCAGGAGTGCTCACCGTCAATATTGAGGACATGTCGATGGTACGCGACATAAAGAAAGCCATCAGCATGCTTCGCGGCGTTACCAAGGTCAGCCAGCCGAAGATATCTAAGAAGCCTCGCCTTTATGACCCGGAAACAGGTGATTATCTCAATGAGGAGACAATGAAAGCTATTGAAGAGACACGCAAAGGCATAGGCGTAACAACCTACGAGACATTCGAGGACTTTGAAAAAGCCATGCGTTCGTTATGAAACGGTATGAGATAAAAACCTCAAAGAGGTATGAAAAGGATGTCAGGCTTGCTGTCAGCAGAGGACTTGACGTTGAAAAACTTCTGGAGGTCGTCAAGTTGCTGAAACAGGAACAGCCTCTGCCTGAGCGTTGCCGGGACCATCCTCTCAAGGGTGACTATAAAGGATACCGTGAATGTCATATAGAACCCGACTGGCTTCTCATTTATGATAAGCGTGAAACTTTGAGGATTATCTCATTAGAACGTACCGGCACCCACGTTGACCTTTTCGAAAAGGGAAAGAAACGTTAGTCTCTATATCCGCAAAATAACAAATAATACTAACCCTCTAAACGATAAAAGACATGACATAGACACAGAAGCAATGTAGGGACAGGATCCGTGCCAGCCCGATATAAGGATATTGAAGTGTCCGATTTTTCTTTTTCTTTGGAAACGAATTCTTGCTCCGTTCCTCTACGCAAGCGAACAAAGTTCGAGCGGCCATAATTTGCATAATTTCATCCACATATTATAATAATTGTCGAACATTTCCCGCCGAAAGTTTTGCGCTTTCGGCTTTTTTGTGTAATTTTGCAGCCGAAGCGGGAAGAACCCGTCGGCAGAAGGAGCGTTATGCACCAACCTTGCGAATGGAAACGTAGGAAACTTTCATTCAAATGTGCAAGAGGGCACAACGGCATCCACGCTATATGCGTGGGGCTGTAGACCCAATTTCACATTTAAGGTTTTTCCTACGACCTCCATTCGGAACTGGCAAAGCAGTCCCGCGCTTCTGCCGTGGAGATAGGTCATTTTTATTATTAACAACTTAAAACAAGATTAGTATGAAAAGAAAGTTTTTCTTTATGTTGGTTGCTCTTTTGGCAACCGTGGCCGTACAGGCACAACAGATTTCAGTAGTAGCTGAAGATGGTACAACAAGCATGTATCGAACCTTACAAGAAGCTATTGAGGGGGCGTCTGGTGGTAGCGTTGTCTATCTGCCCGGCGGAGGTTTCTCCATTGCAGATAGTGTAAAAATTACAAAGAAGCTGACCATTATTGGTATTGGGCATAAGGTGAAAGGAGCAAATGCCGACGGAAATACTACTATTTCAGGCAATCTCTTCTTCAACGAGGGAAGTAGTGGTAGCGCGGTGATGGGATGCTATATTACTGGCAATATAAATATTGGCGATGGAAATGCTGAAGTTAACGACATTTTTATAAAGTGTTGTAACTTGAATAGTGTGCAGGTTAAGAGTGCTGCTGTAACAGGAACTTTTATCAATCAGAATTATATAAGATCACTATGCAATTTTGGAGGTTCTGTTGTTACTCTTAAAAATAATATAACTCATCGAATAAAAAATGTAAAAATGGGCATAATACAAAATAATTGTATTCTTGGACCTATGAATGGTCCAAACGATTACGATTGTGCAATTTCCTCTGTATATGATACCATATTTGATGGGAACATTTTTTATGGAAGTTATGATAAACTTTTATTAAATTATTGGCTTACTCCTAATAGCGGAAACCAAAATATAACAAATTTATATTGTTGTGCAGAGCGTGCATTCTTTTATACCAATGAGAATGACGTCGCAACTATAGAAGCTACACCTTCAGATTTATTCAACAATTACAACAATTGGATAATCTCCCCTTCCTCCAACTTTCATTTCAAAGAAGCTTATCAGCAATACGAGTCCCTGTGTGGCATCTATGCTGGCACAGGCTTTGACGATGGTCAGATGCCTCCCGTACCTTATATCTCTTCTAAATACATTCCAGGAGAGACTGACGCTTCTGGTAAACTACATATACAAGTAACCGTAAACGCTAAGTAAAATGAAAAGGTTAGTGTTTATTATAGCGATGGCAACGGTTTGTTCGCTGTCATTTGCTCAAGACGACAATAGCCGCAAGCTGTCGCTGACCACCAAGATGTTCCTCAAGGAACTGAACGACGGTGGCTTCGACCCTGCCAAGCAGGCGGAATGCTTGAAGGCTCGAAGGGCGAGGGGTGAGCAGCCTGTCATGCGGCGCAGCAAGAACGAAGGTCGTATTTATGCCGCCCCTGACACCATCAATGGCCGGGCCTACATCTCTGCTTTCATCCGTCTCGACGACAGCAATAACACCAGTGCCATCGAAGCTCTTGGCGTGCAGGTTCAGTGCAGGTTCAAGAACGGACTTATCACCGCAAACATCCCTGTAGATAAGCTGCACGAGGTTGCTAGTCTGAATGAAGTAAAAGAATTGGATGTAGCTACATTGATGAAGCCTTGTACAGACTTGGCTCGGAAGCGCACTAATGTAGACGATATATTGAATACTACTTTTACGATTAGGGAAGGCATAGACGAGAAAATTGACGGCAGCGGTGTGTTGCTCGCTGTTATAGATGAAGGAATTGATTTCAGTCATATTGCTTTTAAAGATAAGGAAGGAAAGAATCGTATTCTTCGTATATACGTGTATGATGGTATAAATGAAGAACTTACTGAAATGGAGAGAGGTTCAAGCTGGGCTTTAGATTTCACTGATAATCCATTGAAAGACCACGGAACTCATACTGCATCTACGGCTGGAGGTTCAAGCATTATCATTGATGGTTCAAATGTAACTGTGACAGATAATCATGCAAATGCCACTTATGGTGGCATGGCTCCTGCGGCTGATTTAATCCTTTGTGGAGTAAAAGATTTAAAAAACACATATATTGCTAATGCTTTTTATCAAATAATCCAATGGACAGATGACTTGGACATGCCTTTAGTAGTAAGTAACAGTTATAGTAATCAAGTTGGTCCACATGATGGAGTTTCTGGTAAGATAGCAGAGGTTTGTAATCAATTTTTTGATGACAAGCCTAACCGTATCTGCTTGTTTTCAGCAGGAAACGAGGCAGACAAAAGCAAGGAGGGTGGTGGTAAGCATATCTTAGCCGATGCAAGTGCCGATAATCCTATCGGTGCCATTATCCGAAGTAGCAGCGGTGGAAATTCGTATAATGGAGCGATATTAGGAGCCTGGGCAAGAAGTTCTTGCAAGAATGGTTTTATCTGTCATGTGTACATCTTGAATAATAGTACAGGAGCAGTATTGGCTGATGTTAATATTGGTAATTGGGATAATACCATAGGTGGTATTGAAAACTATTATTCTGGAAGTCTTACCGCTTATTATAATGACTATGGTACAAAACAAGGAGTTGTCCTTTATGCCGATGATATGAAAGCAAATGGAAACTATTCTTTGGCTTTCGAAATATCTCCCGTGAATGGTAGTTCCGCATTTGATTTATGGGCAGGAGAAAGTGACTATCTCACCAATCATCTGCTTACAGAAAACCACAACTGGATAGCAGGTAGTGATGATATGTCAGTAGGCGATGAGGCAACTATTGAAAATGTTATTTCGATTGGCGCATACGTATCACGAATTAAAGGAAAAGACTATAAAGGAAATGAACATCAGTTGCCTGATGAATACAGGTCTGGGGATATTGCTCCTTTTTCCGGTTTTGCAACCGTCGGCCAAAGTCCAACGGGTCAAATATATCCTTGGATAACGGCTCCTGGTACATTGGTGGTAGCAGCTGTAAACCATTTTCATGATAAAGATGGGTATATAGATGATACTTATAATGATTATAACGGGTATCGTATCAATAAAAGCAAAACAAGTCCTTACGGAACGATGAATGGTACCTCAATGGCAACGCCTGTTGCTGCGGGTATTGTGGCATTATGGTTGCAGGCAGCCAAGGAAAAAGGTCTTCAATTGACTACGAGCAAGGTGAAGGATATCATGTGGAGAACATCCATTGTTGATAATTTTGTCCAAGGAGCCAATTCATATCGTTTCGGGAATGGTAAGATTGATGCTTTGGCTGGATTAAACTATATATTGAATCCCCCTACCATAGAACCATCAACTACAAATATAGTATTCCATGGAGAAGTAGGTGAAACGATATCTAAGACCATAAAAGTAAAGATGCTAAACGTTGAAAGTAATGTAACAGTAAGAGCGACTCTGTCTGATGAGAATGGGGTGTTCAGTATTGACAAGCCCACTATCGTTGTGGGGGAAAACGGGACGGATATTACTGTAACTTGGTCACCGACGGAAGTAGGCACTACCTCGGCCACACTTACTTTATTTGCTACTGATGCTGCCGATGTGGTTGTCCATCTGGAGGGCAATGTGCTGGCTCCTCCAGCTATCTCCGTGAATACCAATAGGCTGGAGTTCACCGCTAAACCGCATGGTGTGTCAACCCGCACGCTGACGGTGCAAGGCTATCGGCTAAGGGAAGATGCAGTACTCTTTACGGGCAAAAATGACGGTGTGTTCTCCATCAACAAGACAGACATCCCCGCCAAGTATTTAGACGAGCCGACGACAGTCATCGTTTCTTTCTCGCCTAAGTCCACTGGCAATTTTACCGATACGCTGACCATTGTAAGCGGCAATGCAACGAATAAAATAAGTCTGTACGGCTCGGCAGGTGACGCAGGCACGCTGGCCAGGTTCGAGTATTGGTTCGACGACGAAACGCCAGGCAATAAAACTATTACCCTGAATGGCACAGAGGATGTGATAGACAGCGAAATAGACACTAAAGCCCTGACGGTCGGCGTACATCAGCTTCACATGCGGGCTATCCAGACAGACGGCGAATATTCCTGTTCACCTGTCTCCACAACGCTGTTCTTCAAACGGCCAGTAGGAATAGCCAATCAGATTGAATACTGGTTTGATGATGACCGTGACAACATCGGCACGGTGAGCGGAACGTTGGACGGGCAGAAATATGAATTCATCAGCGACCTCAACTTGGATCATGTCACGCCCGGCCACCACCGCCTCTATTGCCGTGCGGTGAGCGGCGACAAGAAAGTGGTCGGTGCAGTTACCTCGGTACCCGTCATCGTGAAGTCGCTGTATGCCGGCGATGCCACGATGGCATCCTACAGCATTGTCGTCGATGACGAGACGGTGGCCTCTGGCCCCTTGGCATCTGAGAGAACGGTGAATTTCTCATACGTGCTTGATGCCTCGGAGCTGTCACTCGGCACCCATCAGCTGAAGACCACGTTCTGGAACTCCTTAGGCTTGAGCATGACAGAGCAGACACCCTTCAAAGTGGTGGAGGTGGTCAAAGTTATTGGCGACGTGAACCTCGACGGCACCGTCGACGTGGCCGACATCGCGAGCGTTATCAGCGTCATGGCTGGGAGCGCGGGTGTCTTGTCTGCACAGGCCGACGTAAACAGCGACGGCGTGGTGGACGTGGCCGACATCGCCACCATCATCAGCGAGATGGCGGCGCGGGCGAGGATGCTGAATGAAACAGAGGAATAGTGGCAGGAATTGATATGAATCGCAAAATCGTGTGGGCTACTTGTTGGTCCACACGTGTTTTTACAGGTTGTCTGCAAAGAGGTCGTTCATCGTCACCTCGCTGCCCACGATGCTGCGGTGCTGACCATTGACAATGCCGAAGGTGGTGACGAATGTGTGAACCAGCGATTTCGTGGTCTTCGTCTTTGCCTGGAATATCTCCATGCGGTTGCGCAGTGCCTGCTCGTAGTCCTCGCTGAGGCGGTATGGCTTCATCGAGAATTTCATCTCACAGAGGTTGATGATTCTGTCGGCCCGTTCTATCAGCAGGTCTATCTGAGCCCCCTTCTCTCCCGTGTCATTCTTCGGCGGCACATATCTCCATGTCGAGGCGGCTGTCGAAATGCCCGAAATGCCAAGCTTGAGCTTTATCTGGTTGAGGTGCATCAGGCATATCAGCTCAAAGGAGTAGCCCTGCCAAGCCTCCACGGCGTGCGACTGGAAATTGTGGCTCCACCACTGCTCGTCCTGGCTGTTGGAATCGTTGATGAAGCGGTAATAGAAGAGTGTGTAGAAGTCTGTGAGGCGATATATGGCACCTTTCTTCTTGTTGCCGTACATGGAATAGCGCAGCACAAAGTCGCAGCGTTCCAGGTTGCGCAGCACTGTCGTCAGCATCGTGGGTGCCATCCCGGTAGCCTTGGCCAGCTCTTCGCGGGTCATGCCCTGACGAGTGTTGCTAAGGAGTCGCACCACCAGGGTGTAATTCTCGGCGTGCATGAAGAGGGCGTGATACAGTTCCTCGAACTCGGTCTGCAACTCGCCGTTGCGACGGAAGAACAGCCGGTCGATATTCTGCACCAGACTTTCGGAGACATTCAGCAGACTGTAGTAGAAAGGTATGCCACCCATCACCATATATGCCTGCAAAATCTGGTAGCGGTCCCACGAGGCGCCGCGGCTTTGAAGGTATTCTTCCACCTCATGCAGTGTGAAAGGCCGCACGTATATATTATTGGTGATACGTGCGTGCAATCCTCCTTGGTTCTCCACCAGCTTGTCCACCATCCACGATGTTGAGGAACCAGTGGCCACGAACATGATGTCGTTTCGGCGGGCTGCCCATCCGTTCCAGAACATCTCAAGGGCGTTGACAAATTCCGACTGTGGTGTGTCAATCCAGGGCATCTCGTCGATGAAAACCACCTTGCGACGGCCTACAGGCAGACCTTCAAGATATTCCTCCAAGGCATCGAAGGCATCAAACCAGTCGGAGAACTTCGGCTGGAGGCGCATTTGTGCGTATCTCTTCAGGGCTTTTGCAAAACCTCGCAACTGCCCGGCCTTGGTGAGCCGGTGCCCTCCCACGTATGAGAAATCGTATTGCGAATGGAAGAAATTCTCCACAAGGTATGTCTTTCCGACACGTCGCCGACCGTAAACGATGACAAATTCTGAGCGGTCGGACTCCATGCTGCGCTGTAGCTCGGCTTTCTCCCGTTCCCGGCCAATCATCTTTCCTGTTTCCATAGCTGTCTGCAATTTCGATGCAAAAGTAGCAAAAAGAATTGGAAAAAACAAAAAAGTATGGGCAAAATTGTAAAAATGTGACTACATGAGCCACATTTTTACAATTTTGCATAGATTGTTTGTCAGTACGAAATATAATTCGTACCTTTGCATCCCGTAAACAACAAACAGACATGAAGAAGACCGGCGACGAATATTTCGACAGCGAGGAGTTCCGTGAGATGTTGGCCACCTACGAGGAGGCGGTCAACACGGGGCAGCCAGTGTTCATGGATGCTGACGAGCTGGCCGAGATTGCCGACTTCTACCAGATGACTGAGCAATATGACGAAGCCGATGCTGCCATCGACCTCGCACTGGCGCTCTCTCCGGGAGCCATCGCACCGCTGACCTACAAGATTCACGAGGCCCTGTGGAATGGCAACACCGAGGAGGCACGCGAATATCTTGACCGCATCATAGAGACCGACGAGCCCGACTACGTCTACGACAAGGCCGAAATTCTCATGGCCGAGGAGCGCGAGGAGGAATGTGACGAATACCTGCGCGAGGAGCTGAAGAAGGTGCCTGACGACGAATACCAGGACTACGTCATCGACGTGGCTAACCTCTGGGCCGACTACAACTACCCCGAGAAGGCCATGGCGTGGATGTCGCGCGCCAAGCAGGAAGACACGCCGGAGTTCAAGGAGCTGATGGGCCGGACGCTCTTCGGACTGGGGAAGTACAAGGACAGCGAGCGTGTTTTCAACGAGCTTATCGACACCGACCCCTTCTCGAAATATTACTGGAACGCCCTGGCCTCGGCACAGCTCATGGACGAGGATTTCAACAATGCCATACAGAGTAGCGAATATGCCATTGCCATCGACCCCAAGGATCCTGACGGACTCATTGCCAAGGCCAACGCCCTCTTCCGCCTGGGCAACTACGAAGATGCCCTGGAGTATTTCCGCCGATACTCAAATGAGGTGCCTGACGATGAGTTCGCTCTGCTGCATCAGGGCACCTGCCTCATCAACATGGAACGGGGAGAAGAGGCCGTCGAGGTGCTGCAGGAGGCCATCAAGGTGGCATACGGGGATAACAAATCCCCTAGAACAGACTACCTGCCTGATATCTATCAGGAACTCGCCTTTGCCTATAGCGAGATGGGCGAGACCGACAAGGCCATCGAATATCTCGACATGACCGATACGCTCGACTGCGACCATGTACAGATAGAGGTAATAAAGGGTCATATCCTGCTCTCCGACGGACACATGGAGGAAGCCGAGGAGCACTTCAAGAAGGCCGTCAGGGAGAGTACAGAGCCGCTGACAACGCTCCTGCGCGTCATCGTCTCTATTTACGATAACCGTTATCTCGAAGCCGCCCACTCACTCTTCACCAACTTCTTTCGTGTAGTGCCCAAGGGTCACAAGGACGGCTATGCCTACATGGCCCTTTGTTGCTACGAACTGAAGCTTTACGCCGAGTTCCTCGACAACCTTAAAAAGGCGTGCGAGCGGAACCCCAAGGAGTGTAAGCTGGTTCTCAGCCACCTCTTCCCAGAGGAGGTTGACCCCAAGGAATATTACGACTTCCTGCAAGGTAAGATGAAGCGATAGAACCCCTACGTTGCACATTTTTCCTATTATTATTCAAACTTTTCTCTGTTTTTCTTGTTCGATTGCAGAAAAAGGCGTATCTTTGCAGCCACAATGGCAGTAGAGATAAAACGAGTGGAGTCGAAAAGCCAGTTGGAGCAATTCATCCAGCTGCATTATGACCTGTACCGTGGCAACAAGTACGACGCCCCTAACCTGCACCTCGACGAGGTACGCACGCTTAGCCCTTTCCTGAAACACACGAACCCCGCCTTTGAATTCTGTGACACAGAATACTACCTCGCCCTGCGCGATAGTCGCGTGGTGGGCCGTGTGGCTGCTATCATCAATCGCCGCTATAACGAACAATGGAATCGTCCCTGCGTGCGCTTCGGATGGCTCGACCTCGTCGACGACGAGGAGGTACTCCGCGCGCTGCTTACTGCCGTGGAGGATTTCGGACGCCGGCATGGCATGAAGGAAATCATTGGTCCTCTGGGATTCACCGATATGGATCCTGAAGGGATGCTCATCAAGGGATTTGAGGAGCTGGGCACCATGGCCACAATCTACAACTACTCCTATTATCCGCAGCTCATGGAGAAGATGGAGGGCTACGAGAAGGACAACGACTATGTGGAATACAAACTCTATGTGCCCAAGGAAGGCGTGCCCGAGAAGTTCCGCCGCGTAGCCGAACTGACCATGGCCCGCTACAACCTCCACGTGACGAAGATAACGAAAAAGGATGTCTTCGGCCCACGACAGTACGGTCAGCGCGTCTTCAATGTCATCAATCGTACCTTCGAAAATCTATACGGCTATAGCCAGATGACACAGAGACAGATTGACGAGTACATCAAACGCTACTTCAACTTCCTGGACTTTGAACTGCTCTGTCTTGTGGAGGACTGGAACACCCCCGACCACGACCTTGTGGGCGTGGGCATCACTATTCCCTCTCTGACCAAGGCCCTTCAGAAATGCCATAACGGACGACTCTTCCCCTTCGGCTGGTGGCACTTGATACGGGCACTGAAGTTCAAGAAGACCGATGTCGTGGACTGTCTGCTCATCGGCGTGCTGCCTGAGTATCGCTCCAAAGGGGCTAATGCGCTACTCTTCTACGACCTTATCCCCATCTACCAGAAGTATGGCTTCCTCTGGGGCGAGACCCACGTGGAGATGGAGACCAACGGGAAAGTGCAGAGCCAGTGGTCCTATCTGGAGAACGAACTGCACAAACGCCGCCGCTGCTATAAGAAAGCACTTTAGCACTTCCCCTAACTCCCTATATTATGAATCCACTAGTAAGTATCATCATGGGCAGCACCAGCGACCTGCCTGTTATGGAGAAAGCCTGCCAACAGCTCGAGGAACTGCAGGTGCCATTTGAAGTGAACGCCCTTTCTGCCCACCGCACTCCCCAGGCCGTGGAGCAGTTTGCCCGCGAGGCTGCTGGACGTGGCGTGAAAGTCATCATCGCTGCTGCCGGCATGTCGGCTGCCCTGCCTGGTGTGATAGCCGCACAGACCACCCTGCCTGTCATCGGCGTGCCCATTAAAGGTATGCTCGACGGACTCGATGCCCTGCTCTCCATCGTGCAGATGCCGCCGGGAATCCCTGTGGCAACGGTAGGCGTAAACGCTGCACAGAACGCCGCCTTGCTGGCCTGTCAGATGCTCGCTTTAAACAACCCCATCCTCGGCCAGCGCCTGGCCAACCATAAGGAAGGCCTGAAAGCCAAAATTGAGAAGGCCAACACCGACCTAGCTCAACTTCACTACAACTACAAAACCAACTAATCCACCCGTTCCGTATGTTGCGACTCTGTCGCAACCTCCCCCAGCATGAAAAGAAGGAAGACCACTGTTGCCCATGTGGGCAACATTGCCATTGGCGGCGATAATCCTATCCGCATACAGTCGATGGCTACTACCGACACCAACGACACCGAGGCCTGTGTCGCCCAGGCCAAGCGCATTATTGATGCCGGCGGCGAGCTGGTGCGTTTTACCACTCAGGGCAACCGTGAGGCGGAGAACATGAAGAACATCTCTGCCCGCCTTAAAGCCGACGGCTACAACCAGCCCCTCGTGGCCGACGTACACTTCCGTTCCGACGTGGCCGATGTGGCCGCACGCTACTGCGAGAAGGTACGCATCAACCCCGGCAATTACGTAGACCCAGGCCGTACGTTCAAGCATCTGGAGTATACCGACGAGGAGTATCGCGAGGAGCTGCTGAAAATAGAACGTCGCCTCGTACCTTTTATTAATATATGTAAGGAGCACCACACCGCTGTGCGCATTGGCGTGAACCACGGCTCGCTCTCCGACCGCATCATGTCGCGCTATGGCGACACCCCCGCAGGCATCGTGGAGAGCTGCATGGAGTTCCTGCGCATCTTCCGCCGTGAGCAGTTCGATGAAGTGGTTATCAGCATCAAGGCTTCCAATCCCATTGTCATGGTGCAGAGCGTCCGACTGCTTGTTAAGGCTATGGATGCCGAGGACATGCACTACCCCCTGCACCTAGGTGTCACCGAGGCTGGCGAGGGTGAGGACGGGCGCATCAAGAGTGCACTGGGCATCGGCGCATTGCTCACCGAGGGTATCGGCGACACCATCCGCGTCTCCCTTTCCGAGGAGCCAGAGGCCGAGATTCCCGTGGCACGAAAGCTGGTGGATTTGATAGAAGAGTGTACTGCTCTTCGTGCAGAGGCAGAGGCCAGTATCAAGGATGACACCATCACACTTACCGTCTTTTGTCAAGATTGGGAAACATTGCAGCTCAAAGCCGCTATGGCCGTCGGGCCACTGCTTATTGACCGCAAAGCTAAAAAATTGATTATTTGCAATAAGTTTTACGAAGAGTCCCGTCTTGTCGAACTTGCCGACTCCATCCTCCAAGCTGCCCGCATCAAGTTCACCAAGACGGAATACATCTCCTGTCCTGGCTGCGGTCGTACGCTCTACAACCTGCAAGACACCATACGCCGTATCAAGGCTGCCACCAGCCACCTCGTTGGACTTAAAATCGCCATCATGGGCTGCATCGTCAACGGTCCGGGCGAGATGGCCGATGCCGACTATGGCTACGTTGGCGCCGCCCGAGGAAAGGTGTCGCTCTATCGGAAAAAGGAGTGTGTGGAAAAGAACATCCCCGAAGAACAGGCCGTTGAGCGGCTGCTACAGCTCATCGAGGCCGACGCCTCAGCAGCAGCCAGGCCACGGCGATAGCTACAATGCCAAGGATGCCGATGATGATGTAGCGGTTGTACTGCTCAATGGTGGTCTCCAGTTGGTCTTCAGGCACGATGCTGTGCAGATACCAGCCAAGGGCTGCCAATATGGCGTGCCACACGCCCGCACCGATAGTCGTATAGAGCAGGAAGCGCCAGTAATTCATCCTCGCCAGTCCAGCGGGGATGCTTATCAGGTGGCGTATGCCTGGAATCAGTCGCCCAGTGAGCGTGGCAGCAACGCCGTGGTCGTCGAAGTAGCGCTCGCTCTTCTCCACCTTCTCCTGATTCAGCAGGCACATCTTGCCCCACTTGCTGTTGGCAAACTTATACACCACGGGACGCCCCACGTAGAGTGCCACGAAATAATTAATGCTGGCACCCAGATCGGCACCGATGGTGGCAAAGAGCACCACGAGAAAAACATTGAGGCCACCCGTGGCGGCATGGTAGGCGGCAGGAGCCACCACCAGTTCAGAAGGCACAGGAATCACCGTGCTCTCCAGGAGCATCAGCAACAGAATCGTGCCATAGTTGAGGTTTTGCAGAAGTGATGAAATCATTCCGTTTTTTGTGTCTAGACTTTGAAAATCGGGTGCAAAGGTAGGTAAAAAAGGTGAAAGAGGCAAATTTAGGTGAATAAATGATGCCATATCGCACTTTTTTCGTAATTTTGCAGCCAAATTTTAAAAACACCCAACACCCAAATAGTAAATCGTAAATTTGTAAATTGTAAATCCCCATGGTGTTTGAGAAACTCCTTTCCACTATGCCCTACGACCAGCTGATGTCGTGGGCACTGACTTTTTGCAAGAACGCCATTCTGGCAGTTATTATCTATATCATTGGTCGCTGGCTTATCAAGTGGGCGACGCGGCTGGTGATGAAGATGTTGGAGCGCAGCAACGTAGACCCCTCGCTGTTTTCTTTCCTAAGCAGCATAGTGAGTGTGGCGCTGTGGCTGTCGCTGGCCATCGTCATTATCTCCGTTCTGGGCATCGAGACATCGTCGTTCATCGCCCTCTTCGCTTCGGCGGGTGTTGCCATCGGCATGGCGCTGAGCGGCACGTTGCAGAACTTCGCCGGTGGCGTGATGATTCTGCTCTTCAAGCCCTTCAAAGTGGGCGACTACATCGAGGCGCAGGGATATGCTGGCACCGTGAAGGAGATACAAATCTTCAACACCATCCTGCGCACCACCGATGCGCAGACCATCATCATCCCCAACGGCGGACTCTCCACCGGCTCGATGAAGAACTACAGCACAGAGAAATACCGCCGCGTGGACTTAGCTTTCCAAGTAGCCTACGGCAGTGACCTCGACGAGGTGAAGCAAGCCATCGCCGAGATTCAGGCCGCCTGTCCGCAAATCATAAAAGAGTCCGTGGCTGACTCACCCGTCGTCGCCGCCCCATGGATAGGTCTCTCTGCCCTTGGCGACAGCGGTCTGCAGGTGAATACTCGCTCCTGGTGTCTCGGTCCTGACTACTGGACGGTCTATTTCTACATGAACGAGACCGTCTACCAGCAGCTCCGCACCCGAGGCTTCATGTTCCCCTTCAACCGTATGGACGTCGCCATCGTCAATAAGGCGTAATCTCGTTATAACGTTATTCCGAAAATTCGTAATTCGTAAATCGTAAATAGTAAATAGTCAAATCGTAAATCGAAAATACGTAAATCGTAAATCCCCAATGCTGTTTCGCATAAGGAAGCTCGATAAGTTCATCGCCAAGCAGTTTCTTCTGCTTTTCGCCGCCACGTTCTTCATCTGTCAGTTCGTGCTGATGATGCAGTTCCTCTGGCGCTATGTCGACGACCTCATCGGCAAGGGCCTGACGCTCGATGTCATGGCCCAGTTCCTCTGGTACATGAGCCTCATGCTTGTGCCCCAGGCCATACCGTTGGCTATCCTCCTCTCCTCGCTCATCACCTTCGGAAACCTTGGTGAAAGCTCAGAACTTACCGCCATCAAGGCAGCTGGAGTCTCACTGCTCGGAGCCATGCGCTCGCTCATCGTGTTGGTCATCCTCACCGCAGGGCTGTCGATGTACTTCCAGGATGTCATTGGTCCTGAGGCCAACAAGAAGTTCGGTCAGTTGCTCCTTTCCATGAAGCAGAAGAGTCCTGAACTGGAGATTCCCGAAGGACGCTTCTACGACGGACTGCCCAACACCAACCTCTACGTCCAGCGTAAAGACCTCAAGACGGGCAAGCTCTACAACGTGATGATTTACCGCCAGAGCGGCAGCTATGAGGACCAGGCCATCATCCTTGCCGACTCAGGCATGCTACAGTCCACCGCCGAGAAGAAACACCTCCTCATGACCCTCTGGAGCGGCGAGTGGTTCGAGAATATGCGGTCGCAGGACATCGGTGGTACCGCTGAGGTACCCTACCGCCGTGAGACCTTCGGACAGAAACAGATACTCCTCGACTTCGACGATGGATTTAACCTTGCCGACGTGGCGGGCATCGCCAGCAGCGCCAAGTCGAAGAGCAGCATGCAAATTATTCACGACCTCGACTCCATCCGCCACTTCAACGACAGTGTAGGACAGAGCTACTACCGCGAGGCCCGCTACTACGTTCTCTTCATGGAGCCCCTCACCCCCGAGGACTCCCTACGTCTCAACTCTCAACTCTCAACTCTCAACTCTCAAAATAGTCAAATAGTAAATAGTCAAATAGTCAAATTACCCAACCCTGACAGCCTCTACGCCTCCCTCAACAACGACACCCGCCGCATTGTAGCCCGCGAGGCTGCCCGACAGGCACAGACAGCTGCCAATGACTGCGCCTTGAAGGCCAACTATGCCGACTATCTAAACCGCCAGGAACGACTCCACCAGATAGAAGTTCTGGGAAAGTTCACGCTGGCGCTCTCCTGTATTGTCTTCTTCTTCATCGGAGCACCCCTCGGTGCCATCATCCGCAAGGGAGGACTTGGCGTGCCCGTCATCATCAGCGTCATCGTCTTTATCGTCTACTATATCTTCGACAACTCGGGCATGCGTATGGCTCGCGATGATAACTGGACTGTGTGGTACGGCAAGACCATCTCCATGATGGTGCTCACGCCCTTGGCCGTTTTCTTCACCTACAAGGCCAACAACGACTCCACCGTCTTCAATATCGATGCTTACCGCCTCTTCTTCATCAAGTTGCTCGGTCTGAAGCAGAAACGCAACCTGGCCTATAAGGAGGTGGTCATCAACCAGCCCGACTATCCTGCTGACGCAGAGAAACTGCAGACCATCGTCGCCGACATCGAGGCCTACCGCCAGGAGCACCATCTGCTGCGCTGGCCCAACCCCATCAACGTCTTTTTCCGTCCCGGCGACGACCGACGCATAGAGGAAATCAACGAGAACCTCTCTTTCGTCATCGAGGATCTTTCGAACACCCGCGACCACCGTGTGCTCCACGAGCTGAACAACATCCCCGTTCTAGCCACGCACGCCCACACACGTCCTTTCCGTCGTCGCTGGCTCAACGCCCTCACGGGTCTTATCCTCCCCCTCGGCATCTTCTTCTACATCCGCATGATTCGTTTCCGTCTCCGCCTCTACCGCGAACTTTCAGCCACGGAGAAAGCCAGCAAGGCCATTACCAACCTTATTACGACAAGAAGCTAAACTTTTTCTCGCATTTTCTTCCTCAATTATTTGTGTAGTTCTGGATTTCTTTTATTTTTGCACTCGTTCTCTGAACAAAGCCGAAGCCTGAGCGAGGGCGCATCCTCCTTTATGCCCCCTTTACGTTTCCGGTCCAGAGGATGCCGTACAGTTCCCGCTCTATGGCATCCTTCTCCTGCTTCATCTTCTTGCCGCCTTTCAGCGCAGAGGACATGAGCTGGTAGCACTTCTTCTGCAGGTGGTGCCAGTCGAGGTGGAGCGTGTAGGGCCTGAATCCGAAGTACCGCTGTACATGTTCCTTGATTTCCGTGGCACCGTCGGTGATGAAGATGAGCTGCCTGTCCTCCATTAGGCTGTTTGCGAGCAGGAATGCCATCAGCCGCCTGAATGCCTCCTGCATACCGTCTGCGGCGATGTTGTATTTGCTGTCGCCGTGCTGTATGGATATGACCGTTGTGGCGACGAACCTGGTCGTGCGCCTGCTGCCCGGCTAGCGGCATTCCTTCTGGTGCTTCGTCAGCACGTCGTCAACATATACGTATATGCAGTCGTCCGGCCTTCCCTCCGGCAGCACGGATATAAGCGGCTTTGGTATCCTGAGACGCTCATCCCTGCCCTCGTTGTACCGTCTTGCCAGTGCCTCTACCGCCTCCTTGTCGGCTGTAGCCGCACCGGAGGGCACAATTGCCTGCGCAGGAATCTTTGCGTCCGTACCGGGAATGCCCGTCACCGTGTCTATGCCATGGTCGGAGAGGATGGCATCCGAGCGCCGGGCGTAGGCTGAGTCTGTGTTCTTGCCCGTCCGCTCGACGAATTCCACTCGCGTCTGTTAAAAACTCTCGAAACGCCGATGTACAAAGGGCTGGGCGTGTCCGACTTTTGAAAAGGAATCCGTTTTGTATGCAAAGTTTAAATAAGTTTAAGTTAATTTGTATTGAATTTCCGCTAGGCGGCATGCTTACATCGGTGTCAAAATCGAAATGCGTACCTTTGCATCCGTTTATAAGTCGGAGCAGATATGCATATTGGAAAGTTCGTGTTCGCACAGATAACCCAATTTCTCCCACAGAGGCAGTTCAGGCGCATCGTCGCCAAGTACAACGACAGAACCCAGGAGTGGTCGATGACGCATTGGAACCACATGCTGGTTCTGATGTTCGGCCAGCTCATCGGCTGTGGAAGCCTCAGGGAACTTACAGACATCACTATTGCCCATGGTAAGAAATCCTTTCACCTCGGCTTCGGCATCCTTCCCATTAACAAACAGATGCTGCCGAAGGCCAACGCCCTCAGGGACTACCGTATTTTTGAGGAGTTCGCTTTCCACATGGTGGGCATCGCCCAGAGCAAGCGCATTACCCGGGAGTTCGAGCTGCATGGCAGGTTCTACGCCATCGACTCCACGACAATCGACCTCTGCATGGCCGTATTCAAGTGGGCAAAGTTCAGAAGCACGAAGTCTGGCATCAAAATCCACACACAGATTGACATCGTCACGGAAATCCCCGTGTTCTACAGAATCACCAATGCCAAGGTGCATGATGTCAATGCGATGGACTGGTTCACATACGAGCCATTGGCCTGCTACGTGTTCGACAGGGGCTACTTCGACCTTGCAAGACTCTATCAGATTAATGTGTTCAAGGCTTTCTTCATCATCAGGGAAAAAGGCAAGCCCGCATACGAAGTTGTCGATGGGGAGGACATGTTGGATGGTACTGACAACGTACTCAGAGACCAGGGCATCCGCTTCACAAAAGAGGAGAACAAGGAGAAATACCCAGGCACACTCAGGCGGATTGTCCATTATGCCCCAGAGTTGCATCGCTGTTTCGTCTACTACACGAACAACTTCATGCTCAAAGCCAAGGACATTGCCCTCCTTTATAAATACAGGTGGCAAGTGGAGCTGTTCTTTTATGACAAGTTTATCGTTATGCAAAGTAGTCATACCCATGCTGATGCTAAATTGCTGATTGCTTGATAATTTTTCGAATTACTTAGCATAATTACTTCTCATAACAATATATTATAGGTAAGGCATAAGCCCCAACTT
>JAFVFY010000029.1 GCA_017475265.1 Prevotella sp. | reverse complement strand
TACCGCTTTGCGGTCTCCAGCAAAACAAAAGAAAACAAAAAAAAACAAGAAAAAACAATTTAATATAGGTTTTATTTGGTTTTGTTTGGTTTTATGGGGTTTTGCGTAACACCGCGAAGCGGTACCATGAATAATTCAGGTAAAACTGATTGCACGGATTAATTATTTCTTACCATCGAATCTGAAAGAAATCTGTGAAATCCATGATAATCTGTTTAATCCGTGTAATCCGTAAAATCCGTTGTTGAAAAGAGTATGAATAATCCAAGCTAATCATGCACGATAAGTGCCGACATGGGTGCTACAGTAAGGCGGTTGCCTTCTGTGGTGCCCATTCCGTTTTCATCTATGCGTCCGTCGGCACATACGATGGTGTAGGTTCCTTGTGGCACTTCCACCTTACGCTGTTCACGGCTGGGGTTCAGGATGACGATGATGTCCTTCCACTCATCGCCACCGGCATTGTCCTTCAGACGGAAAGAGAGAACGCAGTCGTCAGAGGGCAGGAACTCCAGGTGCTGACGCACTAGTTCGGCATCACCAAGACGGAATGCGGGATGGTGTTTGCGCAGGGCTATGAGGTTCTTGTAGTAGGCAAACACCTCAGGATAACGTTCCTTGTTGCTCCAGTCGAGTTGGTTAATGCTGTCGGGCGACTCGTATGAGTTATGCACTCCCAGCTTGGTGCGAAGCAGCTCCTCGCCGCTGAGCATGAAGGGCACACCCTGAGAGGTGAACACAGCTGTCTGGGCCAAGAGATCAAGGGCGATTAATTTACTATTTACTGATTTTCGATTTACGATTTGGGCTGCGCCGTTGCTGTTAAATCGTAAATCGTTAATTCGTAAATCGTCAATTCCTTTGATGCTTGCGCAGAGACGGTCTACGAGGCACATGTCGTCGTGGCAGGAGACGTAGCTCATCATCTGTGTGGGTTCCAGGGCGTAGGGCTCCTTGGAGTAGTTCACCAGCGAGTAGTCCACCTGCGGATGCTCAATCATTCCAGCTATGCCGGCCTTCAGACTCTCCTTGAGTCCAGGCATCTCGGCCTTGTTGCCAGGGGTACAAGCAAGTCCCAGCCAGCCGGGCTTCGTGTCGTCGGAGAACGGACCGCGCAGGGCATCGCGTATGTCATCGCTGAAAGCAGCTATGCCAGGCATCTGTGGGATGTTGGCTTTCATGGCCAGTTGCTCTCCGGGCAGGGCACAGCCTCCGGCACTCCAGCCCTCACCATAGATGAAGATGTCTGGATTAATCTCGTCTGCGGCGGCACGGATGGCTTTCATCGTCTCAATGTCGTGGACACCCATCAGGTCGAAGCGGAAACCGTCGATGTGGTACTCCTTAATCCAGTATTTCACACTTTCAATCATGAATTCCCGCATCATGGGCTTCTCCGAGGCCGTCTCGTTGCCGCAACCAGAGCCGTTACTGTACGTGCCGTCGGCGTTCTTGCGGTAGTAGTAGTCGGGGAAGGTGCGCTGGAAGTTGCTGTTGTCAATGTTGAACGTGTGGTTATACACCACGTCGAGCACCACGGCAATACCTTTCTCGTGGAGGGCTTTCACCATCTGCTTGAACTCACGTATGCGGCAGGTGGGGTCGGTGGGGTCGGTGCTGTAGCTGCCATCGGGTACATTATAGTTCACTGGGTCATAGCCCCAGTTATATTGCGGTTCGTTGAGCCGTGTCTCGTCTACCGAACCATAGTCATACGACGGCAGGATATGCACGGCGTTGATGCCCAGGTCGGTGAGGTGGTCGAGTGCCCAGGGTTCCGTCAAAGCCATGAACTTGCCAGGGTATTTTGCTTCAGGTCGGGCCACGGAGAAGTCGCGGTGATGCATCTCGTAGACCACCCAGTCATTGAATTTACGATTTACGGATTTTCCATTGACGATTTGTTTGCAAATGGAGTCCGTGGCCCATCCTTCGGGGTCGGTGTCGCGCAGGTCAACGATGACACCCTTCTGTCCGTTCACCGTGACGGCCTTGGCAAATACACCTGGCGACGACTGGCCGTCAACCACAAACTCGTATGTCTTGCCCTTCAGGTCGCCTTTCACGGTGGCCGTCCAGATGACTCCTTCGTCGACAGGGATGGTAGTGGGAGCCATTGACACGCTTAAATCACCCACCACCACGAGGCATTGGGCCTCTTTCGGGGCAAAGAGTTTAAACACAGTCTCGCTGGGCGAGTAGGTCATCTCATCGAAGTTGAAGCTTTCAGGAAGCTGATTGTCGCAAGCCATAAACATAGCTGTGATTCCCATGAATAAAAGTTTCTTCATAGTAATATAGTTTTAAGAGGTTTTTAATGGGGGCAAAATTACGAAAAAATAGGAATACACCAGTAATTCTTTTTCAGAAATTAACATTTCTCCTTTCGTGCTAAGGGCAAAGGCCAAAAAATAATGCTTTTTGTACAATTATCTCATCTTCGTTAGCCCTTTTATCCTTACCTTTGCAGCAAACATTTAAACCCGATAGTAAAATGAAGAAGATGATGTTATTATGCAGCCTCCTGGCCTTTGCTTTCAGCGTGAAGTCCGAGGTGCGCGTGGCTGAGGCTTTCAGCAGTCACATGGTGTTGCAACAGCAGAAACCCGTCAACGTGTGGGGTACGGCTGATGCTGGTGAGAAAGTAAAAGTGGTGTTCGGCAAGCAGACGCTGCAAACGGTTGCCGATGGTAATGGCCTTTGGCGTGTAGAGCTGAAACCCATGACGGCCAACAACAGACCACAGGTGATGACCATTAGCGGACGGAAGAACAAGGTGCGCCTTGACGACATCCTTGTGGGTGAGGTGTGGCTGGCATCAGGACAGTCGAACATGGAGTACTCGATGAACAACCATCCGAAGTACAGGAAGCCGAAACAGGGCGACCCCGACTACCAGTTGAAGGCCTGGCGTGAGGCAAACAATCCCAATATCCGCGTGCTCTACGTGAAGAGAGACCTGCAGAGCGACGTGCTGTCTACTGACGGCTGGCAGCGGGTGGATTCGACATCGTTGAAACCAGTCTCGGCGGCGGCTTATTTCTTTGCCCGTATGTTGCAGGACTCGTTGCAGGTGCCGGTGGGTTTCATCTCGTCGTCCTGGGGCGGCACGATGATTGAGGAGTGGACACCTGAGGCAAAACTACGTAACCGCCGGCCTATGTATGAGCACCTTATCCGTCCGTTGGTGGGGTATACCCTGCGTGGATTCCTGTGGTATCAGGGTGAGTCGAACCTTCTGGACCTTGGCGACACTGACGTATACACCGAGAAGCAGGAACACATGGTCAACACATGGCGCACACTATGGAACGATGACAGCCTGCCCTTCTACTACGTACAGATCTCGCCCTACCTCTATTCCACCCGCCGCGAGGACATCGTGCTCAAGACATGGATAGACCTGCCCCGTTTCTGGACGGCACAGGCAAAAGCCATGAGGCAGGAGAACACTGGAATGATAGTGACCACCGACATACCCGACGTGCTGACCGATATACATCCGTCCTATAAATGGGTGGTAGGTGAGCGTCTCTGTCGCTGGGCACTGAACCGTACTTATGGCTTCAAGCATGTAGCGTGTGAAAGTCCGGTGCTGAAGAATGTCACCCGTCGGGGCGATAAGGTCATTCTGGAGTTTGACCATTGCGATGGCGGACTCGTCACCAGCGACGGCAAGGCACCTGACTGGTTCTGGGCAAACACACGAAACCACGGCAGCTTCCGCGAAGAGAGTGCCACCATCGAAGGCAACACCGTCATCCTGACCATACCTGAGAACCTGCAGCATCCCGTTATACGTTTCGGCTACGACGAGAAGGCCCAGCCCAATCTGCGCAATAAGGCAGGCCTGCCCGCTCAGCCGTTTGAATATAGGTTCTAACCATGTCCCTTGATGGCATGGTTTATTTGGTCGGGCAGTGTTAAACCATGTAAAATCGTGGAGTATTCTGTCCATGTATGGGATTTTCTTCGTAAATTTGCACCGTCTATAACAATAACTACTATCAGAAGATATGAACATCGGAGACAAGGTGCCCGAACTGCTGGGCAAGGACGAAAACGGGCGAGAGGTGCGCCTGAGTGATTATAAGGGTAAGAAACTGATACTTTACTTCTACCCCAAGGACTTGACGAGCGGCTGCACTGCCGAGGCCTGTAGCTTCCGCGACAACCTGGAACGACTCGACGAGAAAGGCATGGCAGTGGTGGGTGTGAGCGTGGACAGCGACAGCCAGCACCGCAAGTTCAAAGAGAAGCACGGGCTGAACTTCCCGCTCATCGCCGACACAAACCATCAGTTGGTGGAGCAGTTCGGCGTGTGGCAGGAGAAGTCTATGTACGGGCGTAAGTACATGGGCACCGTACGGACAACCTTTATCATCGGTGAGGACGGTACCGTGGAACAGATGATCGGCCCTAAGCAGATAAAGACGAAAATCCACGCCGACCAGATTCTTGAGACCGTCTGATGATGGGTGATGGAAACATGATAGCGATTGCAAACTTGAAAAACATAAATACTAGATGAAAGAAAAGAAACTGTTACTTGGCGACGAGGCAATAGCCCTCGGAGCCATCCATGCCGGTCTCTCTGGGGTTTACGCCTATCCCGGTACCCCCTCGACCGAAATCACAGAGTTTATCCAGGGCAACAGCATTGCACGTGAGCGTGGGCTGCACAGCCGCTGGTGCACCAACGAGAAAACAGCTATGGAGGCTGCCCTGGGCATGTCGTTCATGGGCAAGCGTGCTTTGGTGTGCATGAAGCACGTGGGACTGAATGTCTGTGCCGACCCCTTCGTGAACAGCGGCATGACAGGCGTGAACGGAGGTCTGGTAGTCCTCGTGGCCGACGACCCGTCGATGCACTCCTCGCAGGATGAGCAGGACTCGCGCTTCTACGGAAAGTTTGCCATGATTCCCACGTTTGAGCCGTCTAGCCAGCAGGAAGCCTATGACATGATGGAAGTGGCTTTCGCTTACAGCGAGAAGCAATGCCTGCCCGTGCTGATGCGCGTCACCACCCGCATGGCTCATAGCCGTGCCGTCGTGGAGGTGGCCACAGAGGCTTGTCCTGAGAAAGAGCTGAACTACAACGCCGTGGCTGCCAACTGGGTGCTCCTGCCCGCCAATGCCCGCAAGCGCAACGACCATGTGACCGCACAACAGGCACAGCTGGAGGAAGATGCCGCCAACTCCACCTATAATATATATATAGAAGGACACGATAAGTCGATGGGCATCTTGGCTAGCGGCATTGGCTTCAACTACGTTAACGAGTGCTTCCCTGGTGGAAGTCCTTATCCTATCTTGAAGATTTCTCAGTACCCGTTGCCTAAGAAGCTGGTGAAGCGTCTTTGTAATGAGTGTTCCAGCGTCCTGGTGGTAGAAGAGGGACAGCCTTTTATCGAGGACATGCTTCGCGGTTTGCTGGACGACAAGAAGATAAAGGGAAAGCTGAGTGGTGAGCTGCCCCGTACGGGTGAGCTGAACCCGGACATCGTTAAGAAAGCTCTGGGCATGGAGACGGGCCAGTGCTTCGACCCGTGTGCCGACGTGGCTCCCCGTCCGCCCGCACTCTGCCAGGGATGTGGTCATCGCGATGTGTATGCTGCACTTAATGAGGTGCTGAAGGAGTATGACAACCCGCGTGTATTTGGCGACATCGGTTGCTACACGCTGGGATTCCTGCCGCCCTTCCGTGCCATCCACTCGTGTGTGGACATGGGTGCCTCGATAACGATGGCCAAGGGTGCTTCCGATGCAGGACAGTGGCCGGCCGTGGCTATTATCGGTGACTCTACCTTCACCCACAGCGGCATGACAGGACTCCTCGATGCCATCAATGAAAACGCCGACATCACCGTCATCATCAGCGACAACCTTACTACGGGCATGACCGGTGGTCAGGACTCTGCCGGCACCAATAAGTTTGAGGCAATCTGCCGTGGTCTGGGCTTGAGTGATGAGCACCTGAAGGTGGTCGTTCCCCTGCCGAAGAACATGCCAGAGATTACGCAAATCATCCGCGACGAAATCAACTACCACGGCACCAGCGTCATTATTCCCCGCCGTGAGTGCATGCAAACCCTGCAGCGACATCTTAAACAGAAGAATGCACAAAGCAAATCTTAATACGTACCGCAAAGCGGTCTCTGAAAAACAAAAGAAAACAAAAGAAAACAGGTCCTTTTCATAGAGGAAATATGATTTTCGTAGGCAAAACAGAATTGGAAGGAGACTTGAAAGACAAGCTGAAAAGGTTTGTTTATGATGTAATCGGTTGCTGTCAGGCTGTCCATCAAGAACAAGGGCCAGAATTAACTGAATACATCTATCAAGACTCACTACAAATAGCTTTTGACCAAGCGAACATAAAACATATAAAGGAATACTACTTCAAACCTTCATTCAGAGGGATTCCACTCAAGCATCGGCTCTTCGTGGACTTTCTTGTAAAGGACAAGATTTTTCTGGAGTGTAAGGCTATCGACAAAATTGGAATACATGAGCGCCTACAGTTATGGAACTACATGCGCTCGGGTAACATCAGAATCGGCATCCTTTATAATTTCGCCCCTGTGATAGATGAGTGTGAAAAATACTATTTCGACCCAGAAACCAGTACAATATACTGCTTTTAGTTATAAGAGGTTTTTTCTTGTTTTCTTTTGTTTTCTTTTGTTTTTCATAGACCGCGAAGTGGTACACAGAGTAATTTACCCATAAATAATGAAACTTTCAGATTATGAAAACTGATATAATTCTTTGCGGTGTGGGAGGACAAGGCATCCTCTCCATCGCCACGATTATCGGCGAGGCCGCCATGAACGAGAACCTTTACATCAAGCAGGCCGAGGTACACGGAATGAGTCAGAGAGGTGGCGACGTGCAGTCGAACCTGCGCATCAGCTCAGACCCCATCGCCAGTGACCTGATAGCACGCGGCGGTGCCGACGTTATCATCTCCATGGAACCCATGGAGGCCTTGCGCTACCTGCCCTGGCTGAAGAAGGACGGTTGGATTATCACCTCGGCGACTCCCTTCGTGAATATCCCCAACTACCCCGACATGGAGGTTATTCGCAAAGACCTGGCCAGCCTGCCTAACGTCATCAACATCGACATCGAGCAAATGGCTAAGGACAACGGCATTGCCCGCTCGGCTAATGTTATCCTGCTCGGTGCTGCCCAGAAAGCCATCGGCATAGAGTACACGAAGCTCGAGGATGCCGTCCGCCGTGTATTCGGTCGTAAGGGCGAGGCCATCGTCGAAGCCAATATTAAGGCCCTCGCTTTGGGCCGTGCTGCTCAGAAGTAAGAACAAAGTGCGGGCGGGAACGCCCGCACTTCCAGCAAAGATAAGCCTATGAAAAACTTTATAGTGAGGACCATCACGAGCGTGTTTTTCGTGATTGCCGTCGTGGTGAGTTTCATGAATCCCTTGGCCATGGTGTTCCTTTTCGCCCTGGTCACGGGCATGACCATCTGGGAACTGGTGGGGCTGGTCAACGAGCGGCCATACGTGCAGGTGAACCGTTTCATCTCCACCGTAGCCGGCGTCTATCTCTTCTTGGCCATGGCGGGCCATTGTAGCGGACGGGTGACGAGCGATACCGTGTTCATCCCTTACCTCATCACCATCATCTACCTGCTTGTGGCCGAGCTTTACGTCAGGGAGAAAGACCCCATCAACGACTGGGCCTATACGATGCTGCCCCAGCTATACGTAGCCCTGCCATTCTCGATGATTAACGTGCTGGCCTTCCCCGCCGCAGGTCAATACTCCCCCGTGTTCCCCCTCAGCGTGTTCGTGTTCCTTTGGCTCAACGATGCCGGAGCCTACTGCATCGGCTCGCTTCTGGGGCGTCACAAGCTTTTCCCCCGTGTGTCACCAGGAAAGTCGTGGGAAGGAAGCATTGGCGGTGCCCTGCTTGTGGTCTGCGGTGCGGCCCTCGTGTGGCACTTGCTGAATGTCTACGCCCCTGGCGAGACAAATCTAGCGCTCTGGCAATGGGCAGGACTGGGACTGACAGTGGTGGTATTCGGCACCTGGGGCGACCTAGTGGAGAGTCTCTTCAAGCGTACCCTTGGCATCAAGGACAGTGGTAACGTGCTCCCTGGCCATGGTGGCATGCTCGACCGTTTCGACTCCACCTTGCTGGCTATGCCCGCAGCCGTGGTCTACCTCTTCACCCTGACATTAATTTAGTCTACATTATTCACGGTAATATAGATAAACAACGGATTAAAACTGATTTCACGGATTTTCACGGATTATTTATTTCTCATCATCGAATCTGAAAGAAATCCGTGAAATCTGTTATAATCTGTATAATCCGTGAAATCCGTAAAATCCGTTGTTGAAAAGAATATGAATATTCCAAGTTAAGTTCCAAATTCGCTTAACTCCTTTAACTCCTTAACTTGGAAAGATGATTAATCTTTAAACCTTTCTCCCCAACATTGTTTCATGCGCTGGGCGAGTTTTTCCTCGGCGGGCGAATGTTGTGGATGCCATAGACGCTCACCTTGTAGATCGTCGGGTAGGTATTGCTGCGTGGCGAAGTTTCCTGGATAGTCGTGAGGATATTTGTAACCATCGCTGTAGCCTAGTTGCTTCATCAGTTTTGTGGGCGCATTGCGCAGGTGCAAGGGGACGGGTAAGTTACCCGTCTGCCTTACCTTTTCCAGCGCTTCGTCGATAGCCAGGTAGGCCGAGTTGCTTTTCGGGCTGGTGGCCAGGTAGACGACGGCCTCAGCAAGGGCGATGCGTGCCTCTGGCCATCCAATCTTCATCACCGTGTCGAAGGCGGCGTTGGCCAGCAGCAGCGCATTGGGGTTGGCCAGGCCGATGTCTTCAGAGGCAGAAATCACCATGCGGCGGGCGATGAACTGCGGGTCCTCGCCACCCTCAATCATACGGGCCATCCAGTAGAGCGCCGCGTCGGGGTCGCTGCCACGAATGCTCTTGATGAAGGCCGAGATGATGTCGTAGTGCATCTCGCCGTCCTTGTCGTAGGCCAGGGGATTCTGTTGCAGACGGCTAACCACTAGGTCATCGGTGATGACGATAGGGGCTTCGTTATCGGCATTGTCGACCACCAGCTCCAGGATGTTGAGCAACTTGCGGGCATCGCCACCACTAAAGCGAAGCATGGCATCGGTCTCACGAAGCTCTATCTGTTTCTCCTTCAGTATGAGGTCGTTATGTATTGCACGGTCAAGTAGTCGTAGAAGGTCATCCTTTTCCAATGAGCGCAACACATAGAGCTGACAACGAGAGAGCAGCGGACGGATGACCTCAAACGAAGGATTCTCGGTGGTAGCACCAATAAGCGTGACGATGCCCTGCTCCACGGCTCCCAACAATGAGTCTTGCTGCGACTTCGAGAAGCGGTGTATCTCGTCGATGAAGAGGATGGGCGAGGCCTCTTCGAAGAACCGTCCCTTCTGGGCTTTCTCTATCACATCACGTACATCCTTCACACCACTGGTAACGGCACTGAGCGTGTAGAACGGTGTCTGCAGACGGTTGGCGATGATGTGTGCCAGGGTGGTCTTTCCCACTCCCGGAGGCCCCCACAGGATGAACGATGATATGCGGCCGGAGTCAATCATCTGGCGCAGCACGGCACCAGGGCCTACGAGGTGCTGTTGGCCTATGTAGTCGTCGAGTGTGCGGGGGCGCAGTCGTTCTGCCAGTGGTTTAGCCATAGTTGTTGGGAGTTAATGGGGTGGGGGAGAAAGGGATGTTAAATATCGATGTCGCAGCCTATGCCGAGGACGCGGTTGGTGCGGGTGAAGGTGTCTTTCGTGGGAGTCGTGCGCTCGTAGTTGCCATACTCCGTTTGGAAGAAAGCAGCCTTGAGCTTCACCTTCTCGCTAACCTTGTAGTTGGCACCGAAGCCGATGCTGTAGGAGTTGACGACGAAGGAGATGTCGTTCATGTATTCGTCGGTGAGGCCGTAGCGGGTGAGCTGTCCTCCGAGCGAGATGGTCAGCTTGTTGTTGATGTCCCATTCTGCTCCTGCCAGGATTTCGTAAGTGTTATGGTCGAGCCGTTCTTGGGTGTTATTGTACCAGTCGGCCTGTTTGTCGAAGAAGTAGTGGCCTCCAGCGTTGATGCGTACCTGGCTGATGGGGCTCCATTGTGCTCCCACGGTGAGCAGTGCGGGGGTGTCCTCGTTCACCTTCTCCTCGTCCACGTACTTGTTAACGGCTTCGATGAGTCCGGCCTCGAAGACCGTCGACTCGTTCTTCATGCGCATCTGGGTCTTGAACTCATACTTGGCGGCGAAGTTGAAATGGTCGTTCAGCTTGTAGTCGATGCCGATGACAGGGGCAATACCCAGGCCTGTCTGGTTGGCCAGCAGGTTAACACCTTGTGAGTACTTGGGCAGCTCAGCGGCCATCTTCTGTGTCTCAGGGTCTGAGAGTGCGGCCATGCCGCCCTGCAGCTCGGCCTTCATCTGTGTCAGCGCGGCACGGTCTGTCTCACTCATAGCGGCCATGGCGGCATCGGGGATAGCATTGATGATATCCATCATCTCTTGTGCCCTGCCAGTCAGCTCCTGCTTCTGTTGCGACACTTTCAGCAGGAAGTTGGCGAAGTCTTGGTCACCGTCAGCGGTTGTCACCTGTATGTTGCTGATGCGGGCTTTATAAGTGGCATCGCCGTAGAGCAGACGCAGACCACCATAGACGGAGACTTTCTCATTTATCTTATACGCCGTGCCCACCTGTACTCCGAAATAGTACTGGCGGCCCTCCATGAGGCTGTTCATGTTGTAGCCCGTAACATTGTTCACCAGGACATTGGCGGGTACGGCCCTGCCCAGTTTGCTATAGAGGAGAGGAGCGGCGGCGTTCAGTTTATTGGCCATGGCATCTAACTGCATGAAGCTGCTGGCAATCTTGCCAACCTCTCTCTCAAAGGAAGCCAGACCGTTGGCAAACTCACACTTACCGCCACCGCCGGGCACGGAGAAGTTAAACTGCCAACTCCAGTTGCCACGGTTCCAGGCTGCCTGTATGGAGGGGATGATGGGAGCCTCGGCCGTACCCTCAAACACTTTCGTGTCGTGGCCGTTGTTTTTCTTGCCAAGGGTGAAAAGCGGGTCGGTAGAGGTGATGGAGCGCGTCTGACGTGCATACTGCCAGTTCAGTCCCAGATGGAAACCTTCGGACAGGAAAGCCACGCCGGCCGGGTTGCTGTAGACTCCGTCGAGGCCGATGGCGGCATCGCGGGCGGGGTTGCGAAGAAAGTCAATACTCTGGTTTGTGTTGGTGAGAATGCCACCTGCTGTGGCCTCTGTCGTTGCCGTCAGCATCATCGTGGCTACGGCAAGAAATGCTTTTGTGTTCATTTTCCTATTAATGGTTATTATTCTGAAAACGGCTGCAAAGGTACACTTGTTATCGCACACGGAATGAAAAAATGTGCAGTTCTTAAATACTTTTAACTAAATAACTGCACATTTTGGCACAAAAGGTGCAAAATGTGCAGTTTATGTCTATTCTTTTGACATCCTTTCAAGCGGCTTCCTTTGTGTTTTCAGGACGATAAAGGACAACTATTTCGTTCCATAATGTTAAATAATTACTTTTTGAGATAAAAAAGATACTGTAAAAAGTAATTGTTTCAACATAAAGTTGTACCTTTGCACTGACTAAACCGAGATTATCATGGCATCAGCAACAATTCAATCAGTAAGCCAGACCGAGAAAGCCGGTCTTTTCACAATCTGTTTTGAGGGCGAGAGTTACACCGAGTTCCAAAAGTTCATAACGAAGAACGATGCCGATGTGGAGCTTCAGCCCGATTTGCAAGAGATTCTCCGTGTGTTGCGCCGCATGGTTCAGGAGTTGGGCTTCCTTGAAAGACTGTTCAGGCCAGAGGGCAAGATGAATGACAGAGTATCGGCAATCCCAGTGAGTTCCAACAAACTGCGTCTCTATTGTCTGCGTCTTTCTGACGGTGTGCTCATCGTGGGTAACGGCGGTCAGAAGAGAACGCGCACCTATAACGAGAGCGACGAATTATGCGGCTACGTACTGACCTTGCAGAAACTTGACGCATTGCTGAAAGCTGCTGAACGCAAGGGCACAATCAGCATTGAGAAAACGACGATAACAGGTCTTGACAATAAAACTTTCGATATATGAAACACTCAGCGGAAACAGAAAGGCTTTTCCTCAAAGTAACAGATGAAACGCCTGACGAAATCAAGATGAAGGTAGACTGGTCGATGGACATATCCACCGCTATAGACGATGCCCTGCACAAGAAGCGGATGACACAAAGAGAGTTGGCGGCAAGGCTCGGCACTTCCCCTGCTTCCGTCCACTCATGGCTGGGTGGTACTCATAACTTTACGCTCTCAACGTTGGCACGTATTTCTGCAGTGCTGGGCGTACCTCTTATATCGGTGGTAAAGTAAAACCAGAATCAGACTCAGTGCTTTTGATGAACAAACCCAGTGCTTTTGATGAACCACCCCGCATTGCCGACATGATGGGGTGGCTCATTACATTCTTAATTTCATAAAGTCGGCCACGACGTAGAAGCTGCCGCCGATGAAGATGAAGTCGTCGTTTGTGGTTCCTTCAAGTGCAGCCTTGTATGCCTCCTCCACGGTGGGGTAGCAGTCGCCTTTGAGGCCGAACTGGTCGCCGAACACTTTTAGTGAGTTCTCTGGGAAAGCCCGTTTTGTGCTGCCCTTGGTGAAGAAATAGGTGGCTTTCTTGGGGAGCATCGACATCACGGTGTAGACATCCTTGTCCTCCACCATGCCGAACACGATGTGCAGCTGACGGCACTCCACGGCCTCAAGCTGTTTCGACAGGTACTCCCATGCTCCGGGGTTGTGGCCTGTGTCGCAGACGACGGTGGGGTTGCGTCTCACGGTCTGCCAGCGTCCTTGCAACCCTGTTCCCTTCACCACGTTCTTGAAAACGCGGTTCATCTCCTTCTGTATCAAGCGATTGTTCTTCGGTTCTATGCAGTCGCACATGTAGCCCATGTCCACCACCTTGTGGAGTGCCACGATCACGGTGTTCATGTTGCGTGGTTGGTAGTCACCTGTCAGCTCGCACTCAAATTCTCCGAGGTGCTTTGCCGTGTAGTGCATGTAGCCCTCTGGGGTGAGCTGTGCTGAGACAATTTCCTGTTCGTCCTCGGCGAAGATGATGGGTGCGTCGGCCTCTTGTGCCAAGGCCTCGAACACCGGTCGTGTTTCAGGGGTGGCTTCGCCAATGACCACGGGAACGCGGCGCTTGATGATGCCGCCTTTCTCTATGGCAATCTGTTCCACGCTATCGCCGAGTAGCTGGGTGTGGTCGAGCGAGATGTTGGTGATGACGCTCAGGATGGGGGTGATGATGTTCGTGCAGTCGAAGCGACCGCCAAGCCCCACTTCCACAATGGCGATGTCGACGTCCATGTCCTTGAAATACTTGAAGGCCATGGCCGTAGCGATGTCGAAGAACGTGGCTTTCTGCTGTTCAAAGAATTCCTTTCCCTCCTCCACGAACTGCACCACGTAGTCCTCGCTGATGGGCTTGCCGTTTATGCGTATGCGTTCGCTGAAGTCGATGATGTGGGGCGAGGTGTAGAGTCCCACTCTGTAGCCGCAGCCCTGTAGCTGCGCCGCCATAAGGTGTGACACCGAGCCTTTGCCGTTGGTGCCCGCCACGTGTATGCTGCGGAAGTGCTCATGGGGGTGGCCGTAATGTTCATCGAGGGCTAGCGAAGTCTCTAGGCCTGGCTTGTAGCCAGCACTGCCCTGAAGCTCGAAATTCGCCGTATGACTAAAGAGATAGTCGCAAGTCTCTTGGTAGTTCATGATTAAAGGAGTTGTAAGGAGTTATAGATGTTCTCTTAAGAGAAATAGTTCTTGAAGCGGTTGAAGATAGAGTCCTTCGTCTGCTTGTCGCCCTTGAAGTTATCGCTATCGCGGAAGGTTTCGAGTGCTTTCTTTTCTTCTCTTGAGAGCGTCTTGGGCACGTAGACGGAAATGTTCACCACGAGGTCGCCCGTCCCCTGTCCGTAGCCCTGCACGGCGGGAAGTCCTTTTCCGCGCAGTCGCATGGTCTTGCCGGGCTGGGTGCCGCTCTCGATTTTCACCTTCAGTGTCTTACCCTCGATGGTGGGGATGTCCACCTCGCCGCCAAGGGCTGCCGTGGGGAAGTCGAGCAGCAGGTTGTATATCAGGTCGTTACTGTCGCGCACGAAGGTGTTGTTCTCTTCTTCCTCGATGAACACCTGTATGTCACCGGGTATACCGCCGCGCATGCCCATGTTGCCCTTTCCTGGAACATTCAACACCATGCCTTCGGCCACGCCGGCGGGGACTTTGATTTCCACTACCTCCTCGCCCTTGATGATGCCCGTGCCCTGACACTGGTGGCATTTGTTCTTGATAATCTGGCCCTCGCCTTGGCATGTGGGACATACTCCCTGTGTCTGCATCATACCGAAGATGCTCTGCGTTGTATGGGTGATGACACCCGAGCCGTGGCAGGTGGGACATGTCTCGTGGCCGCTGCCGTCCTCGGCTCCTGTGCCGTGGCAGTGGGTGCAGGCAACGTCCTTGCGCACCTTGAATTTCTTCGTCACGCCTTGGCTCACCTCCAGCAGCGACAGCTTCACCTTCAGCCGAAGGTCGGTGCCACGGTGTTGCTGCCGGTGTGTGGAGCGACCTCCGCCAAAGCCTCCTCCGAATCCTGAGAATCCATGGCCGCCGAACACGTCGCCGAACATCTGGAAGATGTCGTCGAGGTTCATCGATGCACCGAAGCCCTCGAAGCCTCCGCCCATTGGGCCGTTGAATCCGAACTGGTCATACTGCTGACGCTTCTTCGGGTCGTGGAGCACATTATAGGCCTCTGCGGCCTCTTTGAACATTTCCTCGGCCTTCTTGTCGCCGGGATTACGGTCGGGGTGGTACTTGATGGCTATCTGCCGATAGGCTTTCTTTATCTCTTCTTCCGTGGCGGTCTTGCTCACGCCAAGTACCTCGTAGTAGTCACGCTTATTCATCTTTCTTTGCCCCCTAAGTTAGGGGGTTGGGGGTCTGAACGGGCTTTGTTCTTTCCCCTTGTTTAATTGTTAATACTTTAAGATTATTTCATTAATAATAGCCGCTTCAAACGTCTGTTCAGACCCCCTGCCCCCTAACTTAGGGGGTTAAGACCCCACGGCGACTTTTGCGTAGCGTATCACTTTGTCGTTCAGCTTATAACCTGTTGCCATGCAGTCGATAACCTTTCCTTTCTTGTCATCGCCCATGCCAGGAACCAATGCCACTGCCTCGTGCAGCGAGGTGTCGAAATCGGCATCCTCGGTGTCAATCTTCGACACGCCCTGAGCCTCGAGCACCTTCATCAGTTTTTGGTAGATGAGTGTCATGCCTTCGCGCAGCACTTGTGGGTCGTCGGTGTTCTCGCCGTTCTTCATGGCGCGCTCCATGTCGTCGAGCACGGGCAAAAGGGCGGTGATGGTCTTCTCGCCGCCGTTGAGTATTAGCTCTGCGCGCTCTTTCAGTGTACGCTTGCGGTAGTTGTCGAACTCGGCCACCTGGCGCAGGTACTTGTCTTTCAATGAGGCAATCTCGTCGAGTGCCACGTCCAGCGGGTCGCGTTCCTCCTTCTCGGCGTTCTCCTTCTCCTCCTTGTCAGCGACGGTTGTCTCGTCTGCCATTTCGTCAGAGCCGCTGTTTTCTGACATTCCGTCAGCCTTCAGCTCATCATCCTTGTTATTCTTTGTCTTGTCTTTCATAATGCTATATATATTTATGTAATATACAATATTATATAATCAGCCAACAATGCATAGGCAAAAACTATGCCACGATTTTTATGGTGTCACTATATCGCAGTAACAAAAGAACTACCTTTTCCTGGAGAAAAGGTAGTCTTTTCTAGGAGATAAAGTATTCTTTTCACTTATTGTCCTGCCATGATGTCGATGACAGCCGAGATGTCTGCCACGTCTACAACTCCGTCGCCGTTCACATCGGCAGCTGATGCTGACGATTGGTCGTTTCCGGCCATGGCATCGATGATGGCGGCAATGTCGGCCACGTCGACATAGCCGTCTCCGTTGACGTCGCCCACCACTAACCTTGGGTCTTTGTATTCGATACTACGAAGCGATGCCGTAGCAGCCGAGCCGCCGACGGTGATGTTGAAAACAAAATTGGCCTGGGCATACTCCTTCGGGTTCTTGCGATAGCGCAGGGCCTGACGGATGGTGTAGGACTTTCCCTCGGCGCACTTGCCCGGATATTGTCCCAATGAGAAGGTATTCAAGGTGGGATAATATTCTGAGAACACATATCCAGATGCGTAGGCGCAGACATTACCTGAGGCGTTGAACCAGTGTCCGTATCCGTTAGCCGTGCTGTTGCTGTTGGCGAGCGTACCGTCAGGCTTTACGGCGTAGAACATGATGCGACCATTGGCAGGCCCTTGCGAAGACCAACTCTGCATCTTCGTGCTGATGGTGGAAGGGTCGAGCTGGAAGGCGGTGCCCAGCGTTGCAAAAGCCTTGCCGCTGATGGTAACGGTGGTGCCGCTATACCCCTGGGTGTCGCGTGGGAATTTCACGTCGTAGGTGAAGGTGCAATCAGCAATGGGACGTCCGTCAAGCGTGGGCGTGACATAGACAGTAGCACTGGTGCTGATGTCGGTTCCCTCGAGCGAGAAGCGGTAGGGCCACATGTCGTCCTTGTCTATCTTATCATCCCAGCGGTGGGTGACGTAGGACTTCAATGCTGGAGAGACGACGAGCCACAACTGACTGACACCCTCGGGGACGGTCATGGAGAAGTCGGCAGTGGCCTGCTGGGCTCCTTGGCAGTAGACGCTGTCCTCGGAGAAATACCGGCGCGAGCCGTCCAGCATCAGGGCTACATAACCCATGCGGAAACCACGTGAGGCCCGAGGGCCGCCGTTGATGTATCGACGAAGCTCGGATTTCTCATAGTTGGAATCACCATTATAGAATTCTCCGGGGTCGGCATCGAGCAACGGGGAACCTACAACAAGACCAGTCAGCGTGGTCTTTATCTCTGTGCCGGCAGCGGGCAGCTGAAGAGGAATGACGTTGAAGCCTGTACCCTGCGGACAGCTGGCCATGGCAACTTGGTAGGTCGGGGATTTCAAATCACCTCCAACAGCGGTCGAAGAGTCTTCTTCGTCATCGACCAGTACGCAACGGTACTCGAAGTCGCCGATGAAAGCCTGACGATAGGGAACGGTGGCTTCCAGGTCCCACGTCACGCAACGGCAGGCGTAGTCGAAATAGAGCTTGTAGAGGTCGCGCACGGAGAGTCCTTTCAAGGCCATGAGCGCCTGGTTGAAGTCCGAGGCAGTGCCGTTGCTCTGGTTCTTCATAGGTTGGTTCCAAACTTTAGCTACGGTCTGTATGTCGTTGTAATACTGATTGATAAAGTAATGGAACCAATAGCTCTGATAACGATGCCACTCATGCGAGAAGGCATAGTTATGGGTGTAGCGGAAGATGGGATAGCTCTGGCTGAACATCATGTCTGGATAAGACTGCGCAGCCTGCCACTGTGCCGTCTGCTCCCAGATGGCCTGACCATTGCCGCAGGCAAGGTGGAAGCCGGTGTTGTCTGTACTGGAACCCCAGTGGTTGTGGCCACAGGCTTCGGCGAAGCACATGTAGTGGAAAGAGTGACCCACCTCGTGGGCTACGGAGTGACCCACGGGCTTGCACGTAGAGGGATTGAGCCACAGCGCGCTGACCTCAAAGTCATAGCCGCCGCCGTAGCAGGTCCACTCTGTCGTGTGGTTCATCAGCACCATCACCTTATATTTATTAAGGTTGCTGTTCTGCGGGTCTACGAAGCCCAGCTGGTTAATTTCCAGCTCGAAGAAACTCTCGCACTTGGCCAGCAAGTCGGGAATGTCAACATAGTAGAAGTTGCTCTTGGAGAGCTTGTGGGGTGGTGTACTACCGTAGAACTTGTCCCAGAAGATGATGACGTTGTCGCTCTCCACGGAACGGCTCTTCGACCAGGTGTACTTGTTGTCGGGGTCACTCTCGGCGTAGAGTAAGGTGTCGGTGCGGTTCTGACGCCACTCGTCGGGGATGTAAACCTTCTTCTGTGCCAAAGCCGTAGCGGCAAAGGCCAGAAGAAGTGAAAGATGGAATATCCGTTTCATGATTCTTTAGTCTGCTAGAGGGTCAAAGGTGCCGTCGGTATTACGTCCCAAATCGTGCCAGCCAACGGTCTGGAGTAGGGTAGGGTTGGTCTGCATGGCGTTCTGTCGCAGTCCGAGGAAATAGTATTTCGGACGGTACAGTATGGTGAGGGCGTCGTCGTTGCCGTCGGCGTTCACGTCCTTACGCTCCAGGTATGTGTCGTACCACTCTGCCAGCGCCTGAACCTTTTCATTGGCGTAATCGCCTGTGGCACTGTTGCGCGTCATCGGCTCGTCGATGGTCAGTGCTGCGGGGCGTGCCGCAGCAGCGGGGTCCGTGGTCGATGGGGTCTTGCAGTAGAGCACGATGTTGTGGCGTTTCTGTCCGTTCAGCGGTGTGACGCCAAGCCACTGGCAGGTGTTCCCGCCGAAGCCGGTGAGTGCCCATGATGCCTTGAGGCTGGCCTGTCCCTGGCCTCCGTCGAAGAGCATCCAGCGGTGCATGTCCTCATAGCGCTTGCCCTCGTAGGCCAGTTCTATCTGACGCTCATAAAGGATGGCGGCAATGAGACTGGCACGGTCGGAGAGGTTGTTGGGCAGACCGTAGTTCTGCTCGGCGGTATAGCCCACGCGGGCACGTATCTGCTGTAGGGCTGCCAGTGCCTCGTCGAGGTGATTGGCGCCGGCTGCTGCCTCGGCAAACTGCAGCAGCACCTCGGTATAGCGCACGGTGATGAGCGGCGCAGCACATTTCATGAAACCCTTGGGATTGGAGCTGCTGTTGATATAGACGTAGAAGGGCATGTTGTGCAGGTGCAGGTCATCGGTGCGCTTGCGCAAATAGACGCTGTGACTACCCACCTTGTCGGCAGAACCGGCCACGAGATCGGGCCAGTAGCCGTTGCTGGTGGTGTTCTTAATGAGGTCATCGCCATTGTCGTTATACATATAACTCCACAGTTGGTAGTTGGCTCCGTTGGTCAGGCCTGGATAGATGATGCCCTGCAGTGATGGGTCTGTAAGATCCACGCTACCCTGCGAGAACTGCCACTCCTCGCCAGGGAAGGCGAAAGTGCGGTAGAATCGAGGGTCACGGTTGAGCCAGAACTTTGTCTTGTCGTAGAGGATGCTGCTCTGCGAGGGACGCTTGCCGTCGGCCATAGGGAAGAGGTCCACCATCTCAGACGTGGGGGTGAGACCGCCGCCGCCGTTGGTGTTGTGCGGACGAATGGCGTGCTCCCAGCGGTTATACTTTCCGTAGTCGGGCTGTCCGGAGACATTGTCCTTGGTATTGTGGAGCGTGACGAGCACTGCCTCGCTGACGTTTCCGTCAGAGCCAGTATAGTCTGTCCAAGTGCGTGCCCAGTTGGCCGCATTCTTCTCTCCGCCGTCGGTGGGGTATGTCAGTCCGAAGCGTCCGGCAGTGAGCAGCTCAATGGCTTTCTTGTTGGCAACGTAGGCAGAGTCCCATCGTGCGGCCTCGTCGGCCCGGTTGAACACGGGGCTGGCATAGTAGAGCAGCATACGCCCCTTCAATGCCTGAGCAAGACCGGAGGTGACGCGCCCGAAATTCGTTGCCTCGTTCTCCCAACGCGCGGGGAGCATCGACACTGCGCGGTCGAGATCCTGGCAGATGAAGTCCATGCACTCCTTCGCGCTCTTGCGCGGTACGATGAGCTTCGAGCCGTCGCCGTCCTTACCCAGCACAGGGTCCTGCACCTGGTCAACGATGGGCACGCCGCCGTAGATGCGCACCAGGTGGGCATAGACGTAGGCACGGAAGAAATAGGCCTGTCCAAGCAGTTCGTTCTTCTGCTCCTGAGAGAGCGACGAGGCGCTGACACCCTCTATCACGTCGTTACAGTTACGTATGTGTCCCCAGGGCGAGTAGGTGTCGTTGGCCACGTAGAAATAGTCGAAGTTGGCAACACTGGCGTTGTAAGTGATTTCCTCTTCGGGGTTCACGAAGATGGAGAAGCCACCGTACTCCTCAGTACTCTTCGCCCAGCGGTCAGCATTGCCCACAGAAGTCCAGTCGTTGGGGGAATTGGTGCCGTTGCCGTCACCGCTGCTGGAGGTGGGCAGCAACCAGTAGTAGAGGCTCGCAACGCGCTCGTTGGCTCCGTTGTAGTCGCTATAGACGGTGGTGTTGTCGAAGTTTCCGTAGTTTTTCTTCTCCTCGAGGAAGGAGTCGCTACAGCCAATAGCCAATAAACAATAACCAATAACCGTTATTGCACTGAATATTTTATTTTTCATAATCATCTGTCTTAATGTTTATTGTTTCACGTTTATTGTTTATTGTTAGAACGATACATTCACACCCATGGTGACTTTACGCAGTGCGGGGTAGCGAGAGTAGGTACCTCCGTAGCTGGCCCACGACTTGTCGGGATAGGGGTTGAAGAAGTTGATGGCGTTCTGCACGGTGAGGTTCAGCTTCACGTTGCTCACTCCTATGGGCTTCAGCCACTGCTTGGGCAGCTGGTAGGCCACGGTGATGTTACGCAGGGTAAGCTGCTTGGCACTGACGAGCCAGTAGGACGACGGTGCCTGGTTGGCGCTGGAGTAGCGCATATTGGGCACGGAGGCGTTACGGTTCTGGGGCACGGTGATGTTTCCTGCTGCATCGTAGATGTCCTCATAGTTGAACATGTCGCGGAATGCTGTCGGCATGTTCTCGTATTCATAGTCGGCGGCAGCCTGACGGAAGTCGGTACCGATAAGCATCTTTGCTCCCCAGCTGGCAGCTAACTGTGCCTGGAGCGAGAGACCCTTCCATGCTCCGCCGAAGTTCAGCGTGAAGCCGTAGGGGTTACTGCTGCGCTCGGAGAGGCGTATGTAGTCGTTGGTGTTCACCTTGCCGTCGGCGGGGCCGTAGGTGCCATCGCCGTTGTTGTCGCCTTGAATGTCCTCGTAGATCAGCATACCGGGGCGTACCTCACTTTTCTGCATGCCCATGTACTCGGTAATATGGTACTTGTCGAAATACTCCTCGATGTCCTGATAGGTGCGGAACATGCCGAGGCACTTGAGACCCCACACGCCACGGTCGGCGCGCTCGCCATAGACCGCGTCGTCGTAATCAGGTATGGCCTGGAAGTTGGTGGCCAGGATTTTGTTGTCGCTGTAGCCGGTGGAGAGCTTCACCCAGTAGCTGAGGTCCTTGCCTATCTTGTCGCGCCATCCGAGGTTCAGCTCCCATCCCCAGTAGTTTATCTCGCCATAGTTCTCAGGCGTTGCCTGTGTGCCCACGGTCGGGGGGAAGTCGGCGGTGCCGGTACGCACGGCAAACAGCTCACGTCCCAGGTCGTAGTAGAAGTTGAAGTCTACGGAGAGGCGGCTCTGCAGGAAGCGCATGTCCAGTCCTACGTTGGTCTTGTAGGTCTTGTCCCAGTGCACGTCGCTGTTGACACCGGCCTTCGGCATGACGAGGGCATAGCCCACGTTGCTGTTGAGGCCGTTGCTGCCGAAGATGGCTCCCTTGGCGGCATCGCGGTTGTAGAGCTGTGCCCATAGCCAGGCGCGGATGTTGTCGCGGCCCATGAGGCCCCACGAGGCACGGATTTTTAGGAAGTCAATCCACTTCACCGCGTTCTGGAACCAGTCCTCCTCGCTGATGACCCATCCTGCGGAGACAGAGGGGAACTTCCCCCAGTAGTTCTTTGGAGAGAACTTCGTACTGGCATCAGCACGGAAAAGGAACTCAAAGAGGTACTTGTTGGCGTAGGCGTAGTTTAAGCGCCCGATGTAGGAGTGCATACCGCTCTCAGAGCGTGTGAAGTCTGTGTCTTTGTCGCCGTTGCCAGAGCGTGCCTGCTCGTCCTGATAGGGAATGAGTTCAGTAACGCTGCCCCAGAGCGGCTCTGTCTCACTTTCAGTTCTCTCATACGAGAAGAGTGCGCTCACGTCGTGCTTCTTGTTGAAGGTGCGGGCATACTGCAGTGTGAAGTTGTACTGGTAGCTGTCCGTGCGGCTCATGTCGCGTCGCAGCATGCCGCCGTTGCTCACCAAGCGCAGCACACCGGTGGTGTTCTCGTCATAGACCACGTCATCGCCGGTGTAGAGGTGGCCGCCGCTGCCTCCGCGCTGAGTGAGGCGGTAGAGGTCGAGGATGGTGCTGACGGTGTTGGTCTTCGAGTTGCTGATAGTCTTCGAGTAGCTCACCTTTGCCGACAATCCTTCCAGCGGTTTGATGAAGCCGAGGTTGAACTCCAGGCTACCGTTGATGTTGAGGTTATTAGACTGGTTCTGCACGTTGTCAGCACTGTTCTGCACAGCTTCGAAGTTATAGAGTCGCGTTGCCGATGTCGGAACGGTATTCTCCATACCACTATATACTATGGGGTAGTCGTTGGCATAGTCGGGCACGAAACGCAAGTGTGTCATCAACCACTTGTAGTCGAAATCGGTGCCACCGCCCTGCGGAGCCACGCTGTTGTTGCGTTCGCCCCAGTCGCCGCTCACCTGCAACGAAGACTTCACATACTTGCCGATATTGGCATTCACTCCGGCGCGGAAGTTCCAGCGGTCATAGTCCAGACGGCCGATATTACCGTTCTGGTCATAATAGCTCACGCTGCCGAAATAGGTGGCCTTCTCCGTACCGCCGTTCACGTTCAGGTTGTGACGATGGGTGAAGGCTGCGCTCCACTCCTGGTCGAGCAGGTTGTAGTCCACACCGGCTACGGCGTTGATTTCGTCGAGCTGGAACAGCTGCGTGCGCATCTCAATGTTGTCCTGCGTCGAAGTGTTGGCTGCCCGCATGGTGTTATACACACGCATATAGTCCTGGGCCGAGAGCATCTTCGGAGTATAAAGTGCGTCGGTCCATCCGAACTGTCCTGAGTAGCTTATTTTCGGAGCTGCGTTCTGTCCTTGCTTCGTCTTGACGAGCACAACACCGTAGGCAGCACGTGCGCCATAGACGGCTGCCGAGGCATCCTTCAGCACAGTGATGCTCTCCACCTCGCTGATGTCGAGATTGTTAAACTGGCTTTCGTTAGAGATGAAGCCGTCGATGACATAGAGCGGCGACGGGTCAGGCTCTCCGCCTCGCGTGGCGTCAGGTGTCACGCTGGTGGCGATGTCGCTCTGGCGGATGGTGAGCGATGGGCTCTGTCCCGGACGGTTCTGTCCTGCTCCGCGAGTGACGCTCACACCGTTGAACATGCCCACGAGGGCATCGCCGAGACTTCCCACGCTGAGGTCCTCGATGTCCTTCGGTGTGATGGTCTCCACGGCACCAGTGACGTTTTTCATCTTCTGCGTGCCGTAACCCACGACGACCACTTCGTCGAGGCTCTGCTTGTCTTCCAGCAGCTTCACAGTAGTACCTACCTTCACCGTCTGTGGCAGGTAGCCTATATAGGTGATAGTGACCTTCGTGTCCTTCGGCACTTTCAGGGTGTAGTTACCATCAATATCGGTGATGGCTCCAGTTCCTTTCTGCCCTGCCACCGTCACCGTTGCGCCGATGATAGGTTCGCCGGTGATGTCGAGCACCGTACCCTTAATGGCATCTGTCTGCGCCAAGGCAGGCAGACTCAGCACTGCACCAAGGCATAGGGTTATGATATGTTTCTTATCCATATTTATTTTCGATTGTCTATATTTAAAGTCTATAGTCTGAAGTCTATAGTCTGAAGTCTATAGTCTGAAGTCTAAAGTCTGAAGTCTAAAGTCTGAAGTCTAAAGTCTATAGTCTGAAGTCTATAGTCTGAAGTCTATAGTCTGAAGTCTATAGTCTGAAGTCTAAAGTCTATAGTCTCAAGTCTGAAGTCTTAGGGGGTTAAGGCAGCCAGCGCGAGTCTCCACTCTTGCGCTCCAGCTGTTCAGCGCCTGTCGGGGTGAAATTAGCGTTGGCGGGGTCAACAAATGCGGGGTCGGTGGAGAGGATGAATCCAGTATCATACGAGCTGTTGTCTACTGCCTCACCATTGTTCCAGTAGGTATTGTTGTTCCAGTTGGCCGTGCATCCGTTGCCCAGTCGTCCGTTACCCAATATTCGGCGGGCTATCTGTCCGTCGGCACAGTCCACCCAGATGTTGCTCTGAATGTTGTATGCGGAGTAGTTAGATATGCCGCTATAGTTGGACCACTGTCCGCTTGCCACGCGGTAGAACGTGTTGTTGGTATAGTTGAGCGTGGTGTGGTCGCTAGTCTCATATCCCAGGCGGTCTACGCGCACGGAATTGTTGTAGCGCAGGAAATACTTTGAGTTACCTTCACCAGTCTGATAGACTGTCGAGTTGGCTACAGTGAAGTTCTTCGCACCGCCGCCCTGGAAAGAGATGAATGCCTCGTTCTTGACGTTTGATGTGGTGGTGGTCATCTCTATGATACAGTTCTTGATAAGGAAGTTGACCACAGCCCACGACTTGTTGTTGTCGTAGAAGAGGCTTCCGCTGACACCCTTCAGCGAACAGTCCTGCAGACGCACGAAGTCGATGAGGAGGTAGTTCTTCGGCTTGGCGATGGTGTCGGTACCCGGTTCTACGTCGTACTTGTACCCAGCCATAGTGGGAACCACGCATTTGGAGGCATCGACATCGATGTATTTCAGTGTGAAGTCGTTGGAGACGATGAAGCTGGCACTGTCAGCCAGGCTGATGGTGGCGCGGTGAGCCTTGTTGCTGGTGCGCAGTACCACCTTGTGGTAGTTGAAGTTGAGTGACTTCGACAGGGTGTATTCACCGCCCGGCTCCAGGTCGTAGTTCAGCTCCTGACTGATGGCCACGGTGTCGGAGATAGGATTCTGGCGGAACCACTCATAGATATCTCCTGCTGGTATGCTGGCATACGTCGAGGTGAACGTTGTGAATGACTTTGTGGTAGCCGTCGTGGCAGCGGCATTGCCCAGCTGCTCATTACCCAGGGTGCGCAGCTCCAGGCGGTAGTTCATGTCCTCCTCGCGAGGAAGTGACACGGAGCATCCGTCGATGGTGTCGCTCTTGATGATGCTCTCGTCGGCGGTGTTGTAAAGGCGCAGCTCATAGCCGCCTGCACCATACACTACTGGCCAGCTGATGGTCTGGCTGCTACCGTCGGCACTTGGCGTGATGATGATACCATCCTCAGCGGGCGATGACAGCTGGGTGTTGCGTACACCGGCATCGAAGGTCGCCTCGTCGTCGAAGGTGTCGGCACAGGAAGCAAAGGCCAACACGGCAAGGGCGGCAAAGAATAATCGTTTATAATTATGTATATACATATATAATATATTTATAGTTTTAGGTTATTATCTGAAACAAATTTGAATAATATGAATAATTCGTGGATTCATTATTCATATTATTCAAATCTGTTTCCTATATCAAGAATAGTAATTCCTGATTTTACTCTCCTCCTGCCATGATGGAGATAATGCTAGAGATATCGGCCACGTCAACGGTGCCATCCTCGTTCACGTCGGCAGCTTCGTATTCAGATGTACCAGCCATGACGCTGATGACTGCTGAGATGTCGGCCACGTCAACGGAACCATCACCATTCACGTCACCTTTAACAGCTGGTGGAACTGGCTGGTCGCCGCTCTCCCAGTAAGCCTCATGGTCGGGGAAGTCGGCCAGCATCTGTGCCTTGATCTCACCGGGAGTCATTGAACTGTTCTTGATGAGCAGATGTGCGAAGGCGAAAGGTGAGTCGTAGCCATCTTCCATCTCGTCTATCTGGTTGCCGCCGAGGCACACATACTTCAGGTTCTCGCCATTTTCAAAGAGTCCCTGCTGTGCGCTGCCGCAGTTCCACTCGTTCTTCAGCGTGCCATCGATAAACACCTGAGCCGTCTCGCCATTGAACACGGCGGTGTAGTAGTGCCACTTGTGGTCAACCAGCCAGTCGTTCTCTCCACTGAGGATGGCGTTGCTTCCGGCAGCGTTCATCTCGTCGGAGTAGTCACACTGTGTGCCGTTGTCGAGCTTTGCCGTGCCGTTGTACTGCAGAGCGAAGAGCGGAGCCTCGTTGATGTTCTTGAACTGGTCGTAGGCGCAGAGTATGGGAGCGCTGGCATAGTCGGCAGAAGCTATATCGGCTGGAGCCTTCATCCACACGCCGAAGGAGAGAGCCTGAGTCTTGGCCGAATGTGCCAGCACATCTTCGGGCAGCAGACAGTAGCTGGTGCGCCAGTCGTCTGACATATAGTTCATAAAGAAGTCGCCGAAGGGTTCGCCCTCTTCCTCTGTGCTCTCGAAGGCACCCTCACCGACAGCCTTTTCACCCTTCCATGTCACGCGCTCGCCACTTTCCTCGTCCTCATAGGTCGAGAAGTTGGTGGTGTAGACGTATGGAGCCTCGATGCCGCTAATCAGTTCCTCAGCGGTGATACCCTCGTGGAACTCAAAGCCGCCGAAGCCAATCTGCGAACTGTGCTGGAACACCCAGTACTCCTCGCCCGGCTCCACGTCGAAGGTCAGCCAGCCCCAGAAGTTCTGGTTACCGTTACCGATGACGAACTCACGCTCTATCTCCATGGCCTCGGCATTTTCCTTTGCCTCGGCCAACTTGGCATCATAGTCCTCTTGGCTCTGGGTCTCGCCCTTCCCTTTCTCTACGAGGGCATCGTAGGTTCCCCAGATATACTTGTGGTGCTCAGCATCGACCTCTTCGACGCTAAGCAGCTTCTTCTTACCGCTCTCGTCGTTCACGCCATTGATAAAGCCAGAGGCATAGAGACGCTCAGCTTTCATGGTGGCCGCATTGACAACGAAGGTTTTGCGGTTACCCTTGTTTGCCCATATCTTCACCTTGAAAGCACCTTGGGCCGTGGCTGTGAACTTATAGTACAAACCTGTGATAGGCATACCCAGTGAGCCATCGGGCTCGTAGAATATATAGTCGGCCTTATAGCTGCCCTCTACCAACACACCGTCCTTGGAGTTCTGCATGCAGCGCATACCCACGTAGGGATTGCCAGTACCGATGACGTACCAGAAGTCGATGTCGCCCTGGTTCTTCAAGCCCCAAGTAATGTCATTCCAACCTTCCACTGAGGCCACCTCATAGGTGTTCTCCAAACCCTCGATGGGAGCCCCCGGAGTAATCATCTGAGCTGCACCGCCAACGGCTTCATTGTTAGCGGGCGTCGTACCGCCCACGGCTGTCACAGTAGCCTTGCCGGCAGTCATGGTGATAATCGACTTGCCGTCGGCAGAGTTGTTGGCAGTACCGCCATTTTCGCCAGCAACAGCGGCGAACTCAGGAGCCAGTTTGCCATCGACGATGGCGTTGTACACATCCTGTGCATAGACACTTGCTGTGGATGCAGCAAATGCAACTAGGGTAAATAGTTTTTTCATAAAAGTAGATAGTTAGTATTTGTTTGATTAGTAATATTTTTGCTTTAGTTATTATAAGCGCACAAAAATAGACATTTTTTGTGAAACATGCTCCCTTCTTTCCTTTGTTTTACAAATAATTAACGTTATTCAACTGTTTTAGTAACAAAGTCATCGCCCATGTAATGTTGCCGCGATTCCTTATCTTGCTTTCCGGTATTTCTGGTTCTTGCTATTAGGTTTGTTGGGAATAGTTAATTCCAAATATCCCATCTCAATGAGAGGAGACTATCGATGGCTCTGTATAGTTCGTCAGGTGTCAGTTCCCGTATCTGCACTATCCTGTCGTAAAAGTACTTGTAGTTGATGGTGACCTTAGAGTCTTGTATATACTCTGTCTCGTCGTTATAAATCAACCTGTCAAAAGCCGTGCAGTCATCACGGAAGGGCTTCAGTCTGACTTTCCTTTCATCCCTCCTATACTTATTCCAGTATCTCCTTCCTTGATAACACTAACGAGGTCATCAAACAACTGTTTGCAGTTTTCGCGCTTCCAGTCATAATTCCTTTGGTACACTGGTATGATGAATCTCTTTCTGGCTCCTTCAAGGAACTCCAGAAGACGTGATGCTGTTCCTTTCATAATTACTACTAAATCCTAATCATTTCAATAATCCTAATATCGTCTCTGGCGATGCCTCCATCTTCGTGACGGCACACATGCCAACGCCCATATCTTTCACGCTGGCACCAAGCAGATAGACATCATTGTCAATAATCAGGAAACGGTCGTGATTCCTGTGGGGCAGTTGTACAAACATGATTTCGCGATACTGTTCATTATGCTTCTTCAAGTCTGTTTGGAAAGACTCGTAGTAACGCGAGTGAATCGTAGCTTCCACATGTACTGCCCGCTTATCCAAAAGAGACAAAACTCTGTCATCCACAAAGTTGTCTATCAATACTATCCGGCGTGTGGCACTCCTCACCAAATCTGACACGTAAGTCCATGCATCCCAAACGCAACCTGTAGCAAAAATCTTCTCCGGCAGCTACTTTGACGATTGCTCGTCCATTTTGGTCATCAGAAGGTTTATTATCTCATCTGTTTCTTGTTGATGCTGTTCAAGGTGGAACACTCGCTTATACAAAACTGCATGACTCTCCATTATCTGCTGACTCGCAGTAAACGCACGCATTATACGAATATTCATATCAACTGCAGTCTCTGAGCCTAACACACTACTAAGCATTCCCACACCATTACGTGTAAATGCATAGGGTAGCGTTCTTATCTTAGATATGTTTTTTGCGGTCACAAATTGTGACTGCAAAAATGCGAGTTCTTTATTCTCATACTGTCTTGTGGTCACAATTTGTGACCGCAAAATATCCCATTCTTCTTTGGTAAGTTGAAACATAAAATCGTCAGGGAAACGTTTTATGTTACGCTTTACCGATTGATTAAGTGCCTTTGTCTTTACACCATAGAGCATCGCCAAGTCAAAATCGACCATCACCTTCTGACCACGAATGGTGCGGATAAGACTCTCTATATTGATGTTTTTGAGGTCGCAATTTGCGACCGCAAACTGTTGGTTATCACAATTTGTGATAACCTCATTCTTCGGTTCACTCTCTTTCTTCTTGCTTTTCTTTGCCATATATCGCAATTATTCTTTCATTAGGTTATCTATTTCGCCCATTACTCGCTCTGTCTGCTGGAGCACGTAGATGATTCGGCCGTAGTGCTTCACATCCTCGAAGCTCAGGGTCATGCCCTTGCGGTCTTTGAGCCACTTCTGGGCAGGCTGGTAACCACCGATATAGAACTGCCAAGCAGATTCTGGCACACCGTCGAAGTATTGCTCGGAGTTGATATAGACGCGATTATCCTGCCAGCAGTAGCAATCCACCTGCAACGAACCTGCCATAGGGAAGGTGATACCAGTCTTTGAGGACAGGTCCTCCATCAGATGCAGCTGTCGCAGTTCTTCCCCCTTCTCCACCAAATCACGGAACTTTTCCCAGTCTGTCGGATAAGGGATGCGTGGGAAGTCTATCTTCAGGAACTCCTTGTAGCGTTCACGATACGAAGGACTGTGAAGCACGGCATAGATATAGTCGAAGAGGTCTTGGGGATAGAGTACACCGTTGACTCCTCCTATTGGGTCTATCAGAACATTGTCTTCTTCACAAGCGAGGTAGTTCAGACCATTGGCTATCTTTTTATACAACTCCATATTGAAGTTGACAATGCGCTCTTCTTGGCCCATGTTCTCTTTATAGATGTAAAGAGGGAAAACATAGCCTCTTTCCTTTGTTTTTGAAGAAACTCGACAATCATCAACTATGCCATCTGCTACAGACACGTGCTTCCACTCATTACCAGCTAATTGTCTGCATGTGAGCAATGCGATGTTTTGATGCAACATCTGTCGCATTGTTGTTTCACGAGGACGTTCTATCTTTTGGACGTCATAATACACAAACCTGTCATCAAACGGTCTGTAGTTATATCTCTTTATAAGTGAAGAATCTGCAGAGCCATACTCCTGTTTGACCTTTGCAAACAAATTGTTTTCATTCATATCAACAAGTATAGCATCTTTAGCTGTAACAACAGATACTGAACTCACATTAAAGAGTTCATCAACTTTGAATCCCTTGTCATATTCTTCCTGCAAATCAAAATTCTTTGGTACGAAGAAATACATTGGAGCCATAGGTTTCATTTCTTCATATCCAACGTTTTCTAAAGTGGCCCCATCAAGGAAATCATATTTCTGCTGACGTAGTCCATATAAATCCTTATGGTACACCTTTCCAAGTTCGTCTTTGTCTTTCCTGCCTGTCTTGACAAACAGGTTGATGCTGACACCCTGCATAATATCAAAGACATTCTCGTCCTTGCTTCCATCTGGGCACGTCTCTTTCTTCTTACTATTGCCGTGAAGGTCAATGGCGTAAATCTTATCGAAGGTCTTCAGCAGATTCCAGCGCATACCTCTGAATGTGGGATTATCGAGATAGCCATGAGGATTGATAAAGCCGATAATGCCCTCACCTTTCTTTTCGATATAGTGTTGGGCCAGACGAATGAACTT
>JAFVFY010000092.1 GCA_017475265.1 Prevotella sp. | reverse complement strand
TATATTATATTTAATATATAATATAAAATTTACTATTAGATATTTGCCGCTGCAACGGAGAATGTAAATGCCGCGCTGCCGCGCCGCCGCTCCCCAAGGACATTTGCGGACGTGTTACGGCAACGAGGCTCGTATATTACGGTAACGACATTCGTGTGTTACGGCAAAGCGCAAACAATCCTTTTTTAACATTTCAGAATAAATCGGAGATAAAATCGGGAAAGTCTTGATTTACGACCCAAAATGTTGTAACTTTGCACTCGTTATCAGATCTGAAAGACACGCGGGAAGACGGCCACCCGATGCAGTTGGCCGCAGGAGATTCTAATACCATGAAAAACACACAAGAAAATGGCAAAGATTATGTATCAAGTGAAGCAGAACAAGTCGGAGTCTTCGGCTGCCTTCGGCAAGTGGTTCGCCTACGCAAAGGCCTCTGAGACGCTGAACACACGCAAGCTGGCACGACACATCAGCGAGCACGGCAGTGTCTACACCCAGGACGTGGTGTTCGGTGTGCTGGAGAAATTCCGCAGCTGTCTGCTGGAGATGCTGCTCGACTCGAAGAAGGTGAAAATTGACGGTCTCGGCACGTTCTACTGCACCATCGAGAACAAGGGTGGAGCCCTTAGCAAGGACAAGTTCAACGTAACCGAGAACCTGAAGGCGCTGCACATCCGTTTCCTGCCTGAGCAGGAGCAGGAGATGAACATCAGCAGCCGCGAGTTCATCAAGCAGGCCAAGTTCATCAACGTGGACACGCTCATCGCTGGAAATGACGATAGCGACGGTAACGAGCCTTAACCATGAAAAAGACACGTATCATTGAGGTTGCGGTGAAAGTGATAGTAGCTGCCCTCACGGCCTTCCTGACGGCCATTACAACGACCTCGTGTATGGGGCACGGCCCGATAAGTTTCTGACGAACGAAGCCTAACGACTAAACACAACAAGAGGACTGACAGATGTATATGCTGCCAGCCCTCTTATTTTTGCTCGTTTTATCTATATCTCCCGCTGAGAATCCTTTTGCGCAGGCACTTTACGGCGGGCGTAGAGCCGATATTTAATTCAATAACCTTCATGTCTTGTTATTCGGAAAGTACAGCGGTCGCTTCCCCTGAGAATCGTATTCTCAATCCGAACATCGAATTGGCTGTCAAAATCCCCTTCATACTTGGCATATATTTGCTGATGTATCTGGAGAACATGATCTTTTACACATTCGATGGCTTCTTCTCTATAGCACATAGTTTATGCTTCTCTTTCTTCTTGACCTGGCACAGGTTTCATGAACTATTCTGTAAACGAACCAATCTCTATCAGATTTCCGTCTGGGTCGGCCACATAGCAGGTGCGCTGTCCCCAAGACTCTGTGGTTGGAGGTAAAATTGTCTTTTCTCTATGTATTTACGTTTTTGATGATTATTCTATGGGTATCATCACGCCACACTGGTAATCGGGCGAGTCGATGTCGGCGCCGTTGTACCATTCCATCGTCATGGCGTTCAAGGGACAACGGAATTCCGGGTGCTGGGGCAGCCACTCTTTATAGAACTTCTGGTACTGCTGCTGGAAGGCTTTCATGCCGCCCTCGAAATGAACCTTCAGCCACTTGCCGCTGCGGATGGGAAAGAGTTGCATACCCTTCGGCACGCTGCCACCCTTGTAAATACCGCCAATCATGTAGGTGAAGGTTTTGCTGCTGCAAGCACCAAAATTCACTTCTGCACAGGTCATGCAGTTGTGGTTGGGGATGTCGCAGGTGCAGAGTCCGAACTCGCCAACGCCGTTGTCGATAGCCGCCTGCTGAAATGCGTCTGGCATCTTGTGTTCCATAAACACTGGCTTGATGATTCTTTCCACATACTCGCCCCAGAACTTAGGACACTCTTCCTGTCCCTTGCAGAATGCGATTTCTTTAGCCATGCCGATAATCTGCACATCGGCTAATGTAATAATCTCGTGTTTCATAATATTCAATGTTTTTATCGTCTTAATTCAAAATGGAATGGCTTGTCAAAATGACGAAGCGAATAGTAGGTGACAGAGGGATGCGTCAGATCCATCACCATCGTCCAGAGTGTGCCGCCTACGATGGCACCCTTCTCCGGCAACTGGGTCACCGATGCGATAGTTTCAGTCAGCTGGTCTGCGTTCATCACGCCGCCAGCCACGTCGTATTGTTCCATCAACTTCTCGTGACGGTGGTCGCCCTCATGCAGCCCCACCATGAACTTCTCCTCGCACAGGTAGTGGTTGGTCACGAAGGGCGACTCTGTCACCACCATCTGATTATCCACATACTCCACCGCCACACTTCTGCCCGTAGCATCAGCCATCGAGAAATGATAGGCCGAACCTGGATCGGAATTCATATCAGAGGCTTTCAGCAACGTCAAGGCCTCGTCGATGTTGGCCGCATTCTTCAGCAGGTACTGTACGGCAGTCGTCGTGGTCAGGTCAGGCTTGCTGGTGTTCTGACGAGTCACCACTTTGTCGCCTGCATCCAATACGGCTATTGCTAATCCTTTCTCGTTCAGTCCGTCCAGGGCCATGAACAGTCCTGCCAGAGCCATGTACTGATTGCGGAATCCCTCGGGTTTATAGTTCTCGCCGAAGCCGAAGAAATCAGTAGAGAAGGTGGTAATGGACTCATAGCCCTCGTCAGGAATGGTGTGCATAATCAGCGCCGTGCCGTAAGGATAGTCAAAGTTGCGGGCCATCATCACGCCGTCCTCTGGTGTCTTGACCGTCAGCGTAGAACATCCGACGGGATTGATAGGCACATTGATGCTGTCGGGCTTGAAATACCCCTTCGACAAGAACTCCATCACGTAACTGGCCAGCACGCTGACATCATTGCATCCACCGCGGGCCATCAACTCCTTGAACCCGTCGTCGCCCTTGTACTCCATGTAGTACAGTCCGTCGTCGAGCTTCTCTGCCGACATTGCTCCCTTTACTAATGGACCAAACTCTATCCACACCAATACTCCTGCGACTATCACCAGTCCCAGTACGCTTAATGCCAATATTTTTACTTTTTTCTTCATTGTAAATTTTAGGATTCTATTTGTTTTCCTTTGTTATTCGGAATGTACAGCGGTCGCTTCCCCTGAGAATCGTATTCTCAATGCGAACATCGAATTGGCTGTCCGGTTCAAGTTGCGAAAGAATATATAAAATGCTCTGTCGCGAGCACTCACATTGCTGCGGATTGTTTCTCAACCCACATTTAACTTTAGGGCACGAACATTCCAGATAACTCAGTTCATAAATCTTTCCTGGCTCAATCACCCTACCCGTATAGGACTTGCT
>JAFVFY010000028.1 GCA_017475265.1 Prevotella sp. | reverse complement strand
TCGTCCCTGTAGCCGGGATAGTAGTCAAGGTAGAAGCTCAGTTGCGTACCTTTCTTTATCTTACGCGTACGCAAGGTTACTGTCTTACAAATGTTACTCATACTTGTATGAAATTTGTTTTGTTAATAATCGAAGGCTATGTGTCTCATAGCGAGTGCAAAGTAACTGCGTGATGAAAGTGTGACCAACTAACCCATTCATAACTCCAGGATAATTGTACATTCACGCAGTTGATGCCTATTATTGGGCGTTATTGGAGCCTGTAAGCACCGAATTGCGACAGTCTGCTTGCCATTATTCGGTCTAATTCCTCCTTGACGATGAGGTTCTGTACACCGACTTTCACCTTTGTAAGGTGGTTCGTCTTGACGATTACGCAGATGTTGCTCTTGGTCATGCCGTACTTCTCAGCAGCTTCGGCTGTAGTGTAATAGTCATCACTCGCCTTCAGGTCAGGACGGAAGATGTCATCAAGATGTATCTTTGAATAATAAGTCTTGCCATATTCTCGCTTGGTGGGAATATGGCGGCGGTAGGCTTGGGTACGGAGTGATTCCTTGGACGTAGAATAGAGTGTTTCAGCTTCTTCCGTTGTCAGCCATTCTGTCAAGGCTTCTATCTCAGCGGAAACTCCGAAGAGTGCATCCATGTGCTTTCGCCTATAATAGTTTTTGCCTGCAATCTTGCACACAGGTATGTTGTTTCTCTTGGCTGAAACATAGAGCCATGACTTCTTAACCTTGTAGGTTGCCATAACGTCCTCGCCAGAGATGTATTCAAGTGGTTCAATGTCTTGAAAAGAGTTCTCTTTCCTCGTTGACTTACTTGAATCATGTTCCTTCTTCAACGAAAGGGAAGAAGGATTCTTAGGTTTGGATGTTGGCAAGACACGATGATAAGGATTTCCTGCAAGCATCTTTTCAATGTCTGCCTTGCGGATGAATGCCATACGGCTGCTGATTCGGGATGCAGGAAGTTTACCCTCGTTTACCAACTTGTAAACGTACTGACGGGAGCATCCCATGAGGATGGCAGCCTTGGAGAATGTAAGGTACTCCTGGCTGGCGATGTCTATAACAGGCTGGACTGCCTTCAAAAAGTCCTGTTGTCTCTTCTTGCGCTGAACCTTTGCTGCCTCGGCACAATGTTCTGAACAATACCTCTGCGAACCGCTGTTACAAGTGAACTCCTTTCCACAGAAGGCGCATTTTCTTGTCTTTCTCATTTGACTCCTTTTTATGTGGTTTTACAATCAATTTCTTGCAAACCGCCACGGAGTGAACTTTCGTCAATCATTGACACCCATTGTCAACTCATTCCACGATGATGCGTTCTTCAAATGAGGTCACTTCCTTGATCTTTTCCCTCTCGTTCATCAGTCAACAGTTGTCCACTCTTGTCAACCTTTGTCAACCCTGTCCACGAGATGGTAAAATAACAGCCCTCAAAATTCTCCGCGGTAGAAATGCGTTGCAAAGGTAAGCGGATTTTTGAGAACCACCAAAAAGCAAGTCTGAAGTGTTAAAATCTAAAAGTGGTTGATATACAGAGATTTATCTCTATGTGTTTTTCATTGTTTATAGTTGTTTAGAGGACTCTAAATACAATTCCAGAAAGCAGCTTCTCCTATGCTTGTCACGCTGTTGGGAATCGTGAGGGAAGTCAGACTGCTACAATCATAAAAAGCATACTCTCCAACGTTCGTCACGCTGTTAGGAATCGTGACGGAGGTCAGGCCGTTGCAAACACTGAAAGCAGAGCCAGCTAATCCTCTTGTTCCTTCAGCAATCACCACATTCCCTGTTGGCTTTTCACCTTTATATCCTATCAACCAATTGTCAAGATACAAGATTCCGTCAGGTTGGTTATTATACCATCCTGTTCCATGGAGAGCGGTTCTTCCTATGCTTGTCACGCTGTTAGGAATCGTAACAGAGGTTAGGCCACTGCATTCCCGGAAAGCAGAGCCTCCTATGCTCGTCACGCTGTTGGGAATCGTGACGGAGGTCAGGCCGCTGCAACCATAGAAAGCTGACTCACCTATGGTCGTCACGCTGTTAGGAATTACCAAGTCTTTTATTTCCTCTTCCCCAAGATAAAGATGGGCCGCATAAGATAGAGGATTGGAATAATAATTGCTAAATGATATTGAACACCATGCTGCTACATCGGAAATATGCACAGATTTCAGGCCATAGCAACTAACGAAAGCAGCGACTCCTATGCTCGTCACGCTGTTGGGAATCGTGACGGAAGTCAAGCCGCTGCAACCAGAGAAAGCCTGGTTTCGTATGCTCGCCACGGAATATTTCTTTCCATTATACTCTACTTCGGAGCGTATGACTGCTTCTCCAGAGAAACCGGAGTTACTTCCAACTTCCGCTTCTAAGTTTTCCTCCGATGTGACATTATAATTTATGCCATCCATGACAAATGCGGATGCTGGACTGCATAATAGCAGAAGCAAAAAACTTAATAATTTCGTTTTCATATTATTATGGATTTAAGAATCGTCTTTCTCATATATATGGCCGCCCGCCACCCACGAGTGAGCGAACAAGCGACGCTGCAAAATTATTAAATATTTATGAATCGACAAAGAAAACTGCCAAAAAATTTGGAGGGGACGGGAAAAATGCTTATCTTTGCAGCGTCAAAACAAATGTTTTGGCTATCCGGGCAGAATCCCGCGGGGGGCAGGACAGTACCGACACCGCCCTTGGAGCAAGACATCACGATCACTACTCCGCTTTAAAACCATCCCTTTTAGGATGGTTTTATCTTTCGTATGCTTTTTTGAACATTGGGAAAAAGGTATCACTCATAGCCATTGGACGATTGACAGAGACGCGCTTACGGCCTTTGATGACGAGAACTTCAACGGCTTTATCGCTTATCTCGAAGTATCTTTTAATGGCGTATGCCAGCGAACGAGTATTGTATTCTCGCGTTATGTTCAAAAGAATACGATTGCACTGTCCGATGGAGTCCAATAGGTTCTGCCCTACAGATGACTTTCCGTAAACTGTCTTCAAATCATACAGGCGAAATATGCCTCTTTTCTCAAAAATGAAATCAGCGGTACGGATGTTACGCGGATTAGGAAGCATATATACCCGATAACCAAACTCTACTGCCTTGCGTGCGGCAACGAGTAGGTTCTGGTAGTCATCGCTCTGTTCACCGCCTACGGAGTATATATCTGTTTCACCCTCAATCAGGTGAAACTCGCCACGGTGGGCTATCTTTTCCACCTGACGTGAGAAATCACCGCCATTGAGAGTATGTAGTAGTGCCAGTTCCTGTGTTATGTCGTTGCTATGTTCGCCCATTAATTACTGTTTGTTCCCGCCCGATGCTAAGTTTGAGGGCACAGAACGGTAACGTCCGTTAAACGCCTTTCCCTTCGGCTGTCTTTACAAACGGTGTTTTCAGCCTCCGGTGTCCCATCGATGTCTTGGCACCGCATTGCCCTCGAGGGCATCGGGCTGGCATGGGGCCAGCCCCTACAGTGTCGGCTACAAAATTACAAAATGTTTGTAAACCAGCAAAGAAAGTTGAGGAAAAATTTGGAGGGGACGGGAAAAATGCTTATCTTTGCAGCGTCAAACCTCAAGTTTGGCTATCCGGGCAGAATCCCGAGAGGGCAAGACTATATCGACACTACCCAGATTAAAGAGTCTCCATAGGAGGCTCTTTTGCTATCTGAGATAGCGTTTCATGAACATCTTGACATAATCGTTGCCCTCAACGAAGCGACGTGACACTGACAAGAACTTTAAGCCTTTCAGTATAAGCACTTCTCTCGCGTCACGGTTACTCTCGAAATATGCTTGTATGTCTTTGGCCAACAAACGAGGTTCGTAATCAGTAGCCATATTAAGTACAACATGATTCGTTTGGCCAATAGATTCCATCAAGCGCGTGCTAACAGAACTTTTCCCTGTAATAGTTTTCAGGTCAAACATCTTGTAAACTCCCTTCCGCTCAAAGATGAAGTCTGCCGTCCTGATGCCTTTAGGATTTGGAAGAAGGAACACCCTGTACCCATGCTCAACGGCCTTCCGGGCAGCATTCATCAGGTTGTCGTAGTTCTCGCCGTTTTCACCACCAACGGAAAAGATGTCTTTCTCCCCTTCCACAGGGTGGAACTCTCCACTTGACACAATCAGCTTCAGTTGACGGATAAAGTCAGCCCCCGTCAGAATGTGTAGTTTGGCAAGTTCAAGTGAAATGTAAAGAAAAAGTGCAGAAAAAAGTGTTCCTAAAAGATGACCATCTAGCGCAAAAAGCTGCCTAAACCGGCTGTTTTTTGCAGGAATCGCGCTTCATAACCCTGCACAAATCCCCCTCTTTTGTGCAGAAAGTGACTTAAAATTACACAAACTTAACACTTGTTTACCTCTATTTCGCTTAAAACAGGTGTTTTTCGCGGTTGGAAAATACCCCGAAAAAGGGTCTTCGAGGCATCCATTGAGGCCTTTTTGGAGCCAAACAGCCAGTCTAATGGTAGTAAGTGAGCGGGTTAGTAGTAGAAAAGCACTGGTTTTGTTCAACAAAAGCTATGGTTTTGTACTACAAAAGCTATGGTCTTGTACTACAAAAGATATGGTCTTGTACTACAAAAGATATGGTTTTGTACTACAAAAGATATGGTCTTGTACTACAAAAGATATGGTCTTGTACTACAAGACCACCTTTTTCGGTAAAAACCGACTAAAACGAAACAGTTTTAAGGGGCAAAAAGCCCATAGCTGAGCAGTGGCGTGAAAAACGCGGAAACGAACCCTGTCAAAACTGGCTCATACGCAAAATCCACCAAACACCTCATTCAAAAAATCGGATTCTCAGAGGGGTCAATGTAAATATTTTTCAACAGCAGCGACAATGGCTGTGCCACTGTTGCTGATGTCTTTACACCGGTTTGGAACTTGTACGAAAACTGTTACAATTTACTAAAAGCTTTGCCGTTACCCGAAAAGTTAGTAACTTTGCAACTGTAAAGATACGAACAAAAATCCGAACCGCTGGGCGACTCGGAGATTATTTAAGAAGAATTAGAGTTTAACGGTGGTTACAAGACCTCTATCACTTCTTTCGTGAGGCCGGTATATTTGGCAATAAACTCCACTGGCATATTGTCGGCTTTCATCTGTCGTGCATCTTCATACTTGGCCTTCTCAATGCCTTTCTCCATGCCTTCAGCAAGCCCGGAGGCATGACCCTCAAGCCACTGGCCGTGCATCACGGCGATGGTGTCGCGGTAGTGCTTCAGGCTCTTGTCATACTCTCTGCGCTCTTCCTTGGAGAGCGACGCGACGTCGGCAATCTCTGAGAGCCGCTTGAAAACGGCATCCTGTGCCAGGAACGGCATCCGCTGTAATATATCCATGTGCTTCAATACGTAAATGATTCGTTCGAAAATATCTTCGCATTCATCCAGTTCCTTTGTGAAATAGGGCAGCTGGAGGAATACCATGCGTACCTTGTCGGAGAAGAGCGTGTGCCGCTTCATGTCCATGAGTGCCACGTCGGTGCGCAGCTCCTTCTCAAGTCCTTCTAGCCGGAAGTTGAGGAGGGCAATGAGATAAACGGCCTTGTCAGCATTTTTATTGTTGTGTCATTAAAAAAGGCTAAAAGATTGTAACAGCTAACAAGCGTTATGAAACTTTGTTGTAATTTTGCACCACTTTTTAAACAAGCGTAAGAATATAATCAAATGATACGACGATTATTCTTTCTTTCAGTGCTGCTGACAGCCTTTTGTCTGACGTCTGCGGCACAGATTATCATGGGCACTGTCATCGACCAGGAGACAGGAGAGGGGATTCCCTACGCCAGCGTGGTCTATAAGGGACATAACGTGGCTGTCGTCTCCGACGAGAACGGCCACTACCGCATAGACCGCCATAACGGCTGGAGCATCACCTACAGTGCCGTTGGCTACAAGACGCAGGTCGTAGAGATCGACTATGACACCCGCAGCCACATGGACGTGAAGCTTTCGCCCGACGGCGGACAGGTGGCCGAGGTGACTGTGAAGTCGAAGCGCGTGAGATACAGCCGCAAGAACAACCCCGCCGTGGACTTGATGCGCAAGGTCATCGAGAAGAAGAAAGAGACCAATCTGGCCAACCACGACTACTACAAGTATGAGAAATACGAGAAGCTCACCCTTGCCGCCAACGACCTTACGCCAGAGATGCTATCGAAAAAGCCTTTCTCCAGCACCCCTTGGCTCATGGAGCAAGTTGAAGTGTGCCAGTACAACCTGAAGATGATTCTGCCGCTGAGCGTTGACGAGACGGCCTCTGAGATTGTCTACCGCAAGAACCCAGAGTCGAAAAAGACGTACATCAAGGGTCAGCAGTCATCGGGCATCAACGACCTCTTCCAGACGGGTGACATCCTGAATATCGTGATGAAGGACGTGTTCACCGACGTAGACCTCTACGAGGATCAGATACGCCTTCTGCAGTACCCCTTCACCTCGCCCATCGGCAAGGATGCCATCAGTTTCTATAGGTTCTATATAGTGGATACGGTGGCCGTCTCACGTCAGGAAGGGGAGTTGTCCGATAGCTGCATACACCTGCACTTCCTGCCCAACAATCAGATGGACTTCGGCTTCCGTGGTGACATCTATATCCTGAAGGACAGCAGCTACCACGTGCGCCGCTGTGAGCTGACGCTGCCGAAGCAGAGTTCGGTGAACTTCGTGAAGAACATGCACATAGAGCAGGAGTTCGAGCAGTTGCCCAACGGCGAGTGGGTGCTCACGAGGGACGATGCCATCACCGAGCTCTCCTTTGCCAAGTTCCTGCAGCAGGCCATCGTCATACGCACCACGCGCTTCAGCGACTACTCCTTCGACGAGCTGCCGAAGCGGCTCTTCAAGGGTGCCCGCACGGAGATTCGTGAGCCGGACGCCGGTATGCAGAGCAAGCAGTTCTGGAGCAAATACCGACAGGTGGAGCTGACGAAGAGTGAGGAGTCGATGGGTGGCTTCGTGGAGAACATCCAGAAAATCAAGGGCTTCAAGTACATCATGTATGGCCTGAACGCCCTCATTGAGAACTCCATTGAGACGGGCGATCCGAACAAGATTGACATTTCGCCGGTGAACACCCTCATCTCGCGCAACCAGATTGACGGCTGGCGCACGCGCCTCTCGCTGAAGACCACGGCGAATCTCTGCAAGCGTTTCTTTGCCGAGGGCTACTATGCATACGGTTTCGGCAGCCACAAGAACTACTACCATGGCGGTCTGACCTACTCGTTCATCGACAAGGTCTACATGCCCTGGGAGTACCCCAAGCGCACGCTGAAGCTGGAGAGCACCTACGACATGTCGTCGCCCAGCGACCGCTATCTGCCTACGGACAAGGACAACTTCCTCGTGGCGTTCAAGTGGGCGGGCATCAACAAGATGACCATCAACAACCGCCAGAAACTCTCCTTCGAGTACGAGATGTATGGCGGTCTGCGCACGACACTGAGTCTGAAGACTGAGGAGTATGAGGCCTGCGGTGCCATGTCGTTCCGCACGCTCGACCAGCCGCGGGTCGATTACGACGGTCTGAAGCCCAACGGTGAGTTCATGCGCACCACCGAGCTCTTTGCCGAGCTGCGTTTCGCCCCCAGCGAGACTTACATCAACAGTAAGCAGCGCCGTGTGACCATCAACCACGATGCGCCATCGATGTCCATCAGCCACACCTTCGGATTCAAGAACGTGCTCGGCGGACAGTACAATTCCAATTTCACAGAGGCAAAGCTCTACCAGCGCTTCTGGCTCAACAGCTGGGGAAAGGTGGACCTCCACCTGAAGGCTGGCATACAGTGGAACAAGGTGCCCTATATGTTGCTTATCCACCCTGTGGCCAATCAGTCGTTCATCATCGAGGAGGAGATGTTCAACCTCATCAACAACATGGAGTTCCTCAACGACCGCTACGCCTCGGCGATGCTCTCGTGGGACATGAACGGCAAGTTTTTCAACCGTGTGCCCCTGCTGAAGAAGCTGAAGTGGCGTGAATACCTGGCCATCAACATGCTCTGGGGTGACCTCTCGGACAAGAACGACCCCGACAAGAATCCTGGCGACCCCATGCTGATGTACTTCCCTACGGGATGTCACGTGATGAATCCCAAGGTGCCCTACTTTGAGGCCATCGCTGGTGTGCACAACATCTTCAAAATCTTACACGTGGAGTACGTTCGCCGACTGAACTACCTCGGGCTGGACACCAGCGAGAAATGGGGCATACGTTTTATCTTCCGTCTCACATTCTAAACTATGGAAATAATTGACACCCACTGCCACCTCGACGGTGAGGAGTACAATGATGACCGTGCCGAGGTGATTGCCCGTGCCGTCGAGGCTGGTGTGATGCAGATGTTCGTGCCTGCCATTGACTTGCCGTCATCACGGCGTATCATTGAACTGTGCCAGGAGTACTCAGGAACGCTCTACCCCATGGTGGGCCTACATCCTGAAGAGGTTCGTGCTGATTGGCGCGAAGTGCTACAGGAGATACGTCAACTCCTCCCTACCTCTGGAACGGGTGGGGGAGGTGGTCTCATCGCCATCGGCGAGGTGGGTCTTGACTTCTACTGGAGCCGCGAGTTCGAGCAAGAGCAGATGCTGGCTTTCGAAGAGCAGGTACGTTGGTCGATAGAGACGCGGTTGCCGCTGATGATACATTGCCGCAAGGCGCAAAATGAAATGGTCGCTATCCTGAAACGTTATCAGGACGACCTTCCTGGCGGCGTTTTCCATTGTTTCACTGGCAATGAAATCGAGGCGCAGCAATTGTTGGAGTTCCCACGCTTCGTGCTGGGTATTGGTGGGGTATCGACCTTCAAGAAAAGCCATCTGCCGGAGGTGCTGCCCGCTGTGGTGCCCTTAGACCGCATTGTGCTGGAGACCGACTCGCCCTATATGGCTCCCGTTCCCCATCGCGGCCAGCGCAACGAGCCAGCCTTTGTAGTTCAGGTGCTTGCCCGTCTGGCACAGGCCTATGGCATCAGCGAGGAGGAAATGGCGGATCGCACCAACGAGAATGTCGCCAGAGTATTCTTTAGTGAATGAAAATCAGCGTCTGCAGCAGTCCGCGCAGCGCCAGGTATACGAGTAAGGCCAGCCATAGAGCATGGTTGGCCATTATTGGTGCCAGCAGCAGATAGATGGCAAAGAAGGCCACGGAGGCCACGAGGCACGACCAGAGCATACCCCTCGTTTCGGTGATGCCGATAAAGATTCCGTCCCACACAAAGGCCGCCATGCCCGCAGCGGGTATGAGCACCGCCCAAGCCATGTAACCCTCGGCGGCGGTGACTACCTCGGCATCGCTGGTGAGCAGACGCAATACCTCTGTACCCAGCAGCCAGTAGGCTACGGTGAATATTGCCGCCACAGCCAGCCCCCAGCCGAACAGCAGTCTCACTACGCGTCGCAGTGTCACTCCGTCGCCGGCCCCATAGCTCTTGCCTGCAAGGGCCTCGCCAGCGAAAGCAAAACCGTCCATCACATAGCTGAAGAACATGAAGAACTGCATGAGCAGCGTGTTTGCCGCCAGTGTCAGTGCCCCTTGTGCCGAACCAGCAGACGTGAAGTAGAGGTTTACGGCTACGAGACAGAGCGTGCGCAGGAAAATATCGAGATAGACCCTGAAATGCGGTGTGAGGAGACGTTTCAGCGTCTTTTGGGTAAACTCCGACGGCCTTTGGAGCCCCTTTTCTTCGACTTTTCGTTTCGCGAATAACAAGGCCGCCAGAAACGCCGCCCACTGGCTGAGCATCGTGCCCAGGGCAACGCCTACGATGCCCTGGTGGAGCACGATGACGAGGAAGAGCGAGAGGAGAATGTTCATCACGTTCTGCCCGATGGCAATCATCATGGGTGTGCGCGTGTCCTGCATACCGATGAACCAGCCCATGAGGCTGTAGAGGCCGAGCATGGCCGGAGCTCCCCACACGCATATATAATAATAATGTATACAGAGCTGGCTCACGTCGTCCTGCATCTGCATGAGCCAGAACGACAGCCACTGAAGCGGCACTTGCAGCACCACGATGGCCGCGCCGAGGAGAAGGGCCATCAGGAGGCTGCTCTTCAGTATCTCCAGCATCCCCCCTCCCCTGCCGTATGCCTGAGCCGTAATCCCGCTCGTCCCCATGCGCAGGAAACCGAAGAGCCAGTACATCACGTTGAAAATCATCGACCCTACGGCGATGGCCGCGATACTGGTGGCTCCGCCTATATGTCCCATGATGGTCACATCGCAGAGTCCGAGCAGCGGCACGGTGATGTTTGAGGCGATGCTGGGCAGGGTCAAGGCCAGAATTTTCCTGTTCACGGCTGCAAAGGTAAAACAAAAGCCACAGAAAATCGAAAAAAACGTCAAAAATGTGCACACTACCCTACTGTGTGTGCACACAAATGGTTGTTTTTTGTAAAAAAGTTTGTGTAGCTGAAAGAAAATGTGTTACTTTGCACCCGATTTTCAAAGAATCTCTGAATTTAGAACATTATTTATTAACATTTTAAAAAGTAAAATCATGTCAGAAATTGAAAGCAAAGTAAAGGCCATTATTGTTGACAAACTTGGTGTTGAAGAGTCCGAGGTTAAGCCCGAGGCAAGTTTCACCAACGACCTGGGGGCCGATTCTCTTGATACAGTCGAACTTATCATGGAGTTTGAGAAGGAGTTCGGAGTAAGCATTCCCGATGACAAGGCCGAGAAGATTGGAACGGTGGCCGATGCCATTGCCTATATCGAGGATAATCTTAAGTAATTTTTTTTGCCCCCTAGCTTAGGGGGTTGGGGGTCTGAACGAGTTTTTCATCATTCAGACCCTCAATTCGTATAACAAACATTGGGGGACAGCAATTGTTCAGACCCCCATCCCCCTGACTTAGGGGGCTTAAACAAGAATCCTATGGAACTAAAACGAGTTGTTGTAACAGGACTTGGCGCCGTGACACCCGTGGGAAACAACCCCGAGGAGATGTGGAAAAACCTTTTGGCGGGAGTCAGTGGCGCAGCACCGATACAAAGCTTCGACGTAACGAATTTCAAGACCAAGTTTGCATGCGAGGTCAAAAACCTTGACGTGAACGACTACCTCGACCGCAAGGAGGCTCGCAAGATGGACCGCTACACCCAGCTGGCACTTATTGCTGCCAAGCAGGCTGTGGAGGATAGTGCTATGGACTTGGAGAAGGTTGACAAGAACCGCATTGGTGTGGTCTATGGTGTGGGCATCGGTGGTATCAATACTTTCCAAGAGGAGGTGTCCTACTATGGTGTGCATAAAGAGGAAGGGCCGAAGTTCAGTCCGTTCTTCATCCCTAAGATGATTGCCGATATTGCCGCCGGACAGATTTCCATCATGTACGGTTTCCATGGCCCCAACTATATCACAGCCTCTGCCTGTGCCTCATCGTCAAATGCACTGGCCGACGCTTTCAATCTCATCCGCCTGGGCAAGGCCAACGCCATCCTCGCCGGAGGTGCCGAGAGCGCCATCTGTGCCTGTGGCGTGGGTGGCTTCAATGCCATGAAGGCTCTCTCCACCCGCAATGATGAGCCTGAGAAGGCCAGCCGTCCCTTTAGTGCCAGTCGCGACGGATTCGTCATTGCCGAGGGTGCCGGATGCCTCATCCTGGAGGAGCTGGAGCATGCCAAGGCTCGTGGAGCAAAAATCTATGCCGAAATGATAGGTGCTGGTATGAGCGGCGACGCTTACCACATCACTGCCTCGCATCCCGAGGGACTGGGTGCCAAGCTCGTCATGCAGAATGCACTCGAAGATGCAGGCCTAAAGCCTGAGGATATTGACTACATCAATGTGCATGGCACTTCTACGCATGTGGGAGACATCTCCGAGGCAAAGGCCATCAAGGAAGTCTTTGGCGATGCAGCCTTCAAGCTGAACATCAGCAGCACGAAGTCTATGACTGGCCACCTGCTCGGTGCTGCCGGTGCCGTAGAGGCTATGGCCACGCTGCTCGCTGTGAAGAACGACATCGTGCCGCCCACCATCAACCACGAGGAGGGCGACGATGACCCAGAGATTGACTACAACCTGAACTTCACGTTCAACAAGGCACAAAAGCGTACCGTCCGTGCCGCTCTGAGCAACACCTTCGGTTTCGGAGGACACAACGCCTGTGTGGTGTTCAAGAAGTATGAACCTTAGAGACATTATCGAACGCCTGCGCCTGCCCTTCCGCGATGATAAGGAATTGCGGCGGCAGCTGCGACAGGTGATAGGCTTCTATCCGAATAACATCAGCCACTACAAACTGGCACTGACCCACAAGAGTTCGGGACAGCGCAACGACAAGGGACGCCCGCTGCACAATGAGCGGCTGGAGTTCCTTGGCGATGCGATGCTTGACGCTACTGTGGGTCATATTGTCTTTGAGCATTTCGAACGCAAGCCCGAGGGGTTCCTCACCAATACTCGGTCGAAGCTCGTCAGCCGTGACTCGCTGGGTAAGCTGGCCAAGGAAATGGGACTGACGGAGTTGATACAGAGCAACGGACAGCAACGTTCACACAATAGTTATATGGCTGGAAACGCCTTCGAGGCAATTGTTGGCGCTATCTATCTTGACCAGGGCTACGATGCCGTGATGCGCTTCATGAAGAAACGCATACTGGCGCAGATGGTGAACATCGACAAGGTGGCCTACAAGGAGGTAAACTTCAAGTCGAAGTTGTTGGAGTGGACGCAGAAGAACCGTGTGAAGATGGAGTTTCAGATACTCAAGCAGACCACCGATGAAAAGGGTTCGCCAGTCTTCGGCTATGTCGTGATGATAGAAGGTGTGGAAGGCGGTAAGGGACAAGGTTTCTCCAAGAAGGAAGCGCAGCAGGAAGCATCGAAGAATACCCTGCAGCGCCTCCGTCGTGAGCCGCAGTTCATCGATGCCATCTTCCAGGCAAAAAGCAATCGCACAAAGATGGAGGAGGAACCGGTAAGCGTGGCACCAAGCCTAGAACAAGCCCCTCCTTCGCCCCCCGAGGGGGGCACGATAGACGAGACCTCCAAAACCTCAAGGGGCAAAACTATAGTAGTCCCCTCGGGGGCCGAAGAGGGGGCCTCTGACGAGTTCGACCTCTCCGACATCACCCACAACCCTGTGGAGAAGTCGCGTGAAGATATTATCGCTGCTGCCGAGGCCGCAGCATATACATCGTAGGGATATGAGCCCCCTAAGATAGGGGGTTGGGGGTCTGAACAGGCGCATGACCCCCCAGCAATTTAGAATAATCATTAATGGGTCGATGTACGCTTGTTCAGACCCCCAACCCCCTAACTTAGGGGGCTAAAACAATGAAAATAGCATTGATAGGTTATGGCAAGATGGGTAAGATGATTGAGCAAATTGCCCTCAGCCGCGGTCACGAAATCGTGAGCATCATCGACATTGACAACCTGCAGGACTTTGACAGCGATGCCTTTCGCTCTGCTGACGTGGCCATAGAGTTCACCGCTCCGCAAGCCGCCTATGGCAACTACCTGAAAGCCTGGGAACAGGGTGTGAAGGTCGTTTCCGGCTCTACCGGCTGGATGAAGGAGCACGGCGACGACGTGCGGCGGATGTGTGAGGAGGGTAAGACCCTTTTCTGGGCATCGAACTTCTCCATCGGCGTGGCCATCTTCTCGGCCGTAAACCGCTATTTGGCTAAGATAATGAACCAGTTCCCGCAGTACGACGTGGAGATGGAGGAGACCCATCATGTGCATAAGCTTGACCATCCGTCGGGTACGGCCATCACCCTGGCCGAGGAAATCGTGGAACGGCTTGACCGCAAGGAACAGTGGGCCGAAGACACCACCGATTCAAGTAAGTTGCGCGTCGACCATATTCGCCGTGGTGAGGTGCCAGGCATCCACACTATCCGCTATGACTCGCTGGAGGACTGCATCACCATCACCCATGATGCACATTCGCGCCGAGGATTTGCCCTTGGTGCCGTGCTCGCTGCCGAGTACACCAAGGAGCATAGCGGGCTGCTTACAATTTCGGACATGTTTAACTTTTAATGGAGTGAAAGGGGAGTGAAGGAGAAGTGAAAGGGGAGTGAAAGGGACGATAGTTCCTGCATTTCCATAAGAGACAGAAGGTGACGTCCCTTTCACTCCCCTTTCACTTCCTTTTCACTCCCCCTTCACTCCCCAACAAATAAAACAATGAAACGAGAAAAGAAGAAAGTAAATAAGAAGCTGCAATGGCTAAAGTTCATCATCGTGCTCGTGCTCTACCTGCTCTTCCTCTATTGGGTGAAGTCGTGGCTGGGTCTCATTGTCGTGCCCTTTATCTACGATGCCTATATCTCGAAGAAGATCAATTGGCAGTGGTGGAAGGATGCCGAGGGTCCCGTGCGAGCAGTCATGTCGTGGGTCGATGCTATCGTGTTCGCCCTTGTAGCCGTCTATTTTATTAATCAGTTCTTCTTCCAGAACTATGTCATCCCCTCATCATCGCTGGAGAAGTCGTTGCTCACGGGCGACTACCTCTTCGTTAGTAAGGTGAGCTACGGCCCACGCATCCCTGAGACGCCGTTGACCGTTCCCCTGACGCAGCACACGCTGCCCTTCGGCAACCTGAAGTCGTACATTGAGTGGCCCCACTGGGACTACCGCCGTGTAAAAGGCTTGGGCAACGTAGAGCTGAACGACATCGTCGTGTTCAACTATCCCGCTGGTGATACCATCATCACCGAGCCGCCCTACCAGACATACTATTATCAGTTTTGCTACGACTTCGGACAGGGCATCTTCCAGCAGCTTTATCCCACGGCACTGCCTATCGATTCGCTGTCGAAGTACGACCAGCTGATGCGCCTGAAGCAGATTTACGGTCTCGGTTCGGAGTTCATCAAGCACAACCCCGGCTTCAGTCCCCAACCTGGTGCCATACCCCTGGGTCAGGTAGACTGGCGACCCACCGACCGCCGCGAGAACTATGTAAAACGTTGCGTAGGACTGCCCGGACAGACGCTCCAGATAAAAGACCACATCGTTTATCTCGACGGCCAGCCTAACAAAGAGCCTGACGAGGTGCAGTATTCCTACGAGGTGCATTTCCACAACGGTGCGGTTATGCAGAACGATTTCATGCGGGAGTACGGCATCACCTGCGAAGACCTCGGCCTGAGCGATGCCGACAGGGGCTATTTCAAGAGCAACGGACAAATCACGCTTACCGACCAGATGCGCAACACCCACAGTATCATGCCTATGACGAAGGCCACGATGAAGGCCCTCTCAGAGCGCAAAGACCTCGTGGAGAGCATCACGCCGACGGTCAGCGAGCCGTCCATTGACATCTATCCCTCCAGCGGCAACACCCACTGGACACGCGACAACTATGGCCCCGTCTGGATTCCTAAGAAGGGTGAGAGTATCAAGCTCACACTCGACAACTATGCCGTCTACGAGCGTCCCATCAAGGTCTACGAGAAGAACGACATAGAACTGCGCAACGGCAAGATATACATCAACGGTGAAGAGACCAACACCTATACCTTTAAGATGGACTACTACTGGATGATGGGCGACAACCGCCACAACTCGGCCGACTCACGCTACTGGGGCTTCGTGCCCGAAGACCACATCGTGGGCAAGCCCATCTTCATCTGGTGGAGCAGCGACCCCGACCGCGGTCTCTTCGGCGGTGGCATTCGCTGGGGTCGTCTCTTCCGATTCGTCGACAACATCAAGTAGCTCTCGTCACGTATGTTGCGATTCAGTCGCTACGAACCGAACAACCGAAAATGCGCACCTGGCTGAAATTCCTCATCTCGCTGGCCATCGCCCTTCTGGTGATGGTCGCTTTCCGCGCCGTGGGCATGACTATCTATACCATCAATGGAGGTGGTCTTAGTCCTGCTTTCGAGGCGGGCGACCGCGTGCTGGTAAACCGCTGGAGCTACGGCCTGCGTGTGGGCGGAGGCGACAACTCGTTCTTCGGTTACGGACGACTATGGCGACAGCCCATTGAAAAGGGCGACATCCTGGCTTTTGAGCATCCCACAGAGGGTGACATCGTTATTTGCCGATGCAAGGGATTGCCTGGCGATACCCTCGACGTGGCTGGTGAGACACTCGTCGTGCCCAGTCTGAAGGACTGTGCCGATGCAGATTACTACTGGTTGGAAAGCATCAACAAAGACAATCCCGTCGACTCGCGCCTCTTGGGCTTCGTCTCCGAGGAATACATTATTGGTCGTGTCGTTATGATTGCCTATAGCCATAATCCTGCCGCTCCCTTCTGGAATGGTTGGAGAGGCTATAGATTTCTGTTAGGCATGTAGCCGGTTCCTTCCTGCATCGATGCGCAGGAAGATGAAAAGCAGTAGCGTGAATCCCCACAGCGACGAGCCTCCGTAGCTGAAGAAGGGAAGGGGAATGCCTATGACGGGTGTCAGTCCCAGCACCATTCCCACGTTGATGAACACGTGGAAGAGGAACACCGAGAGCACACAGTAGCCATAGACGCGACCAAAGGTCGTGGGTTGTCGCTCGGCCAAATGGATGAGGCGCAGGATAAGTCCCAGGAAAAGCAGCAGCACGCCGGCAGCTCCCACAAAGCCCTCCTCTTCACCCACGGTACAGAAGATGAAGTCGGTGTCCTGCTCGGGCACGTACTTCAGTTTCGTCTGTGTGCCATTGAGAAATCCCTTTCCTTCCAGACCTCCCGAGCCGATGGCAATCTCGCTTTGGTGCACATTGTAACCCACGCCCTTGGGGTCTTCCACCAGGCCCAGCAACACCTTTATGCGGATGCGCTGATGGTCTTGTAGCATGTGGTCGAGGGCATAGTCAGCAGAACTATAGAATACCAGTGAGCCGAGGGTGAAGGCCGCCACCCACCAGTAGTTCTTTATCGTCGAACCCAAGGCCTGCCAAACGAGCCAGGCCACCAGTGCCACGCACAATGGCACCTGAACCCATACGAGGTTAAACGGGATGACATAGACGGCAAAGAGCAGTCCTATCAGCGTTACGCCCAAGCATAGGCCTATCCATGCAAGAGCCTCGCGCCAGTTGCGGCAGAACACCCCAATCATCACTGACGAGAAGAGCTGCACCAACAAGAGCACTATGAACATGCCGATGCTCGTAGGCGTATTGAACAGCAATGGTTCGGCATAGCGTATGCCAACCACGAAGTAGACAACCATTGCCACGCCCGTGAAGAGCACGCTGCCCGTCATGCCCTCGCGGTAGAGCATGAGGAAGAAGGCCAGATAAACCAGTGCCGACCCCGTTTCGCGCTGCAAGACGATGCACGCCATAGGCGCAAAGATAAACCCCAGCGTGATGAGGAAGTCGCGCGTACGGTGAATGTCGTAGCCATAGCTGCCCATGAACTTCGCCAGCGCCAGGGCGGTGGTAAACTTCGCGAACTCTGCCGGTTGAATACGCAACGGGCCCAGTACGAGCCACGAATGGCTGCCCTTGATGCTATGGGGGTTGAAGATGGTGGCGAAGAGCAGTACAATAAGAAAGCCGTAGAGGGCGAAGGCGAAGGTGTCGTAGAGACGATCATCGAGCAGCAGGAGTACAAGGCCCAACACCAGCGATGTGCCTATCCACACAATCTGCATGCCCGAACGTGAATCCAGCGAGAAAATCTCCGATGGTTCGCCGTAGGTGTAGCTCGCTCCGCACACACTAATCCAACCGCCAACCAGCAGCAGCATGTAGATGATGATGGTCACATAGTCCAGCGAGCGCAGCACGCCCTTCTCTTCGTTATGCATAAGTTTTTAAATTGGGAGCGCAAAATTACGAAGAATTGATGTAACCGCCAAGTGATTATGGAAGATTAACAAACCTAGGGACTGCTCTGCCATCTTTCCGCCTGTCCATGTAAAATTGAATAATATTTAATTTATTTGCATAGCCTAAAGTTTTTGCGTACCTTTGCAGCCAATTGTAAATAAACACTTTAAAATTATGTCAGACAGACGCGTTAGGGTGCGCTTTGCGCCCAGTCCTACGGGACCCCTTCACATAGGCGGTGTGCGCACTGCGCTTTACAACTACCTGTTTGCCCGCCAGCACGGCGGCGACTTCGTTTTCCGCATCGAGGACACTGATAGTACACGCTTTGTGCCAGGAGCCGAGGCTTACATTATTGAGGCCTTCCAGTGGTTAGGCATACGTTTCGACGAGGGCGTTTCCTTCGGCGGCAACTACGGCCCCTACCGCCAGAGCGAGCGCCGCGACATCTATAAGAAATATGTGCAGCAGCTGCTCAACGAGGGCAAGGCTTACATCGCCTTCGATACACCCGAGGAGCTGGACGCCAAACGCGCGGAAATAGAAAACTTCCAGTACGATAACTCGACCCGTGGGCAGATGCGTAACTCGCTGACGCTGCCCGCTGAGGAGGTGGAGAAGCTCATCGCCGAGGGCAAGCAGTACGTGGTGCGCTTCAAGATAGATGCCGGACAGGAGGTGCTCGTCGACGATATGATTCGCGGTGAGGTGCGCGTGAAGAGCGATACACTTGATGACAAGGTGCTCTACAAGAGTGCCGACCAGCTGCCGACGTACCATCTGGCCAACATCGTCGATGACCATCTGATGGAGATCACCCACGTCATCCGTGGCGAGGAGTGGCTGCCGTCGGCTCCGCTCCACGTGCTGCTCTACCAGGCTTTCGGTTGGCAGGACACCATGCCGCGCTTTGCCCATCTGCCGCTGCTGCTGAAGCCTGTTGGCAACGGCAAGCTCTCAAAGCGCGACGGCGACAAGCTGGGCTTCGCCGTATTCCCCTTGGAATGGCACGACCCCAAGACGGGTGAAGTCAGCTCTGGCTATCGTGAACAAGGATACTTGCCCGAAGCCGTCATCAACTTCCTGGCTCTGCTTGGCTGGAATCCCGGCAACGATCAGGAACTCATGACCTTGGACGAGATGGTCAGCCTCTTCGACCTGTCGAAATGCTCGAAGGCCGGAGCGAAGTTTGATTATATTAAGGCTGAATGGTTCAACCGCCAGTATCTCCTGCAGCGTCCCGATGCCGACTGGTGTCCAGCCTTTGACAAGGTGCTGAAAGAGAACGGTATCACTGCCACCGCCGAGCAGGAGGCAGAAGTGGTGAGGATGATGAAGACGAAAGTCATCGAAGTTGAGGATAAACAGGGCAACAAGAGAAAGCGTAATGTTTCCTTCCCCAGCGACCTCTGGCCCCTCTGCAAGTTCTTCTTCGTGGCTCCCACCGACTTTGACCGTGAAGGCGACAAGTTCATCCGCAAGAACTGGAACGAGCAGACCGCCGACCAGATGCGACAGATGGTGGCCGTGCTGGAAACCATCACCGATTGGAGCGTGGAAGGCCAGAAAGCCGTCATCGACCCCTGGGTGGAGCAGACGGGCTTCAAGCCCTGGAACGCATGGCGCATCGCCCTCGTCGGCACCGGACAAGGTCCTGATATGTACGAGCTATCGGCCTTCCTCGGAAAGGAGGAGACGCTGCGGCGCACAAAGAAAGCTATAGATATTTTAGGGAGTGAAGGTGGAGTGAAAAGGGAGTGAAGATGGAGTGAAAGGGACGATACTTTCTCAACCCCAAAAGTAACGTCCCTTTCACTCCCCTTTCACTTCCCCTTCACTCCCCTTTCACTCCACAAATATTATGTACAACTTTATAATATACTTGTACCTCCTCGGTGTTGCCGTCGCCAGCCGCTTCAATGACAAGGTGCGGAAGATGTGGCGTGGTGAACGCGACGCGTTCCGTGTGCTTCGCGAGAAGGTGGAGCCGGGAGCACGATACGTGTGGTTCCATGCCGCCTCACTTGGTGAGTTCGAGCAGGGACGGCCACTGATGGAACAGCTGCGCAGAGAGAGACCTGAGCTGAAGATTCTGCTCACGTTCTTCTCGCCTTCGGGCTACGAGGTGCGCAAGAACTACGACGGAGCCGACATCATCTGCTACCTGCCACTCGACACACCGCTCAATGCCCGCCGCTTCCTCAGGCTCATACGTCCGGAGATGGCATTCTTCATCAAGTACGAGTTCTGGTACAACTACCTCCACATCCTGAAACACCGCAACGTGCCTGCTTACAGTGTCAGCAGCATTTTCCGCGAAGGGCAGGTGTTCTTCCGCTGGTACGGACGACAATATGGCCGTGTTCTGAAGTGCTTTACCCATTTCTACGTGCAGAACGAGAAGAGCCGAGAGCTGCTCGCCAGCATCGGCTTGACGAATGTCACCATAACCGGCGACACCCGCTTCGATCGCGTGCTTCAGATAAAGGAGCAAGCAAAGGTGTTGCCAATGGTGGATGATTTCTTGAAATCTCAAACTTCAAATTCCAAGCCTCAAAACTGTAAGGTCTTTATTGCTGGTTCTTCCTGGCCTCCTGACGAGGAAATCTTCATCCGCTATTTCCGTGAGCACCCTGAATGGAAGCTCGTCATCGCCCCACATGTCATCGGCGAAGACCATTTGCAGCAGATAGAGAAGATGTTGGAAGGGATAGAAGTGACAAGATACACAAAAGCCCCCCTTTCGCCCCCCGAGGGGGGCACGATAGTCTCTACCGACAAAACTATAGAAGCCCTCTCGGGGGCCGTAGGGGGGGCTTCGGCCCTTATCATCGACTGCTTCGGCCTCCTCTCCAGCATCTACCGCTACGCCACCGTGACCTACGTGGGCGGCGGCTTCGGAGTGGGCATCCACAACACGGTGGAGGCCGCTGTATGGGGCGTCCCCGTCATCTTCGGCCCCAACAACGAGAAGTTCCAAGAGGCTCAGGAACTGAAAGCCTGTGGCGGCGGTTTTGAGATAAAGTCCTACGACGACTTCGCCCGCCTCATGGATCGTTTCGACTCCGACCCACAATTCACCGCTGCCGCCGGTCGCGCTGCTGGACAATACGTGGAGCAGAAAGCTGGGGCTACTAAAAAAATACTATCAGATACCTTACCCCAGATGTGACGTCCCCTTCACTCCCCTTTCACTCCTCCTTTACTCCCCTTAGAAAGATGAACGAGAAAATATTCAAAACCCTGAAATCTGCCGAGACTGAAGACTGGCTCGACTATCATGTCATCCGTCCACTGTGCTACTATCTCTCGGTGTTCTTCGCCAAGCTCGGTGTACATCCAAACACGGTGACCATCCTTTCGATGATTGTCGGTGCCGCCAGTTGTGTGTTCTTCGCCAGCGGCTGCTTCTACTACGAGGGAACTATGGGACTCATAATGAACCTTATTGCCATTGCGATGCTTATGGTGGCCGACCTGCTCGACTGCACCGACGGCCAGCTGGCCCGACTGACGGGCAAGAAGAGCCGCCTGGGCCGTATCCTTGACGGCTTGGCCGGTTTCACGTGGTTCATCCCCATTTACCATGCCCTCGTATGGCGTTTCTACCAGCACCATGAGCTGGAGTTCTCGTTGCTGGGCATCAATGAAACAGAGCAGAACGTTATTATCGCCACCATCGTGGTGTACATCCTCGGTGTCGTTTCTGGCTTTGCAGGACTTGCCTTACAGCAGCGCCTGGCCGACTACTACATTCAGGTACACCTCTTCTTCCTCAAGGGCGAGAAGGGCAGCGAACTGGATAACTCCAAAAGGCAGCAGGAGATATACGACCAGATGGGACCTGAAGTCCCGGCTTATGAGCGGTCGTTCCAGAAGTCGTATATTGACTACACCCGCAAGCAGGAGAAGGCAACCCCCCAGTTCCAGCGCCTCTTGGCCCGGTTGAAGGAGAAGTTCGGCAGCACCAGTAACATCCCCGCCGATGTGCGCGAGGATATTCATCGCCATTCGTTGGCTATCATGCCGTGGAACGGAATGCTGACGTTCAATTTCCGTTCCGCCTTCCTCTTCCTTTTCTGTCTGCTCGACGTGCCTGCCATGAACTTCGTCTGGGAAATCGTTGGCATGGGTCTTCTCTGCCTCTACGTGAATAAACGGCACGAAGCCTTCTGCAAGCGCATCGCCGACAATCTTTGACAAAATCGTAATGACGTGATAACGTGATGACGTGATAACGTAATAACGAGATAACGAGATAACGAGACAGAGAGAATGACTTGGACCAAACAGCGGCTTAACAACCTCTTCTTCTTCATCGGCGTGGCAGCAGTCGTGGTGATGCTTTTCACTTTCGACATCAGCTTTGCCGAGCTATGGCAGCACCTTTGTCAAGCAGGCTACTGGCTCATCCCCATCATCGGCATCTGGGTCGTCATATATGCGATTAATGCCTGGGCGTGGATGTGCATTATAAAAACCCACCCTCGCCCTATAATAGGAGGCGGTGGGGGAGGGGTTCCTTCTTTTTGGCGTATCTACCGCCTCACCATCACTGGCTACGCCCTCAACTACGCCACACCCGTGGGCGGCCTTGGTGGCGAACCCTACCGCATCATGGAGCTGTCGAAGGACATCGGCACCGAGCGGGCCACCTCCAGCGTCATTCTCTATGCCATGATGCACTTCCTGGCTCATTTCCTGCTTTGGTTCTCTACAATATTCTTATATCTTGGTCTTGCCGCCATCGGCGACCTGCCGCTGACACCTGTCATTGCTGTTGTCTTCGTCGCCATCATCATCTTCTGCCTTGCAGCCTTTTATGTTCTTTCGAGGGGGTATAAGAACGGCGTTGCCGTGACCATCTTCGGTTGGCTGAGCAAGATGCCAGGCCTGAAAGGCTGGGCCACCCGTTTTCAGACAACCCACGCCGAGCAGCTGCGCCATGTCGACGAGCAGATAGCTGCCCTGCACCAGCAGGATAAGCGAGCTTTCTACAGCAGTCTTGCCCTGGAGTATCTCGCACGCATCGTCCAGGCCTTGGAGATTCTCTTCATGCTTTTGCTCTTTGGTGTTGACTGTGGCGGAGGTTTCACGGGTATCACCCTTACCTTCCTACACTCTATCCTTATCCTTTCACTGACCACTCTCTTGGCCAACCTCCTCGGGTTCCTGCCCATGCAGCTCGGAGTGCAGGAGGGTGGCTTCGTGGTTTCCATCGCAGCACTGGGCCTCTCCGCCGCCCTTGGCATCTTCGTGAGCATTATCTGTCGCGTCCGCGAAATCATCTGGATTGCCATTGGGATATTGCTGATGAAGACAAAGGGATAGGTTAAAGAAAAAGAAACTATTAAAAAAAATACTAACAAAACAAGAGCGTAAAGTTGTTTTTTTTAACTTTGCGATGTTTAATGAAGTATAAAAGTACTTCAGTACTAGATTAACTATGAAATACAATTCTTGGATGTATAGACATATACTTTCCCTGTTGCTATTTACAGGGACAGCACTTTCTTCCAACGCCCAACATTTGGCTATCAGCAACAATCTCATTTTCGATGCTATGGGAGCCCTTTCGGCTGGCGTGGAGATTCCCTATCATAAAAATACGTCGTTTGATATCTATGGTAGCGTCCGTCCCTGGAAGCGTGGCGATGATAGTGTGCACAAGCATTGGACAGTGCAGGCACAATACCGTTTCTGGCCTTGCCAGCTGATGAACGGTTTCTTCTGGGGACCCTACGCACACGGCGGACAGTTCAACATAGGCAATAAGGACTTGTTCTTCGGGGTGCTGAACGGCCTGAAGCCTAATCGCTATGAAGGCTGGTTTGTAGGCGGCGGCATAGGCGGCGGATACGAATATGCTCTGGAAAAGCACTGGAACATAGGAGCCGAAATAGGTATCGGTTATACCTATATTGATTATAAGAAGTATGACTGCGAGGTATGCGGTGCGCTCCGTGACGAGGGTACCTATCACTATTTCGGCTTTTCGAGACTAGGGCTGAGCATCATCTATGTCTTTTGACCATTGGCCTTTGACCATTCAGAATTGAAGATTGAATAGAAGATTGAGAATATGAAATCATATAAAATAATCAAATTGCTGCTCTGTCTATTGCTGGCTCAGGCGTCGGTCGCACTGGCCGACGACGTCAGGCAGTTCAGTCCCAAATATGACTATGTAATGACGGTCAATCGCTCTACGATGGCCGTGGTAGACAGCAACGTCGTGGTGTCGATGCAGATAACAGCCATACAGGATGTTCCTGCGTTGCAGTCGGTCGTGCTGTCGCCGGAGATTGTCGATACCGTCAACATGCGCAAGGCCGAGCTGCCTCTCATTTTCCTGAACAGCAAGAACCAGCATGTCTACTTTGAGCGTGACCTAAAGAATGACTACCCCGAAGCCTTGGCCTTGCGCAAGAAGAACGGGAAGAATCTTGACTTCGAGTATCTGCGCACTGTGAAGTACGAGTCATGGATGGATGATGCTGTGCTGAAGCTGCGTTTGCTGAGCTGTTCCTGCAACAGGCAGAAGGACAGGGGCGAGATAGTCCTGGGAGGCTTCCCCAAGGAAGAGAAGGTATACAAGCCCGAACTTTATCCTGTCTATTTGCTTCCCCCTGCCGACAAGTCTGTTAAGGTGCGCGAGGAGAAAGGTTCAGCTTACCTGTGTTTCGTGGTGAACAAGTGGGACATCAAGCCCGACTACATGAGCAACCCCACGGAGCTACAGAAGATACACAACTCGGTGAACATCGTGAAGAACGACTCGAATGTTACCATCCAAAAGATGACCATCGACGGCTATGCTTCTCCTGAAGGCGGCTTCGCCCACAACACTATGCTCAGTGAGAACCGAACTAATTCACTGAAAGCTTATTTGCAGAGCACTGGCATAGCAAAAGGCATCAATATTCAGGCCAGCGGAAGGGGTGAGAACTGGGATGGCTTCATCAAGTATCTCAGGAATCATGGTGATGTTCCCCAACGCGAAAAACTGCTCAGCATAGCTACCAGCAGCAATACTCCCGACGATAAGGAGAAACGTATGCGTAAAGAGACCCCACAGGGTTATGCCTACGTGCTGAAGAATGTGTTCCCGGAGCTGCGATGCACCAACTACAACGTTATCTACACCGTGAGGCCCTTTACTGTGGAGGAGTCAGAGAAGGTGTTTGAGACTCGCCCCATCAACCTCAATCTCAACGAAATCTACAAGCTGGCCGACAAGTATTCCAACAATCAGGAGAAGTACAACTCCATCATCCGCAAGGCCTATCTGCTCTACCCCAACGACAGCTACATCAACCTCACCATGGCCTATCTCTCCATCAAGAAGGGCGAGGCCGGCGATGCCGCAGAATACCTTAGTAAGGTGAAGAACTGTCCGGAAAAGACGATGAACGAGGGTCTCGTGGCCTATCTCAAGGGCGACCTCGACAAGGCAATACAGCTTGTGAATCAGGCAAAGAGTCAGGGCGTACCCGAAGCCACACCTCAACTTGAAGAATTCGGTAAGATCAAAAAATAACTGTTAAAACCTAATTATATTATGTTTAATTCCACCAAAATCTCTCAACTGCTGGTCGTGGCAGTTGCTTTCCTTTGCAGTTGCAGCCAGACCGATGACATCGCTGTCGGCGGCAGCAATGAAACATTGAAAGAGGGAAACATTGTGTTCCGATTACAGAGTAATTCGTCAAACACTACCCGTAGCGCAGAAGACAGCTATGAGCATGTGCAGGGTACTGTCGATGAGTACAAAGTGAACGTTGCCCGTGTGTATTTCTTTGACAATGTCACGAAACATTTCGCGAAGAGTGTCCCACTGACCAACATTACCCGCAAGGGTTCTGATGCTGACGGCAACGTCATCTATGAGACCGATCCTATTTCTATAGCACAGGGTGTCTACGACATCTTCGTCACCGCCAACACTTATAGGCAAATCAAGACTGACACGGAAGAGCAGTTCTTGGCCGACATTGACAGTGTCACCTACGCACAGGCACTCATTGAGGATATTTCCGGAGGTATCGTTATGTCTAATCGCGCGGCTGATAATGAAGCCACAATCATTACTGAAACCCCTAACGAAAATGACGTCAATGTAGTGAATATCAAGTTGGAACGTGTCCTAGCACGTCTCGACATTGCCAAATCTTTGGAAACGTACGAGCTGACCGACCCCAACGGTGTAAAATATGCCTCAGTGAAGCTTAACGGGTATTACATCGTGAACTTGCCCAAGTATTATTACACTTTCCGTCACGTTGCAGTGCTCCTCTCCCTTACTGAGCCTCAGTGGAATATTCAGGCTAACTTCGGCAATGTTGCCGATGTCAACGGGTACGTCATTGACCCCTATTTCTTCAAGAAGACCATCAATGCCTCTGGTTTTACCAATGCTGATCAGTACTACGTGAACTATTTCGGCGACATCATCAAGAAGGTGAGATGGAACACATTTAATCCAGCTAGCCAGACACCTAATTACAAGACAGCCTACAGCCTGGAGAATTGCTGCCTTGCACCAGCACAGAAGAATGGCTACTCCACGGGTGTCATCTTCAAGGCTGTCATGGAACCTGCCAACAATGTCTATTATCTAAACAACACTGGCACTCTGCAGTTGCTCACTGACAAAGAGAATTACCCAGAGGTGCTTTACTATTATCAGTATAAGTTCTACAATTCGGCTGATGCGCTGGCAGTGGCTCTCACTGCCTCTGGAGCTGCAGCATCCAGCTCAAAGGCCCAGAAATTCGAGAAGACCGACGAAGGTTACTGCTGCTACTACAATTACTGGATACGCCATCTGGACAACAACAGGCCCACACAAATGGGCGTGATGGAGTTCGCTATCGTTCGCAACAACCTCTACCGTATGCTCATCTCCAACGTCTCTGATCTTGGAGACGGAACGATTCCTGTCGATCCCGACACCCCAGACGAAGGAGAAACCCGCTTGAAGGTGGAGTTAAACGTTAAGCCATGGATAGTCAGAGACCTTACAGAAATCGTGTTGTAGGGGCAGGTCATGTGCCAGCCCGTACAGGCTCCGTGCCAGTCCAGAGGTTTTCCCTTTGGGGCTTGCTCTTGGCATGCCTGCTGCTGACCACATCCTGCACCTGGGTCAAGGACGATTATGATGACTGTCCATACGGTTTCTGGCTGAAATTGCATTACACATACAATATTCTTGATGTGGAGGCAGCACCAGAATACGTGAAGGATGTATCGGTATTCGTCTATGACACCGTGGGCAACTATGTCACTCGCATTGACGCGCCTATGAATCTTCTGAGAACATATAACCATCGTGTCAGGGTGGAGAACCTTCCCGAGGGTGACTATCAGTTCGTGGTGTGGAGTGGCATCGGCAACAGCGAGTATGCTTTGTCCGGCAATAATCTACCGCTGGATGAGTTCCGTCTTTCGCTTGCCGAACGCGAAAACTATGCCGGACGATTGCCAGACTTGTTCTATGGCTGTCTGTCGACCGTGCACTATGACAACGCATACGCCGTGCATGACGTGTACATGATGAAGAACACCAATCATCTGGCATGTCTCGTTGTGCCGCTCGACGAGAGCCAAGAAATCCTGCCTGGTGATTACACCATGAAAGTTGTCTCGGCCAACAGTACTATGGATGCTCGTAACAGGCTAGTGTCTAGTGAGGCTGTAACATACAAGCCTTTTGCCCAGGACACTGTCACCGTCGACGACATCGACTACGGCCTACTGCATGGCACGAAGTTCGGAATCTCCACCTTGCGACTGATGGAGAGTACCGACTGCCGCCTTATCCTGGAGAAGAACGAAACGGGAGAAAGTGTTTTCAACATCTCGCTTCCCGAATATATCGGAATGATTGGTTCCCTCTACACCAATGCTGGCCGGCAGCTCACCGTGCAGGAATATCTTGATAGGCAGGACTTCTATACTATTGTGTTCTTCCTCTCTGGCGACGGCCTCAACCAATTGCTGCAGTTGCAAGTCAACAGCTGGCGGCTGAGGGCTTACCGCCACCTAAAACTCTGACATCTCATGGGAGTAAACAAGTCACCCGTAGCGTGGTTGGTCTTTCTTGTCATCATCCTGACAGGTTGCATAAATGATGACAACACAGACGGCAATAGTGAGAGTATCGTGAACGTAGGCGATGCTGTCCCCTCATTTATGCTTACCAGTGCTGACGGTGGCGAGGTGTCATCGGCATCGTTGGAAGGACAGGTCTACATGCTATCGTTCTTCGATACAGGTTGCCCTGATTGTCAGAAGGAGTTCCCCGTGCTCCAACAAATCTACGATAAATATGGTGAAAAGGTTCCTGTCCTTAACGTTCCGCGTAGCCAGAGTGTCGCCGAAGTGGAGGAATACTGGAACAAAGAGAAACTGACAATGCCCTTCCATACCGCTAGCGACAAATCGCTCTATTATAAGTTTGCCAAAAGCGGTATTCCACGCACTTATATCGTAGACGGCATGGGTAAGGTATGCGCAGTGCTGACAGACAATCCTTTGGCCGATTACTCCACGATTGACAATTTGCTACAGTCGCTGCTTGGTGACGAGACTCCTCCAGCTAAGGCCAATATCTCGTTCAGAATGAAGGTGCCGACTCCCAACCCAGGTGCAGACTATTTCCAGAATGAATACATCATCAGTCACCTTGAGCTGTTCTTCTTCGACGCTGAGACCAAGAAACTTGCAACAAAGCTTGTTGTCGAGGACCTCGTCGAGGATACGGAATATCCCGAAAGCTACTACGACATCACCTACATCATGTCCCCCAAACATGTTAAAGTTGGGCTTTATAACATCTTCGCCATCGCCAACTATGTCCATACGCCTGAAGACATTGAAGACCAGGACGACTTCCTCAACATGATTGACTCTATCACCTATCATTCAGGCATCGAGCCAAACATCCCCTCTACTGGACCTGTCATGACAAGCGATGCTAAGGCACTGCTTTCCATAGACCTGGTGCCATGGGAAGGGAAAAACTACAGTATGACGATAGAGATGGAACGTGTACTGGCAAAGCTGCAGATTGGTGTGAAATCTAATAGCTTTGAGCTGAAACACGACGGGGCAAAGTATGCTGACATCAATATCACAAACTATAAGTTAGTGAACCTCAACAGGCAATATTATCTTTTCCAGCACAGCGATAATGACTATATTCTAGATCCACTCTTCTTCAAGAAGACTGCAAATGTCACTGATGCTAAGCGTTTCAAGGACTATTATGCATCGTGGTTTGGCAATTTCACCACAGAGGGGTTCGCCTCTATGCCCACCGCTGGAAATTTTGGTTATGCCTACATATTGGAAAACACTGTCCGCAACGATTGTCAGAAGAACGGATATTCGGTGGGCATAGTGTTCAAGGGAGCCGTAAGCCCTGGAATCGTCTATATCTACGATAACGACACGCGCACCCTCAAGCCAGAGAGACGACCAGAGTACTGGCCCGATGCCATCTATCTGTATAAGTACAATTTCTACGGCTCCATACAGGCCATCAATGAAGCGGGAGACCTTACCCTTGACGAGCTGGAGCACTACACAGACAGCCAGTTGAAAGCCTATGGCATCAAGCAGTGCAAGTTCAACATGGGTGTATATGAGACCTATTACACCTACTGGATTCGCCACCAGACAGACACCCCAACTCACATGATACCGATGGAATATGCCATCGTGAGAAACAATTTCTATAAGATTAACATTAAGGGTGTTAGTGGTATTGGCGACAGTAGCATCATCCCTGACATTATGCGTGACAACTACCCCAACTCGTATGAGGACATAGAGGTGGATGAATGATTATTCCATTGACTATTCATCCTCAAACCTGCGAAATAAGGTGAAAAAAGGTGTAACGGCCAAAGGTTTTTCCATAAACCTTTGGCCGTTACTGTGCTTTTTCGTACCTTTGCGGCCTAATTCCGTATATTATATAGAATAACATTCACAAAAAAGCGATATGAACGAGAAAATGAATTTCTTAGACCGTAACGAATTCAATTTTGAACCAAGCGAGAAGGTGGTCGAGGCCATACGCAGCTTCGACCCCAAGGACCTGTGTTTCTATACTCGCATCTATGATCAGGGCAAGAAAAGCATCATCAGTGTACGCCTGAGTGAGATTTACCATGTGCCTGAGGAGCAGGTGCTCCTCACCTACGGCGGCGAGGACATGCTGAAGAACGCCATCCACTATTTCCTTTCGGTGAACTCACAACTCTCAACTCCCAACACCACCATCCTCATCCCTGAGTTCTCATGGTGGTACTACAACCGTGTGGCTAGTGAGTGTGGCGGCACCTTCGAGATGTACCCGTTGCACGAAAAGGACGACACCTTCGCCTATGACGTTGACGAGGTTATCGAGTACACCAATCGCGTGCATCCGCGTATGTTGCTGCTTGCCTCACCCAACAACCCCACAGGCAACAGCCTCTCACCGGAGGAGGTAAGCCGTATCATGGAGAACATCCCCAACGACACGATGGTGCTCATCGACGAGGCCTACGCCAGCTTCATGAACATGGACACCGGTTATATCGCTCCGTTAGTGAACAAATACTCGAACCTCATTATCTCACGTACGCTGTCGAAATTCTACGGTCTGCCCGGCCTTCGCTGTGGCTTCGGCTTCATCGGCAAGGGCCACGAGCAGTTCGAGAGTTACGTGAACAAGTACCTGGGCTACAACCGTTTCTCCGAGGCCGTCGCTCTGGCAGCTCTGGACAGCGACGAGCACTACCGCCGCGTGGCCGATGACATGGAGTGGGGTCGCCAGCTCTACAAGCGTTGCCTTGGCTCGCTGCCCGGCTTCAAGGTCTATAAGAGCGTGGCCAACTTCATCCTCATCAAGTACCCCTCCGAGAAGAAGGAAGCCCTTCAGCAGGCCCTCGCCGCCGAGAGCTACAAGATTAAGTTCATGACCGACAAGGGCTTGGAGTCTTGCGTCCGCATTACGCTGGGTCGCAAGGAGCAGACCCAGGCCGTCTGCGATATCATATTAAAAGTAGTGAAAGGGGAGTAAAAGAGGAGTGAAAGGGGAGTGAAAGGGACGTCACTTCCTGCATCCAATAGTAATGTCCCTTTCACTCCCCTTTCACTTCCCCTTCACTTCCTCTTCACTCCCAATAATAAAACTATGATTGGAGTAATACTTGCAGCGGGCATGGCAAAGCGCCTCCGTCCACTTACCGATACGAAGCCGAAGTGTCTGCTCACCGTTGATGGCAAGACGCTGTTGCAGCGTACTGTTGACGCCATGCTTCAGGCTGGCATCACTGAGTTTGTTGTTGTCACCGGCTACCGCGCCGACCAAATCCGTGACTTCCTCACCGAGCAATATGGAGAGCAAAAGGTATCGTCCCTTTCACTCCCCCATCACTCCCCTTTCACTCCCCCTTCACTCCCTAATTTCACCTTCCTCCACAATACCGACTACGAGCACAATAATAATATATACTCCCTGTGGATGGCGGGCCAGGTGGTTCGCGGTCGTGAGTTCTTACTCATGGATAGCGATATCCTCTGCGACCCTGAGACCGTGCTCACCATAGCCCGCTGTGAGGAGTCTGCTCTTGCCGTCAACCGTCACGAGCTGGGCGAGGAGGAGATGAAGGTCGTTGTGGATGGAGACATGCACATCACCGAAATCAGTAAGACCTGCAATCCTGCTAATGCTATAGGTGAGTCCGTCGGAATTGAAAAGATAAATGCTGACTATAGCAAGGCCCTCTTCCGTGAACTAGACCAGATGATTCTAAATGAAAAGCTCATTGACATCTTTTATGAGCGGGCTTTCGAGCGTCTTATTCCCCAACGCCACACCTTCCGCGTTGTAGACACCACCGATTTCTTCTCCTACGAGATTGATACCCCCGAGGACTATGAACGTGCTCAACAATTGCTACATAATTTGTGAAAGGTTTTATCACAATTAGTGTAAAGGAAAGAGAATTACCACTTTAATTACCAACAGTCCATGAAACGATTATTTTTTATTTTAGCCATTCTTTTTGTCCAAATTGGCATATTCGCTCAGGGCAGCGACTTCCAACGTGCCGTCAGCCATTTCAAGGGTCACACTGCCACAGCTGCCGCCACCCGCATCACCCACAAGGCCGCATTGGCTAATGATGTCACCGCTCAGGGTACGCTTACTATGAAGCAGCCCGCCACGGTGGAGATAGCCATCGACGGCGGCAAGGATGCACTGCTCATGGAGGGCAGCACCTTCACCATGACCGTCAAGGGCAAGAAGCACATTACCACGAGTCAGCAGAACCCGCAGTTTGCTACGTTCCAGAAAGTTTTTGAGTCCATCCTTGCTGGCGGTTCACAGGACATTGCCACGCTGAAGGAGGTCACCATAAAGAAGGACGGTAAGCAGCTCGTTCTCACCATCACTCCCGAGGCAGCCGACAAGAAGCAGCAACGGCGCATGATGTTCACCTCGTTTGTGCTCACCATCGATGCCGCCACCTCACAGTTGCGCTCGTTGCGCATGAACGAGAAGGCCGGCAATTACACAGAGTACACTTTCACGAACTTCCAGTTTAAGTAATCACAATAATTAATTAACAAAACCAGTATTTATGAGAAGATTTACACTCTTGACACTTGTCGCCCTCTTTGTGGCGACGGTAGGCATGGCCCAGAACGGGTCGAAGAGACTGACTGAGCTGAAGACTCAGACTTCCACTCAGGCATTGCAACGCAGCATTAAGCCATCGCTGGGCGAGGTGCTGCAGAGTCAGAAAAGCACCTGGACGATGAAGGGATTGCAACGCCCGGAAGCGTTACCCACCACTCTGCGTGCACCGTATAAGGCTGCAGTCATCACCAACCAGCCTGAAGGTGAGTACATGCTGATGAGCCGCAGTGGCGAGGCCTACGGTGCATCGCTTTTCGGCGTGTTCTATGCCGAAGTAAGCGGCAAGGTGGCTGAAGTGGTTTTTGGTGCCGACAACAAGGTCTACATGAAGGACATCATCACGCAGTTCAACACTGGCGGATGGATAGAGGGCACACTCAGTGGAAGCACCATCACCTTCAAGCTGCCGCAGCCCATCTACGAGGAGAGTGGCTCAACCTACTACGCTACGATGATGAAATTCTCTAACAACACCTTCGTAAAGGATAATACCAGCCAGCAGTTGACGTTCAACTACAACAAGAAGGAGGGCATCATCACCTCTGCCAGCAACCTGGCCGATGGCTCCCGTGTAATTGGACTTGCCACCGCAGACGGAGCATGGACGGGCTTTGCCGACTGGAACATCACCATGAACACCGTCACTGAGCAGCCCGCCGAAGCACCAGAGGGTCTGGAGACGACGGACTATGCCATCACTGCACCTGACGTTGTGGGTTCAATAGTACAGGTAGGATTCAAGGACAACGAGGTGTGGGTGAAGGGCATATATGCCGGTATGCCAGATGCCTGGATTCATGGCACCATCAACGGCAATAAAGCTACGTTCCCCAAAGGACAGTTCCTGGGTGCCGACCTCACGACCGGCTATTTCCAGTACCTTATGTCGGCCAAGATAGAAGAGGTATATTATGAAGAATATGGCGAAACCTACACGTCCTACATCTTGGACAATGCTGACATTACCTTTGACTACGACCCGCTGACACGCGAATTTACCAACAGCTCGTGCTTCCTCATCAACGCCGGGACCGATGCCGTGAGCTATGCTGCCGCCTTCAACGAGGCATCACTGAAGCCCTTCGCCGAGGTGGCCGCCACGCCGCAGACGCCCGTCTGGAACGGCATCTCCGAGTATGGCTTCGACTATTTCTACAACTACCAATACGGTTGGGGAGTATTCGACTTTGACATCTTGACTGAGGACACCGACGGCAACTTCATCCTGCCCGAGAAGCTGACATACCTTATTTATACGCGCGTAAACGGTGAGGAGAAAGTCTATGAGTTCTCAGCTTACGACCATATTTACCAGACGGTGCCCACGATGACTGAGATACCTTTCGACTACGCAGACGGTTGGGACTTCGCTGTCAGCGGTACACAACACACCATCTACTTCTTCAACGGCGGTGCCGAGGCCTACGGTATACAGGCCATCTACCGTGGTGCTGGCGAAGAACATCGCTCAGAGATAGCATGGTACGACATGCCAACCCTCTTCACCGACATACAGCCCGAGGCTGCCACGCCCGAATATCCCGACATCGACCCCGCCAACCAGGGAAGCAGCATCACCTTGAGTCCCTATACGGGTAACGAAAACCGTACCACGTTTGGCAACTGGACACCGCAGACCTACGACGTGGCCATACACCTGCAGGATGATGCCATCACTGGCAGCCACATTGACGAGATTACCTTCCAGGTGAAAAAGACTTCGGGTACCAGTGGCTACAAGGTGTGGCTGTCGAGCCAGTTGCGTGTGGAGAACAACGTGAACGTACCCGATCTGGTGTGCATCGACGTAACCCCCACCAAGACCGGAAGCTGTACCGTCACCCTGCCCAAGCCCTACCTCATTCCCGCCGAGGGTGTCTATGTAGGCTATTCCGTGACCATCGATAAAGCTAGTAGCACTGATGGCGGACCGGTAACCGTCATTGACCAGGTGAAGGAGAGCGGTATGTATATCCACATGAGCCGCAATCTGCTGAAGTGGGAGGACCTGAGCCAGGATGCAGGTATGTCGGCCGTCATTGACGTGACCGTCAGTGGTGCCAACATCGTCGACAACGCCGCAGCTCCTGTGGCCGGCAACAATGTCTATGCGAAGGTCGGCGACGAGATTACTGTCACTCAGGAGTTCGTCAACCACGGAGCCGCTGGCATAAAGTCCATGGACGTGGAGTACAAGCTCGACGGAAAGACTTACACAAAAACTATTACCAGCAAGGTGAAGGGACAGTTCGGCCTGAACACCTACGCCAGCTTCACACTGCCCGCTATCAGCGAGGCCGGAACCTACGACTTCACGATGCGCGTGGTGAAGGTGAACGGACAGGACAACATGGATCAGGCTCCCGAGGCCGTGACCCCAATACAGGTGCTCAACACCGTGCCCAAGAAGCGCACTCTGATGGAGGAGTACACCGGCACATGGTGCGGATGGTGCACACGCGGCTTCGTCGCACTTGAACTGCTGAAGAAGAGCTATGCCGACGACTTCGTCACCGTCAGCTACCACAACGATGACCCGATGGAAATCATGCCATCGGCCTACTTCCCCTCACCAGTATCTGGCTTTCCCGGCGCATGGATTGACCGCGGCATGAGCGTTGACCCCTACGGAGGTGAGCCTTACGATGACTCGCACTTCAGCACGCTCGACATCCTGCAGTGGCGCAACGCCATGTTTGCCAATGCTGAAATCGACCTGAAGGCAGAACTCAACGAGGCAGAGGACGAAGTGAACGTGACGGCAAACGTTACCTTCCCCTATAGCGATGACAACGCTAACTTCGCCCTGGAGTATGTGCTCGTGGAGGACGGGCTGACAGGAGCTGCAGGCACCGACTGGGACCAGCAGAACTACTACTCGGGCGAGACATCGGTGAGTGCAGACCTGAAGGAGATGGCCTCGAAGGGTAGTACCATTTCCGGCCTGGTGTTCAACGATGTGGCCGTGGGAATCTCCCAAATCGGTGGTATCGCTGAAAGCATACCGCAGAGCGTGAAGGCCGACGTTCCCGTGGAGCACACCTATACCTTCTATCCCGACTACTGCTACAACACTGCATACGAACCCATCATCCAGGACAAGAGCCAGCTTTACGTCGTGGCCATGCTCATCGACCTGAGTGAAGGCATCGTGGTCAACGCCGTGAAGGTGAAGGTTGAACCTGCCAATGCCGTAGGAATCCACTCCGTGACCTCTGTCCCCTCTGAGTCCTCCGTGTTCTACAACCTGCAGGGCCAGCGTCTGAGCAAGGCACAGAAGGGTGTGAACATCGTGGGCGGGCGCAAAGTTATCGTGCGCAAGTAAACCATGAATTGAACGAATTGCCCGAATTCTCCTTCTATTCCAATTTGAGGAATTAGAGAGAATTCGGGCAATTCGTGTAATTCGTATAATTCGTGGTTCAGATAATCCGAGCCATTCGTAAAATTCGTGGTTAAAGATAAAAATCAGTAGTTCGTCTTGTAGACAACCTTTCCCGCCCCGCTGGTAATTTTCATTGCCTCGGGGTGTTCTTTTATGAAGGAGTCAATGTGGCGCATACGCTTCTCTTCTAGCACCTCGTCCATGGCGATGAGGATGCCTGTCTCCTCAACGTCGCCGAAGCCATAGTTGATGGCCGTGCCGAAGAGCTTCATCGTGGGTGAGAGGCTCATGTAGGCATTCACCAGCGGTGGGATGTTGTAGCCCAGTCGGCGTATTTCGCGATTCAGTATGCGGTAATCATCCTTGAAATCATCTTTACAGAAAAGCGTGGCGAGTTGTTTCTCGTCGGTCTCGATTTTCAGCGGTTTCATGGGGATGACGAGCTTGTCCTTGTCGCCGAAGTGCTTTTGCAAGAAATAGAGAATCATGTCGCGGCCCTCGCGGATGTAGCTGGGATACATGGTCATCTTGCCGAAGAAATAGCGCACGTTGGGCATGACGACGGTCAGCGCGCCCAGGCCGTCCCAGAGGTTGTCGAGGGCAAAGAGACTCTTCGCCCCCATGCGGGAACTCTGATAGGGCAGGGAGACAAAGGAGCGGCCCAGCTCGATGGTATAGGGCATGTAGTCGCGCAGGAAACGCTCGGAGAAATGGAACATGTGGCTCGTGGCCAGGTGGGGCTGTCCCGTCTGTGGGTCGATGTCCCACTTCGTACCCTCCAAGTAGCGGTAGCCGCCGATGATTTCCTCGTCGTCGGGGTTCCAGACGATGAGTTGCTTGTAGCAGTTCTCGCAGATGTCGAACTCGTCGATGTCGCAGTCCTTGCCCGTGCCGCCGCCAGCCTCGCGGAAGGCCTCTTCGCGCAGACGGCCAATCTCGCGCATCACGTTGGGGGCATCGTGGGCGGTGACGACGAATATCTTGTTGTTGCTCTTGTTAGTCATGCGCAGCTGGCGGTCGGGCGTCAGCTCGGCTTTGAGCACCTCTTTGTCAATGGGAGGGATGATAGGTAGTTCCATGGTTTTTGTTATAGGTCTTAATGGGTCTAATGGGTCTTAATGGGTTTTATGGGCTGGTTAAAAGGTGTAAATCTTTTCTTTGACTGCTTCTGCCCACTGTGCGGGCGTTTTGCTCTTGTCGAAGGTTTGCCAGGGTATGGGTTTGCCAATCTTCACGGGGAAGGTGTTGCCTCGGTTTTTGTACATCTCGTCTACGAGGAAGAGCATGGCGATGTTCACCTTCTTCACGTAGCGGTCGCTGATGTTCGACAGGCGGTAGAAAAAGTCGCTGTTGCGGCCTCCGAAATGTATGGGAACGATGTCGCGGTGGGTCTCTACGCTCTTAGTGATGAAGGTTTTCTTCCACGGCAGGTCGCGTATCTCGCCGTTGTGGCGGCGGGAGCACAGTCCGGCGGGGAACATCAGCAGATGCCAGTCACCACGGAAGCCTTCCTCCACCATGCGGGGGAAGTCGCGGCTCTGACTGCCCGTCTTGTTGATGGGAATGCAGAGTGGAGCCAGTCCGGGGAGGTTCATCAGCAGGTCATTCACCAGGTAGCGGAAACGGTCGTCGTAGTGGCGGCCGATGAGGCTGCCCAGTGCCACTCCGTCGATGCCGCCCATGGGGTGGTTGCTCACAAAAGTGTAGAGCCGTCCGTCGTCCTTCGGCGGCAGGTTCTCCATGCCCTCCACCTCGATGCGCGTATCAAGATACTTCAGGCAGGCCTCGAGCCACTCTGTGCCCTTCAGGTCGCGGGCATCCCAGAGGAACCTGTTGTTGTCGTCTTCGTGGGTAATCTTCTTCAGCCAGTTCACGGCGAAACCAGGAATCCAACGTGCCTTCGCGCCCATCTTCGCACGGAGAACCTTCTCTATGTCAATCGTCTTCTCGGTAATGCCTTCCATTATGACACTTTGAATACAGTTATTCGGTTTTCAGAGTGCAAAAGTACTCAAAATCTTTCTAATAGCGAAATATTGTCAGGAAAAAGTTTGCAATTCTGCCAAAAAAGCCGCTGAATGGGTCAAGGGCGGTGCTTTTGTTGTACAAACCGGCTGCGTTTGCTGAACAAACCAGCTGCGGAGGCTGAGCAAACGCAGCAGGTTTGCTGAGCAAAACCATAGCTCTCGTTGAACTATAACTATTTTTTCGTTGTTCTTTGCATTTTAGCCTAAAAAAATTTGTCACTTGAAAATAAAGTCGTACCTTTGCACGTGATAAATATTTATTACCAATTAATACAATTATTACTATGAAAAAAACATTACGTTTATTGTTGATGAGCATGTTTGTGCTCTTCGCAGGTCAGGCAATGGCCGAGGATGTGGTTTTTGACTTCAACAACGACATTGCTACGATTTTCCCCACTATTACCAGTTATTCTTCTGGTACAGGTGCAGATTATGTTGCTGATGGTGAGTTCAACGAAACGACCACCTCGGCTGCGATTGACGGCGTGACCGTCACCGTGACGGCCTCCGATGCCGAAGCCAACAACCGCAACCGTCTCTGGGCCACCAATCCGCGTCTTCGTATGTATGACGGAACAATCACCTTCGCATCGGCAGGCGAGAAGATTACGAAGATTGAGATGACCATCTCGACCAACAAGAGCCTTGTGGCTAACAACAACACTGCAGACAGCGGTACACTGACTCAGGTCACCAAGCAGACAAACAGTGAGATGACATGGACTGGCGAAGCCCAGAGCGTTACCATCACCATTGCTGGCAACACACAGTTCAGCAAGGCTGTTGTCACCCTTGGCGGTGGTGGAATAATCGACCCCGTTGACGATGAGAAGACGCTCTACTCCGAACTATTTACCAGCAATTTTGGCAAATTCACGGTCGACAACAAGTCGCTGCCCGAGGGTTTTACCTACATTTGGAAAAGCGACAGCAAGTACGGTGCCGTCGCTTCGGCTTATAATCAGGCCGCTTTCGAATCTGAGAGCTGGCTTGTCTCGCCGGTCATCGACTTGGCAAATGCCACCGAGACTAAGATTGTCCTCTCACAGGCATTGAATAAGTTCAAATCGATCGACGACGCCAAGACGCAGACCACTATCCTCATGAGTGTTGATGGAGGCGATTGGACTCCCGTAGATGGCATTACCTATCCCGATGCTCTTGGCTGGACTTTCATTGAGAGTTCCATCGACATCGCATCGAAGGCCGATGGCAAGAAGATACAGGTAGCATTTAAGTACACCAGTACAACTGAGAGCTGTGGTACGTGGGAGATTACCCCGTTTGAGATTCGCGGTAAGGGCGAGGCCACCATTGAGGAGGGCGAGGTGCCCGAGGCAAAGGTTAAAGTGGCAAGCATAAAAGATCTCCTCGCACTGGAAAGCCCCACAGGAGACATTGAATTGACGCTTACCGATGCCAAGGTGCTCTTCAACGATGGCAACTATATCTATGTGCGTGAGAACGGATCAGCCCTCTGCTTCTACAAGGTCGATGCCATCAAGGAACTCTTCAAGAACAATGCCGTGGTTAACGGCACGATTCGTGTAGACTATGAGGTGTACAAGCTACTGCCTGAGGTAAAGTCTAATGCCTACACCAATGCCAATGGTCTGATTGTCACAGAGAGCGAGGAGGAGGCCGTGCCCGTGCAGACCACGCTGACAGCTGTCGACGAGGGCAAACACATTTGCGACCTGGTGACGCTCACCGCAAAGCTGGTACGTAAGGTGACCTATAAGACCGATGAGAGTGGAAATCCTGTCATTGATGAGAATACAGGTGAGCCTAAGGTCAGCAGCACCAGTTACTTCCTTCAGGACGAAGAAGCAGAGCTTGTTGTGGTCAACAACAGCAAGAACCTTAAGGACCTGGCCGATGCCGGAGTGGAGAACATTATTGTAACAGGTATTGTGAACACAGCCAACGAAGCTTACCAGATTAAGCTGACTAAGGATGCCGTGGAGGCAGGCCAGCAGCAAGGCATTATGGGCGACGTGAATGGCGACGGCACCGTAGACGTGGCCGACATATCCGCTATCATCAGCGTCATGGCCGGTACTGCCCAGTATCCTGCTGCTGATGTGAACAGTGACGGCACAGTTGATGTGGCTGATATCTCAAACGTCATCACCATCATGGCCGAAAACTAAGAAGCTAACAATAACCGCTTAAACAGCTAAAAAATCAAAATTATGCATCAACATTACGTGTGTTGATGCATAATTTTTTGTACCTTTGCACCCAGCCACTAATAAATGAATAGCAAGCAAATGGCAGCACATAAAGACAGCAGGGAGTTGACCCCGATGATGAAGCAGTTCTTCGACCTGAAGGCGAAGCACCCCGACGCGGTGCTGCTGTTCCGCTGCGGCGACTTCTACGAGACCTACTGTGACGATGCCGTCACGGCCTCGCGCATACTGGGCATAACCCTCACCAAGCGCAACAACGGCTATAACAAGGGCGACGAGATGGCGGGATTCCCCCACCATGCTCTCGATACATACTTGCCGAAACTCATCCGCGCCGGCAAGCGCGTGGCCATCTGCGACCAGTTGGAGGACCCGAAACTGACGAAGAAGCTTGTGAAGCGCGGCATCACCGAGCTGGTGACCCCCGGCGTGGCCCTCTCGGACAACGTGCTGAACTACAAGGAGAACAACTTCCTCTGTGCCGTGAACTTCGGCAAGGCTGCCTGTGGCGTTGCCTTCCTCGACATCTCGACGGGCGAATACCTCGTGGGCGAGGGAACCTACGACTACGTGGAGAAGTTGCTGGGCAATTTCCAGCCGAAGGAGGTGCTCTACGAGCGCGACCGCCGCCAGGACTTTGAACGCTATTTCGGCACGCGCAACGTCACCTTCCAGATGGACGACTGGGTGTTTACCGAGCAGAGCGCGATGCAGAAGCTGCTGAAGCACTTCAATGTGAAGAGCCTCAAGGGCTTCGGTGTGGAACACCTGCGCAGCGGAGTCATCGCTGCCGGCGCCATCCTCTACTATCTGGAGCAGACGCAGCACACCCACATCGGCCACATCACCCATCTCTCACGCATCGAGGAGGAGAAATACGTGCGCCTTGACAAGTTCACCATCCGCTCCTTGGAGCTGATTCAGCCCATGCAGGACGACGGGCGAAGCCTGCTCGATGTCATCGACGGGACCATCACGCCCATGGGCAGCCGTATGCTGCGCCGCTGGCTGGTGTTCCCGCTGAAGGACAAGAAACCCATCGAAGAGCGCCTCGACGTGGTGGAATATTTCTACCGCGAGCCCGACTTCCGCCAAGTGGTCGACGAACAACTGCACCGCGTAGGTGATCTGGAGCGCATCATTTCCCGTGTTGCTGTGGGCCGAGTGTCGCCGCGCGAAGTGAACCAGCTGAAGAACGCCCTGCTGGCCGTGGCTGTGGTGAAAGGAGCTTGTTCCACCACCCGCGTCCCCCAGGATTCCGATGATGCCCACGAAAGTAACATCCCTTTCACTCCCCCTTCACTCCCCCTTCACTCCCCTCTCACTCCTTCTGTCATCCACTCCATCGGCGAGCGACTCTCCCTCTGCGAGAGCATCCGCGACCGCATCGCCCGCGAGATTGTCAACGACCCGCCGCAGCAGGTGCAGAAGGGCGGTGTCATCGCCGACGGCGTGAACGCTGAGCTTGACGAGCTGCGTCGCATCGCCTACAGCGGCAAGGACTATCTGCTGCAGATTCAGGAGCGCGAGGCCCAGCAGACGGGCATACAGTCGTTGAAGATTGGCTACAACAACGTCTTTGGCTATTACCTGGAGGTAAGGAATACCTACAAGGACAAGGTGCCGCCCGAGTGGGTGCGCAAGCAGACGCTGGCGCAGGCAGAGCGATACATCACCCAAGAGCTGAAGGAATACGAGGAGAAGATTCTCGGGGCTGAGGACAAGATTCTCTCTTTGGAGGCGCGTCTCTTTGCTGAACTGGTGGAGGCCATCCAGGAGTTCATCCCACAGATACAGATCAACGCCACGCTGCTGGCACAGCTCGACTGTCTCCTGGGCTTCGCCAAGACGGCCGAGGAGCACCGCTATGTGCGCCCCGTCATCGACGACAGCGACGTCATTGACATCCGCCAGGGCCGCCATCCTGTCATCGAGACCGAGCTGCCCATCGACGAACGTTACGTGCCCAACGACATACAGCTCGACCAGGAGCGGCAGCAAATCGTCATCATCACCGGCCCGAACATGGCGGGTAAGTCGGCCCTGTTAAGACAGACGGCCCTCATCGTGCTGCTAGCTCAGATAGGCTGCTTCGTGCCCGCCGAGAGCGCCCGCATCGGCATGGTGGACAAGATTTTCACCCGCGTGGGCGCGTCGGACAATATCTCGCTGGGCGAGTCGACCTTCATGGTCGAGATGACCGAGGCCTCCAATATATTAAATAATGTGACGCCGCGCTCGCTCGTGCTCTTCGACGAGCTGGGCCGTGGCACGTCGACCTACGACGGCATCAGCATCGCGTGGGCTATTGTGGAGTATCTGCATGAGCAGCAAAAGGCCAGGGCGCGCACCCTCTTTGCCACCCACTACCACGAGCTGAACGAGATGGAGAAGAACTTCTCGCGTATCAAGAACTACAACGTCAGCGTGAAGGAGGTCGACGGCAAGGTCATCTTCCTGCGCAAGTTGGAGCGCGGAGGCTCGGAACACTCCTTCGGTATCCACGTGGCTGAGATTTCGGGTATGCCCCGCAGCATTGTGAAACGTGCCAACGTCATTTTAAAACAGCTTGAGAGCGAGAACGCCCAGGTGGGCAAGGCCGGTAAGCCGCTGGCCGAGATTGCCGATAGCCGCGAGGGCTTGCAGCTGAGCTTCTTCCAGCTCGATGACCCCGTGCTCTGTCAGATACGCGACGAAATCCTGGGCCTCGACGTGAACAATCTTACGCCCGTCGAAGCCCTGAACAAACTGAACGATATTAAGAAAATCGTGGCAGGGAAGTAGAAACGACCTACACAGCCTTCTTCCATCCTTTCACCATGAACCACAGTCCCACGGCTATGAACGGCAGTGAGAGCAGTTGGCCCATGTCGAGCGGCAGCGACTGCTCGAAAGCTTCCTGCACCTCCTTGGTATACTCGATGAAGAAGCGGAAGGTGAAAATGAAGAAGAGACAGAAACCGAAGTAGAAGCCCGTGCCGACACGCTTTGGATACTTCTTGTAGAGCACGATGCAGAGCAGGAAGTAGACGGCGTAGGCGATGGCCTCGTAAAGCTGTCCCGGGTGGCGCGGCATCTGGTCGACGCGCTCAAAGACGAAAGCCCAGGGCACGTCGGTGGCACGGCCGATGATTTCCGAGTTCATGAGGTTTCCCAGTCGGATGAAGCAGGCGGTGGTGCCGGTGGCGATGGCGATGTTGTCGAGCACTTGCCACATCGGCATCTTCAGCCGTCGGCAGTAGAGCAGCAGGGCAAGGATGAGGCCCAGCGTGCCGCCGTGCGACGCCAGTCCCTGATAGCCCACGATGTGCCACGAGCCGTCGTGGTCGAAGTGGATGGGCAGGAGCATCTCGATGAAGCCGCGACCGGAGGTGAGGAAATAGTCGGGCTGGTAAAAGATGCAGTGGCCCAGTCGGGCACCGATGAGGATGCCCAAGAAGCAGTAGATGAACAGCGGCTCGAACTTCTCTTGCGGTATCTTCTGGTCTTTATACAGCCAGCGCACCACGAGGTAGGCCACGAGAAGGCCGACGAGCCAGCACAGGGAGTACCAGCGGATGCTGAACGAACCGAGTTGGAACGCCGTGAGGTCGGGGTTCCATATAATATATAATAATGTGTCAATCATTATCTTGTTCTTTTGTTCTTTTGTTCTTCTGTCAAAAAAACTTTGTTCTTCTGTCAAAAAAACTTTGTCCTTTTGTCAGAAAAGTTTTTCTGTCATTAACAAAAAGCGGGATAGAAGCACCTCATTGTGGTTCTCCATCCCGATTTTCTTCTTGCGCTGTGAGCGATTACTTTCCGTGGTGCTCGTCAGAGACGGTGAGCTTCTTACGGCCCTTGGCACGGCGTGAAGCCAGCACGCGGCGGCCGTTCTTTGTGGCCATGCGCTCGCGGAAACCATGCTTGTTCACGCGGCGGCGATTGTGGGGCTGAAATGTTCTTTTCATTGCTGTATTCTTTTGGGTTATTTTATTTCGGGCTGCAAAGGTACGCTTTTCTTTTCAATTACGCAAGAAAACGGCGAATAATTTATTAATTTTCACTATTTTATGGCTGTTTTGCTCATTATTTGTCTACTTTTTCTCAGAATAGTCCTCAGAGTTTGGACGGCTTTTCCCGTACTGTGCGGTTGAAAGCACGGAAAATTCCCACCGTGGGAATATTCTGTTCCCACCGTGGGAATAATTCGTTCCCACGGCGGGAATGTTTCGTTCCCACCGTGGGAATTTTCAACACGCTCCGTCACAGAAAGAACGGCTTAAAGTTTTTGCTCTATGAACTGTGCGATGAACTGAGCGGAGCCTTCGATGCCCAATACGGAGGAGTCCAGGCAGAGGTGGTATCCACTGGCGTCTCCCCAGTGCTTGCCGGTGTAGTAGTTATAGTACGCGGCGCGCCGGCTCTCGCCTTTCTCTATGATGCGGCGTGCCTCGTCGGGCGTGCACCCGTGCTGATGGGCCACGCGGTCGATACGGAAAGACAGCGGGGCGGTGACAAAGATGTTGACACACGTGGGGATGTCGCGCAGCACGTAGTCGGCGCAGCGGCCCACGAATACGCAGGGACCTTCCTCGGCGGCATGGCGTATGGCGTCGCTCTGCAGCTGGAAGAAGCTGTCTTGCGAAAAACCTTGGCGCGAGGTTACGCTCATGGTCGAGGCCAGTCCGCCAGGGATATGCATAAACGTGCGGAAGAAGCTCTTGCTCTCGTCGTTCTGCTCCAGGAATCGCTCGGAGAGTCCGCTCTCGCGTGCCGCCAGGTTGAGTATCTCGCGGTCGAAGTAACGGGCGGAGAAACGCTCGGCCAGCAGATGGCCTATGTCGTGGCCGCCGGAACCCAGCTGACGGCCTATATTGATGATAAGATGGGAGGTCGTATTGTTCATTTTCGCAATTTTGTGGCAAAGATACGTCTTTTTGCGCTAACCGACAACTATTTCAGTAATTTTCTTGTTTTGAGTGGGCCGTCATTCAGGAAAAACTGCGTTGAACATGTGGCGGTAGGCCTCGGCCTTTTTCTCCAGCGACATCGGATAGGCGCGCGAGGAGGAGGGCAGACGGTGGAGGGTAATCTGCTCGCCGTCTTTGTTGCAGATGCCAGGGATGGGTGTCGAAGTGCCCGTCTTTGGTGTTTCGGCGATGGCGAGCGTGGCGCAGATGGTGGCGGTGGCTTTCTCGCCCGTAGTGGCGATGGCCCGCAGATGGGGCAGCTGGCGCAGCAGGGCGGCGATGTCGGTGGGCTCGACCACCTCGAGGAACTTGTCGGAGGCGTTGTCTTTCAGGCGGCGTATGGCTGTGGCGGTGTCGTAGAAGGCGATGCCCTTCTCCCGGCAGAAGGCTTCGATGTCGTCCTTTTTGAAGCGGCGGGCTGCTTGGTCTACAAAGTACATGGGGTCGCCGAAGAATACCAGACCTTCGATGCGCCAGTGGTCGTTGGTGAAGTTGGGGTAGTAGAAATCTATGCACCAGCGTTTGCGCTGCGGCGGGAAGCTGCCCAGAAAGAGGACACGAGCGTTCTCGGGTAGGAATGGACGCAGCGGATGCCACTCCACCTCGTTGGTGCTGCGTGCGATATGCTCTTTGTGGAGGTAGTCCATGGGCTATTGGGGGAAGGCATTGAGCAACGCTGCCACGTGGCGGGCTTCCTCGTCGGTCATGGCGGGGTTGCAGGGTAGCGACAGCTCTTCGCGGTGTATACGTTCGGTGATGGGCAGGGACAGCCCGGAAAATCCGGGGTAACAGCGTTGGCGGTGGGGCGGGATGGGGTAGTGCACCTCCGTCTGCACGCCGTTGTCGGCAAGATATTGCTTCAGTTCGTCGCGGCGGGAGGAGAGGATGGGGAAGATGTGGTAGACGTTGTCGGGAGTGAAGGGGGAGTGAAAGGGGAGTGAAGGGGGAGTGAAAAGGACATTACCTTTGTGGCTGTTGGGGATGATGATGTCGGGGTGCTCCACATTATTTATATATATATCGGCGATTTCCCTTCGTCGACGGTTGGCCTCGTCGAGGTGAGGCAGCTTTGCGTCGAGGATGGCGGCTTGGATTTCGTCGAGGCGGCTGTTGCGGCCCACATGGTCGAAGACGTAGTGGCGAGACGAGCCGTAGTTGCCCAGGGCGCGCACCATGTCGGCCAGTTCGTCGTCGTCGGTGGTCACGGCGCCGGCATCGCCAAAGGCCCCGAGGTTCTTCGTGGGGTAGAAGCTGTGGCCGGCGGCATGGCCGAAGCTGCCGGTTTTTTTGCATAGCAGCGTATTTCTAAATGCGCAGCCATGTGCCTGGGCGTTGTCCTCAAGGAGCAAGAGGCCGTGCTGCTGGCAGAGGTCACCGATGCGGGCGGTGTAGGCGCAGCGGCCATAGAGGTGGACAATCATGACGGCACGGGTCTTTTCCGTGATGGCCTGCTCTATCAGGCTGTCGTCTATCTGGAGCGTATCGATGCGGGGCTCCACAAGCACGGGCACGAGACGGTTCTCGGTGATGGAGAGGATGGTGGCGATGTAGGTGTTTGCCGGTACGATGACCTCGTCGCCGTCCTTCAACCGCCCCAGTTCCTTGTAGGCACGGAGGATGAGCGTCAGCGCGTCGAGGCCGTTGGCACAGCCCACGCAGTGCTTCGTCCCGATATACTCGGCATAGTGCTGCTCAAATCGGCGTGTGGCCTCCCCCCGCAGATACCAGCCGCTGCGCAACACCTCGTCGGCAGCGTGCTCGTATGGTTCATTGATGGCTTTCAGGTCCAGGTACTTCATGGCTCAATCTTCCATTCGTAGGTGTCGTACATCACGGTGCGACCGCCGTAGCCCTCCTTGTGGGCGATGAGGCCCTCGTTGAGGATGAGGCCGCCTTCCTCATTGCTGGTGCCGAAGTCCAGGTAGCGGATGTGCGGGAAGTCGCGGTACATCACCTGGTCGTAGATGGCTTCCATGGCACCAAGCTGTTTGCCGGCGTCGTTGGTACCGCTGTACTGGCCGTGGAGCACGTGGCCCATGACGTAGAAGGTGATGCCGCCCACGATCTCGTCGCCGAGGTAGGCGTTGTACTGGATGATCTCGTTGGGGAATCGGCTCTTCAGCAGCAGGATCTCGTCGAGGGTGTGCACGGAGCTGGCTCCGAACTTCTGCTGCAGGTTGTCGTTCATCAGTGGCCAGAACGCCTCTAAGCTGCCGTCACGCTCCACGCGCAAACAGGACTCCTGCGCCTGGCGCAGTCGGCGGCGGTGGTCCTTGCGCCAGCGCAGGCCGGCGTCCATGAAGATGACCGTTCCCGACATACGCTGCTGCAGCCGTGCGCCGCACTTCCAGAACATGGCATAGAGGTCCTCCTCGGCGGGCAGACGGTGGTAGACCCAAGGGATAGCGCGGTAGAGCACCTTGCGGATGCCCTGCTGTCGGAGGTAGTCGTTCAGCTCCTCAAAGAGCGTTAGCACGTCGGCCGTGCAGACCTCCTTGTCCATGAGCAGGCCGCCGTAGGTCAGTCCATGGTGAGAGAAGAGGGTGTCGCCCTCAATGTTTGCGGGCAGGAGGGCATAGAGCCTGCTGCCCTTGAAAAAGAGCAGTGAGTGGTCGCGGAAGCGGTCGCTGTGGTAGTCCATGTAGTCGCGGCGGAAGAGGAACGTGGCGTTCTTCGACTTGGCGACGTAAAGGTCCCAGATGCTCTTGTCGGCGGGGGTGTATCGGCGGATGGTGAACATTTTTACTTCTTGGCGATTTCGAGGAACTCGTCGTAATCGTAGATGTACTCGTCCTCGTCGAACAGCTCCGAGGCGAGGACGAGACAGACGGCACCGGAGGAGAAGTCCTCCAGCGTGCGCCAGACATTGGTGCCCACGTAGAGGCCCTGGTAAGGGTGGTTGAGGTGGAAGGTTTGCCGTTCCTTTCCGTCGAAGACCTCCACATCGAAGGAGCCGCTGACGGCGATGATGATCTCTTCGCAGGTGCGGTGGGCATGGCCGCCACGCCGCTCACCGCCCGGCACGTCGTAGGTCCAGTAGACACGAGCGATGCCGAATGGGATGTTCTTCAGCTGCTCCGCCACGGTGAGGTTGCCGCGCGGGTCAACAATCTTCGGAAGGTCGATGATACGGGCTTTTTCTGGTTTCATCTTCAATTATATTCTTTTACCAAAGTAGTATTTTAACGACTGGAAGCCTATGAACTGCAAATGTCCCAGACAACGGCCAGACTGGAAAGCGTTTTTCAGCTCCTCATAATTCTTGTACATTGGTTCTTCGATTCCTAATGCCAGTCGGCCGTCTTTCACAAGCCAGAGGCCATATTCGTCTCTTGACCCTAACTGGCCATTGGATTTCTGCATCACGTGATAGAAACCGTCGAAATCTGCTAGGTCATAGTACCAGGGTTTGAACGGCCATAACAGGCGTCTCACCTCTACCTGTCCACGCCATAGGGACACCTTTTTGTACGGGAAAAGATGGAGAAACAAGCAAGCGCCAAAAAACAATGTCTCCATTGCCCCGAAAAGGACTACACCCAGTTGCACTGGCGTGCCATCCATCACGTCGGCGAAACACATTCCTACCCCAGTTAACATTAGAAATAAAAAGCCTGCTGCAATTCCATACAAGCGCAACTTTGCGTATTCAGAGACCACTTCTGCATTGTCTCTTGCAGCGAAACTGCTCTTGTCCTTCACTGCAACAGCCTCTTTTATTTCGTCATAATTGGAATATAAGTAAGAAGCAATGCTCACTATCCGTTTTCCGTCCTTTATCAACCGGAGCACTTCCCCTGTTCTACTATAGTCGGTCAAGACATAGTCGAACTCCGCGAAACGGTAGTACCGTTTCCAGAATGGCAGCAATAAGTTCTGGGTCTCAAGCCCGTCTGGCAATACTGTAATACGCTTCAAGGAGGCCAGATAGCCGATGTAAAACACCAACGAAAACGCTCCCCAGGTAATCAAAACAGGAACGAGTGCCCCCCTCTTGAATATGGAAGCCCCGCACAAAGCAAGAACTCCCAGTGCAATCAGGCAGAGGGTCGTGAAGACATTCCTTGTATTGAATTTGGAGGATACCATTTTTGTATTAGTTTCACACAGTTGTTGCATAAAGTCCCGAAGTCGCAGAAAGTCCCAAAGGGGCGGTAAGATTACAGACGGGGGTGATAACCCCCGGAGCAGTGACACCGACCAAGACAAAAGCCCTGAAAGGGCGACAGATTACAGACGGGGGTGTAAGCCCCCGGCCGAAGGGGCGGCAGATATTAATCACTAAACGCATATTTCTCGTCATAATCTATACCGTAGGCATCCAGGAAAAGTTTGTATTCTTCCCTAAACGATCTCTTGCGATGGTGTTCCTTTTGATTCCTTATGTAATTGACTGTCTTTTCCGACAACGAAGGGCTGACCGAAAACGCCCCATAACCATCTTGCCAGGCAAATGGTGCATAATAATGGTCTATTTGCTTTATCCATCTGCTGCTGTTGGCCTTGATGTCCCTGACGAAATCGGTCAATGCTACAGTTTTTGGGAGCGACGTAAAAATATGCACATGGTCTTTCATTCCGCCAATTTCCATGGGTATTGCGTTCATTTCACGGATGATGCCACCGATATATTGGAATATTCGCGGCAAATCGTTCTCACGCATGGTAACGCCCGTGCTTTTGACGTGGAAAATGAGATGAATATCTATTTTTACTAATGAACTGGCCATTGGATTGTTTTGTTGTCCCTTCGCCGGGGGCTTGCACCCCCGTCTGTAATCTGTCGCCCCTTCGGGGCTTTTGTCCTGGTCGATGTCACTGTTCCGGGGGTTGTCACCCCCGTCTCTAGTCTTGTCGCCCCTTCGGGGCTTTTGCTACAGAAGAGGCTGCGGAGGGTTTGCTACAGAAGAGGCTGCGGAGGGTTTGCTACTGAAGGGCTTAGATGGGCTTTTACCTGTTCTTGTACATGTTGTCGTAGTACTTCTGGTAGTCGCCGCTCGTGACGTTGTCGAGCCACTCTTGGTTGTCGAGATACCAGCGGACGGTCTTTTCGATGCCCTCCTCGAACTGCAGGCTGGGCTCCCAGCCGAGCTCGCGCTGCAGCTTCGTGCTGTCGATGGCGTAGCGCAGGTCGTGGCCGGCACGGTCGGTGACGTAGGTGATGAGGTCCATGTCCTCGCCCTCCTTACGACCCAGGAGACGGTCCACGGTGTTGATGAGCACGCGGATGATGTCGATGTTCTTCCACTCGTTGAAGCCGCCGATGTTGTATGTGTCGGCAATCTTGCCCTTGTGGAAGATGAGGTCGATGGCACGGGCATGATCCTCGACGTAGAGCCAGTCGCGCACGTTCTCGCCCTTTCCATAGACAGGCAGTGGTTTGCGGTGCCTTATATTATTAATGAACAGGGGGATGAGTTTCTCTGGGAACTGGAACGGGCCGTAGTTGTTCGAGCAGTTGGTCACGACGACGGGCATGCCGTAGGTGTCGTGGTAGGCACGGACGAAGTGGTCTGAAGAAGCCTTTGCAGCGCTGTACGGCGAGTGGGGATTGTACTTAGTGGTCTCGAGGAAGAACTTGTCGCCGTAGGCTAAGTGATGCTCTGCCGAGGAGGCGGTGGTGGTGAACGGCGGCTCGATGCCTTCGGGGTGTGTCAGCTCCAGGGTGCCATAGACCTCATCGGTACTAATGTGGTAGAAGCGCTTGCCTTCGTACTTCTCCGGCAGGCTCTCCCAGTAGAGCTTTGCGGCCTGGAGCAGCGAGAGCGTTCCCATGACGTTAGTCTTGGCAAAGGTGAACGGGTCCTTGATAGAGCGGTCCACGTGGCTCTCGGCGGCGAGGTGGATGATGCCGTCTACCTTCTTGTCCTGCATCAGCTGGTAGAAGGCGTCGAAGTCGCAGATGTCCATCTTCACGAACTCGTAGTTCGGACGGTCCTCGATGTCCTTCAGATTGGCCAGGTTACCGGCATACGTCAGCTTGTCGAGGTTGATGATGTGATACTCAGGGTACTTGTTCACGAAAAGGCGAACCACATGGCTGCCAATGAATCCGGCTCCGCCGGTGATAACGATGGTCTTCATATTATTTACGATTTACTAATTTTCTATTTACGATTTGTTAGTTTTGCTATTTCCTCTTCAGGCGGTTCCACATTCCGAGGACGAACATCACGAGGAAGCAGGTGCCGAAGGTGGTGGCGGCCTCCTGTGCTGTCTTGTCCAGTCCGATGATATAAAATAATAACGTTGCGACTGCCGCAACTATTGTACAAATGGCGATTTCTACGAGATACTGTTTCATTGTCTAAAGTCTAAAGTCTAAAGTCTGTAGTCTGAAGTCTATAGTCTAAAGTCTGTAGTCTGAAGTCTATAGTCCAAAGTCTGTGGTCTGTGTCTTTAGTCTGCAAGCGTGATGACCTCCAAGTCTTTAAACGTCGCGCCGTCGATGACCAGTCGCATCAGTGTGCGCTCCTTGTGCCAGCCCTGCATGCTGGCTGCTCCGGGGTTGAGGTGTAGCAAGTCGAGCGTCTTGTCGTACTTCACCTTGAGGATATGCGAGTGTCCGGCGATGAAGAGCTTTGGCGGCTTGGTGAAGAGCAGATTGCGCACGCTGGGGTCGTAGTTTCCGGGATAGCCGCCGATGTGTTTGATGAGCACATCGACATCCTCGCACTTGAAGCGGTTCAGCTCGCGGTACATCAGTCTCAGGTCGCCGCCGTCGCAGTTGCCGCAGACAGCCCTCAGCGGACGGAACGCCGCCAATCGTTCTGCCACCTCCACGCTCCCGATATCGCCCGCGTGCCATATCTCATCACACGGCTCAAAGTAGTGCAGGTACTTTTCGTCCCAGTAGCTGTGCGTATCGCTGATAATGCCAATTGTCTTCATGCTTTTTTGTCTATTGTCGCAATTACGGGTACAAAGGTACGAAGAAAAAATGAAACTCAAGCATATATCCATACAAAAACTATGTGGGTTGATGGAATTAAAGGCATTTCACAGATATTCTCAGTAGTTTTCTTTGTGAATCAAAATAAAATGCTTAACTTTGCCCGCATGAAACAATATGTCAAGATGATAGGCGGGGTGGTGCTGACGGTATCCATGGCATTGGCTTTGGCTAACTGTGCCTCCCAGCAGGAGAAGGCTGAACGGCGTATGAAGATGCGGCAGACTGTTGAAGAGGCTGTCGCAAAGAGGCAATTGCATATCGGCATTATCTCGATGAATACACTTCGCTATGGGGCACGGACGGTGACATCCGATTTCTTCCTGGAGCTGCGGGGCGACACGCTGCGCAGTTATCTTCCCTATCTGGGACAGGCTCACCAGGCACCATTCACCTCGCCCTCGATAGGACTGAACTTCGAGGCTCCCATCCTGCACTACATAGAAAGCCAGCCAAAGTCGAACCTCTATCGGTTGGAGATGAACGTGAAAACCGAGGAGGACACTTATTATTATATGGTAGAGCTGTTTGACACGGGCGAGGCGTTCATCAACGTGAGGTCGCAGAACCGCGACCCTATCAGCTTCAGCGGCGCGATGGAATAGAGGACACAATTCCTATACCCTGCGGAACAGTAAAATAGAAATACATCAAATAAAATGGCATAAAGTTGCACTATTGATGCATTTCTTTGGCAGGATGATGTAGAAGTCGTACTTTTGCACTCGTTTTCAATAGGGTAACAACAATATGGAAAAGAAATTAGACTTCCGGCCGAAGATGTTCTCGGCCCTCCGCAACTACAACAAACAGACGTTCATGGCCGACCTCATGGCCGGTGTCATCGTGGGCATCGTAGCCCTTCCGCTGGCCATCGCCTTCGGTATTGCCAGTGGCGTTTCGCCCGAAAAAGGCATCATCACGGCCATCGTGGCTGGTTTTATCATCTCTGCCCTCGGTGGCAGCAAAGTGCAGATAGGCGGCCCAACCGGAGCCTTTATCGTTATTGTGGCCGGCATCATCGGCCAGTACGGCATGACTGGCCTGACCATCGCCACGCTCATGGCTGGCGTGTTTCTTATCCTCTTCGGACTGCTCCACCTTGGAACCATTATCAAGTACATTCCCTATCCCATCATCGTGGGCTTTACTAGTGGCATCGCCGTCACCATCTTCACTACTCAGGTGAAAGACCTGCTTGGTATGCAAATGGACTCTGCACCAAGCGACTTCATCGAGCGGTGGATAGCCTACTTCCAGAACCTGGGCACCATCGACCCGTGGAGTGCCGCCGTCGGTTTGCTCAGCGTCGCCATCATTGCCATAGCTCCGAAGTTGAGCAAACGCGTGCCCGGCTCTTTGATAGCCATCATCGTGATGACCGTCGCCGCCCTGCTTTTGAAGCAGTATGCCGGCGTGACCAGCATTGAGACCATCGGCGACCGCTTCAGCATTTCTTCGCAGCTGCCTGGAGCCGTGGTGCCTGAATTGACGTGGGAGACCATCAAGGGTCTTGTTGCCCCAGCCTTGACCATCGCCGTGCTAGGAGCTATTGAGAGCCTGCTGTCGGCAACCGTTGCCGATGGTGTCATCGGCGATCACCACAATTCCAACACCGAATTGATAGGCCAGGGCGTGGCCAACCTCGTCACACCGCTCTTCGGAGGCATACCCGCCACGGGAGCCATCGCCCGCACCATGACCAATATTAATAATGGTGGACGCTCGCCTATCGCCGGCATCGTTCACGCCGTGGTGCTCCTGCTCATCTTCCTCTTCCTCATGCCTCTGGCGCAGTACATCCCCATGGCCTGTCTGGCTGGTGTGCTCGTCGTCGTGAGCTACGGCATGAGCGGCTGGCGCTCGTTCCGCGCCCTGATGCGCAACCCGAAGAGCGACATCACCGTGCTCCTCCTCACCTTCTTCCTGACGATTATCTTCGACCTCACCGTGGCCATCGAGGTGGGACTCATCTGCGCCTGTCTGCTCTTCATGCGCCGCATGAGCGAGACCACCGATGTGCGTGCTGTCTACGACGAGATTGACCTGAACGAGGACGCCGACATGCAGGCAGGAAACCTGGAGCACCTCACCATCCCGAAGGGCGTGGAGGTCTATGAGATCAACGGCCCCTACTTCTTCGGCGCTGGTAACCGTTTCGAGGACCTCATGGGCCGCTACGGCAACCGTCCGAAGGTGCGCATCATCCGTATGCGCAAGGTACCCTTCATCGACTCGACGGGCTTGCACAACTTAGAGAACCTCTGCTTGATGAGCCAGAAGGAGGGCATCACCATCGTCCTCTCTGGCGTGAACAAGAAGGTGGAGGACGTGCTTGTTCGCAACGGCTTCAACCAGCTCCTCGGCGAGGAGAATATCTGCAACCATATCGACCTTGCCCTTGAGAGAGCCCGCCAGTTGGTTTAGTTAATCTATCATAATCACTTGGCTGTTCCGTCCTTTCTTCGTAACTTTGCCGCCATTATGGAAATGAAGGAAATATTTGAACGTGTAAAGCGTGCCAGCCGCAGCCTGGCTCTACTTACCGATGAAGAACGTAACAGTGTGCTGCTTGACGTTGCCGATGCCATCGTGGCCAGGCAGGAAATGATTCTTGAGGCCAATGGCGACGACCTCTCGCGTATGGACAAGGATAATCCTCTCTACGACCGGCTACAGCTCACGCCAGCCCGACTGGAGGCCATCGCCGCCGACATGCGTAACGTGGCCACGCTGCCCTCGCCGCTGGGACATGTCACGAAGCAGAAGACGCTGGCTAACGGACTGCGGCTCTGTCGGGTGAGTGTGCCTTTCGGCGTAATCGGCATGATTTACGAGGCTCGGCCTAACGTCACCTTCGACGTGTTCTCCCTTTGTTTCAAGAGCGGTAATGCCTGTGTGCTGAAGGGTGGCAAGGATGCTGACAGCAGCAACCGTGCCGCCGTGGAGCTTATCCACGAGGTTCTGCGACAGCATGGAGTAGACCCCGACGTGGTGACCCTGCTCCCCGCCACCCACGAAGCTACGGGAGCGATGCTCGGTGCCGTGGGCTACATTGACCTGTGCATACCTCGCGGCGGACGGCGGCTGATAGACTTTGTTCGCGATAATGCCCGCGTGCCCGTCATTGAGACCGGTGCTGGCGTGGTGAACACCTACTTCGACAAGGACGGCGACCTCGATATGGGTCGAGCCATTATTACCAACGCCAAGACACGCCGTGTCTCCGTTTGTAATGCGTTGGACTGTCTCATCATCCACCGCGACCGTCTTGCTGACCTGCCCGCAATCGCAGAGCCATTGCTCACACACAAGATTCCCGTAACACTTTACTGCGACGAGGAGGCTTATAATGCGGTAGCAAACTCTCAACTCTCAACTCTCTGCTCGGCCGAAGGACGCTTGCGCAGCAAGAACTCTCAACTCCTTCAAAAGGCTACCCCCGACAGCTTCGGCACGGAGTTCATGGACTACAAGATGGCCATCAAAACCGTCGGCAGCCTGGACGAGGCCTTGGAGCACATCGACCGCTACGGTTCTGGACATAGCGAGGCCATCATCACAGCCAATGAAGAGACCGCTCGCCTCTTCCAGCAGCATGTCGATGCCGCCTGTGTCTATTGGAACGCGCCCACCAGCTTCACCGACGGAGCCCAGTTTGGTCTTGGTGCCGAGATAGGCATCAGCACCCAGAAGCTTGGCCCCCGTGGCCCCATGGCCCTCGAGGAAATCACTACCTATAAGTGGCTCATAGAGGGTGAAGGCCAGACAAGACCATAATCAATAAGGCTCATGCGACCTCGGTCTCATGAGCCTTATAAGTTTTCGACCTGTGCGGTTGAAAAGTCGCCTTTGAGAGTTAAACTTTGCTAATCCGCATGTTCTCAGACACCCTCCCGAAAGGTGTTTGGAGACTCTGTAAATCCCTCATATATTTGATTGTCAGATGGTTGTATTCGTTTTTATATGCGCATAGGCCTTCCGGTTTGAGGTTGGGACATAGGGGGGTACACAACTATATGCACTTGTCGTTATACGGCTGAATCTGCTGATATTCAATATGTTAAACGATCTTTACCGGACATTGACAAGCGTCGGATCTTGATTAACTTTGCGTCGTACAAATCCCCAATACGACAATGAATCAAGAAAAGAACTGTAGTGAGAAGGAAATCAAGAGAGGTGCCGCGATGGAGCTCATCGCCCGTATTACACTGGAAGACGGCTCGGTTGAGGAGCATGTCGTGAAAGTCGATGGCGGTGTGCCCGGCCTGAGCGATGCCGACTTCAGCAGCATAGACGCCGTGAAGCGCACCATTGCAGCCTACGAGAAACCAGCGATTGCGGCCGGCAACAAGCTCCTTGGGGAGGTTGCCAACGGCCACATGGAACGACTCTCTAAAAAAAAGAGCAGCAGGAAGGAGTAACGGAGCGCTATTGCGAGGTAGAGTGCGAGACGGGCCGCATAGGCGTGTATCTCTACGGCGAGGCCTTTTCCAAGCTGCGCCCGAAGGAGCGCATCTGGGAAGCCGACCTTGCGGACATGGTTCTCGGGCTGTCCTCTGACACGAGCTATGAGAAGGCCACCGTGTATTTGAACAGGTTCCTGCACCGGAGCGAGGAGAATGCGCTGTGCAAGAAGACCGTCGAGGAATTCGTCCACTAGTGACTCTTAATTACTGTTAACAAAACTATTTGGTTAAATGCCGTTAATCGAATTTAAAATCAATGAAAAGCTGGCCGTCGTCCTGCTCGTCAGTCTGCTGCCTGAGAGGCAGGAGGAGGTCGCGGATGCTGTCCGTGGTGAGGGCCGACTTGCCAAGGATGCGCATGACCTCGAACACGGGCCTGCCAACTTTGAGTTCGTGCTCGATGATGGCAATGAGGCAGTAGGTGATGATGGCGATATGTATCTGGATGCGGACGGCGTTCTCGGACTCGCCCCAGAATCGCTTGACCTGGAGATGCTGCTTGATCCACTTGAACACGTTATGAGAAGCTACGCATAAACAATTTTATGACAAGTTTATCGTTATGCAAAGTAGTCATACCCATGCTGATGCTAAATTGCTGATTGCTTGATAATTTTTCGAATTACTTAGCATAATTACTTCTCATAACAATATATTATAGGTAAGGCATAAGCCCCAACTT